>JAUSBB010000137.1 GCA_030652245.1 Rhodocyclaceae bacterium | reverse complement strand
AGCATCTGCGCGGCGCACATCGCCCAGTAGAGCCGCGGGCGGTTGTCGCCGATGATGGCGAGGCGGTCGCCGCGCTTGAAGCCGAGCTGGGCCAGACCGCAGGCCATGCCGCGCACCTCGCGCGCCGCTTCTGCCCAGGTCCAGCTCTGCCAGATGCCCAGATCCTTCTCGCGGATCGCCGGCCGCTCGGGGCGCGTGCGGGCGTGCGCCAACAGCAAGCGCGGAAAGGTGTCCAGCTCCGCGGGCGCGCCATCGATCACGCTGCCCGCCGTCGAAGCATTCATGCGCAAATCTCCTCCATCCAACATCCGTCGTATCCCCGGGTGGTCCCGGATGATCGCGTACCGTGTCCCGAATCAAGCAGGCTATCGGGCCGGTGGGTTCACTGCAGTGTCACGGACTTTAACCCGGCGGGCCGCCTATAATTGTCGCGTGGCTGACAATTCATCCCAACCCCCGCCGACGCTCGACGCCGCCATTGCCCAATCGCGCTGGGCGCGCGGCCTGTCGGCGGCGGAACTCACGCAGGTGCGCCAGGGCACGACCGAGCGCCACATCGAAGCCGGCGGCTTCATCTGCCGCAAGGGCGAATCGGCGGCCTGCTGGATCGGCATCATCGACGGACTGGCGAAAATGTCCTCCGACTGGGTTACCGGCAAGACCGCCTCCTACGCCGGCATTCCCACCGGCGGCTGGTTTGGCGAAGGTTCGCTGATGAAGACCGAGCTGCGCCGCTACGACGTCATCGCCCTGCGCGCCACGCGCGTCGCCTGCATGAAGCGCGAAACCTTCCACTGGCTGCTCGACCACAGCATCGCCTTCAACCACGCGATGATCGAACAGATCAACGAGCGCCTCGGCCAGTTCATCGGCCTGCTCGAATCCGAGCGCCTGCTCGACACCGACGCCCGCGTCGCCCGCTGCCTGTGCGCGATGTTCAACCCCGTGCTCTATCCGGGGCAAAATCCCCAGCTCAGCATCTCGCAGGAGGAAATCGGCAACCTCGCCGGCGTGTCGCGCCAGCGCGTCAATCGCTCGCTGAAGATTCTCGAAGACGCCGGCTTCCTGCACATCGAATACGGCGGCCTGCTGATTCTCGATCTCGACGGGTTGCGGCGGTTTGGCGGCTGAGCGCCGCCGATCGCCGTCCCCGTGTTGGCGGCGTTCCGGCGAAGCCGTCCCCGTGTTGGCGGCGTTCCGGCTGACGCCGTCCCGCCAGCGCCGACTTTCATGGAGTTTGTTTTTCCCCGCCCTATCCCCTATGATTTCTCCATGTCGGCTTTTGGCTTCTCCCTAAAATATTTCAGTTCACAGGCCATTGATCATGCGCGCGTTCAAATTTACTTCCTGGCAAGACGGCGGCTTGTTTGTCGGCTATCTCAACGAATATCCCGACTATGCGACTCAAGGCGCGACCAAGGAAGAACTCATCGAGAACCTGAAGGATTTGTTGGTCGATTTCGATTCCGGCCAAGTTCCCTATGTGCATAGGGTCGAAGAACTGCTGGTCGCATGAAAAGGCGCGACCTCATCAGATTGCTCGAACAATTGGGCTGCGTGCTGGTCCGTAACGGCGGGCGTCACGACTGGTACACCAACCAGAGCACCCGGCAGTCCCAGCCAGTGCCGCGGCATAACGAAATCAACGAATATCTGGCAAAGTCCATCATCAAGAAGTTGGGCGGTGAGTGATTTTGGGTGAAAACCGCCGCATCGAACTGCTCGCCCCCGCCCGCACTGCCGAGATCGGCCGCGCGGCGATTCTGCATGGCGCGGACGCCGTCTACATCGGCGGCCCGGCCTTTGGCGCGCGTCATACTGCCGGCAATGCCATGCGCGACATCGCGGCGCTGGTCGAATTCGCGCACCGCTTCCATGCGCGCATCTACGTCACGCTCAACACCATTCTTTCCGATGCCGAACTGGAACCCGCGCGAAAGTTGGTGAAAGACTGCTGGGACGTCGGTGTGGCCGCGCTGATCGTGCAGGACATGGGCCTGCTGGAACTCGATCTGCCGCCCATCGACCTGCACGCCTCGACGCAATGCGACATCCGCACGCCGGCCAAGGCGCGCTTCCTCGCCGAAGCCGGCTTCTCGCAACTGGTCCTGGCGCGTGAACTCTCGCTCAAGGAAATCGCCGCCGTGCGGGCCGCGCTGCCGAACGACGTGATTGTCGAACACTTCATCCACGGCGCGCTGTGCGTGGCCTTCTCCGGCCAGTGCTACATCAGCCACGCGCAGACCGGCCGCAGCGCCAATCGCGGCGACTGCTCGCAGGCCTGCCGCCTGCCTTACACATTGCAGGATGGCGCGGGTCGTGTCGTGGCCTTCGAGAAGCATCTGCTCTCGGTGAAGGACAACGACCAGAGCACCAACCTGTTGCCGCTGATCGAGGCCGGTGTGCAGAGCTTCAAGATCGAGGGGCGTTACAAGGACATCGGCTACGTGAAGAACATCACCGGCCACTATCGGCAATTGCTCGACGGGATTTTCGAACAACATCCCGCTCATTTGCCAACACTCGTGGCCGCATCGAGTGGCGCAGTGACGCTGAAATTCGCGCCGAATCCCGACAAGACTTTTCATCGCGGGTCGACGGACTATTTCATCCATGGCCGCAACGCCGACCCCGCGCACATCGCCGCCATCGACACACCCGCCTTCGTCGGCCTGCCGGTCGGCAAGCTGGCGCGGGTCTTTTCCGACGGCTTCGAGATCACGACGCAAGCGCAGCTAGCCAACGGCGATGGCCTCTCCTGGATGCACAAGCGCACGGCCGTCGGCACTCAGGCAAACCGCGTCGAGCGGATTGACAAAGATCATTGGCGCATCTGGCCGAACGACCCCATCGACGCATTGCCCGGCCTGAAGGTCGGGACTGATATCAACCGCAACCGCGATCAGACCTGGGAACAGGCGCTGACCAAGGAATCCGCCGAGCGCCGCATCGCTGTCGCTGCGCTGTTCGCCGAGACGGCAGACGGATTTGCGCTGACCCTGACCGACAGCGACGGCATCAACGCCACCGTCAACCTCAAGATCGACAAGCAGCCCGCGAAGCATCCGGCGACTGCGGAAAGCAGCCTGCACGAGCAACTGCGCCGTCTTGGCGGCACCGACTTTTCATTGCGCGATTTCAGCGTCACATGGACACAGCCCTGGTTTGTGCCGAATTCGGCCACCAACCAGTTGCGCCGCGATGCGGTCGCCGCGCTGGCGGCGGCACGCCTGGCCGCCTGCGCACGCCCGCTGCGCCGCCCGGCCACCCTGCCGCCAACGCCTTATCCCGACGCGACGCTGAGCTACCTCGCCAACGTCTACAACAACGCCGCGCGCCGGTTTTACGAAAAGCATGGCGTGAAACTCATCGCCGCCGCCTACGAGGCGCACGAGGAAGCGGGCGAAGTCTCGCTGATGATCACCAAGCATTGCCTGCGCCATGCCTTTCACCTCTGCCCGCACCAGGCGAAGGGTATTACCGGCGTGCAGGGGCAGGTACGCGCCGAACCGATGACCTTGATCAACGGCAACGAACGGCTGACGCTCACCTTCGACTGCCGTGCCTGCGAAATGCACGTCGTCGGCCGGATCAAGAAACACCTTCTCGAAAGGCCTCAACCATGACCGGACCGACACAGGAATTCTGGCAGGAACGCTTTGCCAGCGGCACGATCCCCTGGGATCGCGGCGAACCGAACCCGCAACTGGCGCAATGGATCGCCGCTGGCACGCTCGCCCCCGGCAGCCGCGTCATCGTGCCGGGCTGCGGCCAGGGCTGGGAAGTCGCGGCGCTCGCCGCCGCCGGCATGGATGTCACCGGCATCGACTTCACGCCCGGCGCATTGGCGATGTGCCAGCAGTTATTGAAACGCGATGGCACGCAGGCGCAACTCGTCGATGCCGATGTGCTGCACTGGCTGCCGGATGCGCCGGTGGATGCGGTGTTCGAACAGACTTGCCTGTGCGCGCTGTATCCGGACTTCTGGACGCGCTATGCGGCACAACTGCACGCCTGGCTGAAGCCCGGCGGCAAGCTGCTCGCGCTCTTCATGCAGGCGCCGCGCCCGGAAAGCGAACTCGGCTTCATCGAAGGCCCGCCCTACCACTGCGACATCAGCGCGATGCGCGCGCTGTTTCCCGCGATGCTGTGGGACTGGCCGAAGCCGCCCTACCCGCGCGTCGACAACACGCGCATCGAGCGCACCGAACTCGCCGTGACGCTAGTGCGCAAATAACCAGGGCTGCGCCGCCCGGTGCTTCGCCTCGAAGGCCCTGATCGCGTCGGCGTGTTGCAGCGTCAGGCCGATTTCGTCGAGGCCGTTCTTCAGGCAATGCTTCCTGTGCGGGGTGATGTCGAAGCTGAACCACTCGCCGGCAGGATTCCGCACGGTCTGGGTTTCCAGATCGACGCGCAATTTGTAACCCTTCTGCGCGGCGCACTCGCGGAACAACTGGTCGACGATTTCGCTTGAGGCGACGATGGGCAGGATGCCGTTCTTGTAGCAGTTGCCGAAGAAGATGTCGGCGAAGGACGGCGCGATGATGACGCGAAAACCATAGTCCTCGATCGCCCACGGCGCGTGCTCGCGCGAAGAACCGCAGCCGAAGTTGTCGCGCGCCAGCAGCACCTGCGCATTTTTGAAGCGCGGCTGGTTGAGGACAAAATCCTTCTTCAGCGGCCGGTTCGTGCAGTCCATGCCCGGCTGGCCGGTGTCGCTGTAACGCCACTCGTCGAACAGGTAGGGGCCGAAGCCCGAGCGCTTGATCGACTTGAGGAACTGCTTGGGGATGATGGCGTCGGTATCGACGTTGGCGCGGTCGAGCGGGCAGACCAGGCCGTTGATTTGGGTAAATGCTTTCATGTCAGAAATTCCTGATATCGACGAAGTGGCCGGCGATGGCGGCGGCGGCGGCCATCGCGGGGCTGACGAGGTGGGTGCGGCCGCCCGCGCCCTGGCGTCCTTCAAAGTTGCGGTTCGAGGTCGAGGCGCAACGCTCGCCCGGTTCGAGACGGTCGGCGTTCATCGCCAGGCACATCGAGCAGCCGGGTTCGCGCCATTCGAAGCCGGCGGCGACGAAGACCTTGTCCAGACCTTCGGCCTCGGCCTGGCGCTTGACGATGCCGGAACCCGGGACGACCAAAACTTGTTTTACCGTGGCGGCCTTCTGCCGGCCTTTGGCGACAACAGCGGCGGCGCGCAAATCCTCGATGCGCGAATTGGTGCAACTGCCGATGAAGACCTTGTCGACCGGAATGGCGGTGATCGGCGTGTCGGCGGCGAGGCCCATGTATTGCAGCGCGCGCTCGATGCCGGCACGCTTTTGCAAATCGGCCTCATTGGCCGGGTTCGGTACGCGATCGCCGATCGACAGCACCTGCTCGGGCGAGGTGCCCCAGGTCACCTGCGGCTGGATGCTCGCGGCATCGAGCTCGACGACGGCGTCGAACTTCGCGTCGGCGTCGGTCGTCAGCGTGCGCCAGTAGGCGACGGCCTTCTCCCAGTCCGCCCCCTTGGGCGCCAGCGGGCGGCCCTTGAGATATTCGAAGGTCTTGTCGTCGGGCGCGATGAGACCGGCGCGCGCACCGCCCTCGATGGCCAGGTTGCAAACCGTCATGCGGCCTTCGATCGACAGGTCACGAATCGCGGCACCGCCGAACTCGATGGCATAACCCGTGCCGCCCGCCGTGCCGATCTTGCCGATGATGGCCAGCGCGATATCTTTCGCCGTCACGCCAGCGCCGACTTTTCCGTCCACTTTAATGAGCATCCTTTTAGAGCGCTTGGCCACCAGCGTCTGCGTGGCGAGCACATGCTCGACCTCGGAGGTGCCGATGCCATGCGCCAGCGCGCCGAAGGCGCCGTGCGTCGAGGTGTGGCTGTCGCCGCAGACCACGGTCATGCCCGGCAGCGTCGCGCCGTTTTCCGGGCCGATGACATGGATGATGCCCTGGTTGGCATGCTTGAACGGGAAATACACCAGCGCGCCGAAATCCTTGATGTTGGCGTCGAGCGTCTCGATCTGCAAGCGCGAGATCGGGTCCTTCAGGCCGCTATCCGCATCGTCCCAGTGGTCGGTCGGCGTGTTGTGGTCGGCGGTGGCCACCACGCTACTCGCGCGCCACGGCCGGCGACCCGCCAGGCGCAGGCCCTCGAAAGCCTGCGGACTCGTCACCTCGTGCATCAGGTGGCGGTCGATATAGATCAGACAGGTGCCGTCGGATTCCTCGCGGACGACGTGCGAATCCCAGAGTTTGTCGTAGAGTGTCTTGTCAGTCATTGCCGTTCCCGTTGGTATCCCTTGGTTTCCTGATCGCGCAGCAGCTTGTATTCGATCGAATCCACCAACGCCTGCCACGAGGCGTTGATGATATCGGTAGACACGCCGATGGTGGTCCAGTTTTCCTTCTGATCGGTCGACTCGATCAGCACCCGCACGCGGGCGGCCGAGGCCTTGTCCGAGTCGAGCACGCGCACCTTGTAGTCGGTGAGGCGGATTTCGCCGATGGCCGGGTAGAGCCGCTCCAGCGCCTTGCGCGCGGCGCGGTCGAGCGCATTCACCGGGCCGTCGCCTTCCGCCACGGTGAGCACTTCCTGGTCGCCGACGCGCACCTTGATGATCACCGACGAGTTCACGTCGTTGACGGCCGGTTCGTTGGTGATCACCTTGAACTCGACCAGCTCGAAAAAGGGCGTGTAGCGTCCGAGCATCTTGCGCACGATGAGGTCGAAGGAACTTTCCGCCGCCTCGAACTGGAAACCCGCATGTTCGAGCTCCTTCAGCCTGGCCATGATCCGCCGCGTCTCGGGCGAATCCTTGGAAAGCGTCGGGTCGATGGCGTTGATGCGCGCCAGCAGCGTGCTGCGCCCCGCCACCTCCGACATCAGCACGCGGCGACTGTTGCCGACCTGCTCGGGGTCGATGTGCTCGTAGGAGACCGGATTTTTGACCACGGCGTCGATGTGCATGCCGCCCTTGTGCGCGAAAGCGTGGCCGCCGACGTAGGGCGCTTTTTCATTCAGCGGCAGGTTGGCGATTTCGCTGACCGCGCGCGCCACCGAGGTCAGGTGGCACAGGGCTGCGTCGGGAATGCATGCGAGCCCCAGCTTCAATTGCAGGTTCGGGATGATCGAGCAGAGATTGGCATTGCCGCAACGCTCGCCCAGGCCGTTGATCGTGCCCTGCACCTGCGTCGCGCCGGCCTGCACGGCGCGGATTGAATTCGCCACCGCCATCTCGCTGTCGTTGTGGCAATGGATGCCGATGGCGACAGCGGGAAATTTCTCACAGACGGCGCGGGTGATTTCGTAAATCTCGTCGGGGAAACTGCCGCCGTTGGTGTCGCACAGGCACAGACTGTCAGCGCCGGCGGCGGCGGCGGCGGCCAGCGTCTGCAGGGCGTAGTCGGCGTTGGCCTTCCAGCCGTCGAAGAAATGTTCGGCGTCGAACACCACCTCCTTGCCCTGCTGCTTGAGGTAGCGCACCGTGTCGCCGATCATGGCGAGGTTTTCGGCCAGCGTGGTGCGGAGGATTTCCCGCACCTGATAATCCCAGCTCTTGCCGAAGATCGCGATGGCGGCCGTGCCGGCTTTCAGCAACGACTGGAGGTTGGCGTCGTCGGCCACGCGCACGCCGACCTTGCGCGTCGCGCCGAAAGCGATGATGCGCGCGTTCTGGAGCTTGAGCGTTGCCGCGCGGGCGAAAAATTCCAGGTCTTTCGGATTCGAGCCGGGGTTGCCGGCCTCGATGTAGCTCACGCCGAGCGCATCCAGCCGCTCGACGATCTTCAGCTTGTCCTCGACCGAATAGGAAATGCCCTGCGCCTGCGCGCCGTCACGCAGCGTGGAGTCGTAAATGGAAATAGTGGCCATGGGAATCGGGGTTGTTGCGTTGCAGCAAGAATTTTACAGGCTGCGGGAGTTCCGGTCTCAGCTGATCATTGCGTAGTGGTTGCGGTAACGCGTCGCGTCCGCTGCCTGGGCTTCATTAACCCGCGCGGCGATCGCCGGGTAATTGTCGGCCAGCGCCGCGACGACTTCCGCATCCAGCCAACCCTTGCCGGCCTGCGCGGCGAGTTCGCGTTGCACCGTCGCGGCAGCGTGTGGTTCACGATACGGCCGCCGCTCGGCCATGGCGATCGCCACGTCCGCCACGCCGAGCGCGCGGGCGCCCAGGTCAAGCTGCGCCTGGGCGGCGCCCCGGCAATAACCGCTGCCATTCGACCGCTCATGATGCTGTCCCGCCCATTTGGCGACCTTCTCGAAGCCCCGCACCCGCGCCAGGATGTGCTGGCTGCAGTACGCATGCTGCCGGATCACGGCGAATTCCTCGGGCGTCAATGGCGCCGCCTTGCAAAAGATGGCATTCGGCACCACCAGCTTGCCGATGTCATGGAGGAGCCCAGCCAGTTCGAGCTGCTGCAGCTCCTGTTCTGCGAGACCCAGCGCCGCGCCGATACCTGTGGCGCAAGCGGCAACCCCCGCGGAATGGGTTACCGTGAAATTCGCGCGAAAATCCGTCATATCCTTGAACACCCCGGCCAGCGCACGCGTCGCCGCGTAATCAAGACTGACCGAACGCAACAGATTGCGCTTGCGCAACTGCTGTCCCAGGTCGCGCGCAACCAGTTCGAGCCAAAAGCAGTCATTACCGGAAACTTGATCAAAGAGCGCCACCACGTCGGCATGAAGCAGCGACCCGGCGAATTGATGGATGCCGGCGCGGAGCGCATCAACCTGGTGCAGGATGAAAGTGTCGCGCCGAATGGCCACTTCGAGGTGATCCGCCAGGCAGAGCATTTGCGCGCCAAGGACGTCGAAATCGGCCAGCCCGCGGCCGGCGAGGAGATGCTTCGTCATGGGCGTGTGGTGCCAATCGACAATTGCCGCCGCCGGCGCCAGCCAGGCCGCCTCGCGAAACAGCTGGCCGCCGCGCTGGCAGTGCGGCTCCAGCCGACTTTCCTTGGCGCTGTGGACGCCCATTTTCGCTTCCGGCGACAAGGCGCCCATATCGTGCAGCAGGGCGGCGATGGCCAGGCGTTCGGTCTGCTCGAAATCCAGCCCGGCGACACGGGCCAGTTCGGCGCAAACGTATGCCGTACGCATCTGGTGGTCGGCCAGCGATGCATCAACCAAATCCATGGCCTCGGCAACGGAAAACAGCAGATCGGCGAAATTGGCCGTCAAATGGTGCCACATGGGGATTTTTCCGGCATCAAACGCGGCAGTTTATCCGAAAATGCCAGCGGACTTGCCGGCAAGCCGGCTCAGGCGTCGGGCAGGACCAGCGCTGGCGCGCCCGGACAGATCGACCGGGGATATTCGCGTGAAGTATCGATGCACCCGCCATCGGCGTAAACGCCATGGGGCTCCCGCCAGCGCATCATCCGCCGCAGAATGGTTGCGGTGTCGCCCGGATCGTTCATGGAGGCCGCGACCCGCGCCGCGACCACGGCTTCATCCATGCACAGCTCCCCGGCGCTGTCGCGATAGACGCCATGGCGCCAGTGATAGATTTCCAGGCACTTGCCGGTCAGCGTGTAGGGCTGGTTGCGCTGCCAGAAATTCGAGAACAACCCGCCGCCGAGATAAAACACCCACGACCCCTCGTAGCCAGTGACATCGGACGAAAAATCATCCGGGTTGCGAAACCAGACCCGATCACCGGGAACGTAGTAATGGGGTGGGACGGGTTCATCCATGGAGCCATACTCGACCAGAAAAGTCTCGTGAAACCGGCCCGACTTGATTGCCAACGCTTCCCATTGGCGTTGCAAGCTGGCCAGCAACGCCGGGTTGCAGGTCGCCAGTTCCTCCGCCATGCCGAGCAAAATGACATACTCAGTGGCGCGGTAGCAGGAGAATGCATGGAGTTTCCCGGACACCTCGGGCTGGGTTGCCTTCTGCAGGGCCTCGATCAGCGATTTCCCCGGCCGCACCGTAAAGCCGCACTCCCGGGAATAGGTCCAGCAATCGCCGGGACGTTCCGCGGCATCCGATGTATCGAACGCCAGCGTGGTCTTCCGGGCCGCCGCGACGATGTTCTTCCTGACGCGCACCGCCGAGGCCAGCTCGGCGTAGTTCCGATACGCGAAACCTTGCGGAGCGAGCAGCAGGCTGATCAGGATTTCCCGTTCCAGATCATCGCCATTGCCGGACGGGTCGAGAGCCAGCTTTTTGCATAGCCAGATGGTGTCCAGGTCCGGCGCCAAAGCGTCGACGGCGGCGGCATTCAGCCGGAAGATCGTCCCGGCGTTATCGGGCAACGCGGTCGCCCTCGCCTGGGCAGCCATGCCCAGCGCATCCAGACGATCCTGCAGGCCCCGCGCGGCGGCGGCGGGGCCATGAATCAGTATCCCCGCCGGCGGCGGATTATCGAGCCGAGTTTCCACAGCCAGCCTCCTCTGTTTTCAGCCTTAACTTTAGCATCCCGGGGCGGATATTCCGCCGTGCTGGCCCGCCTACATGCTGCGCCGGTACTGTCCGCCCACCTCGTAAAGCGCCGCGCCGACCTGGCCGAGCGAGCAGACGCGCACGGCGTCAACCAGCACGGCAAAGACGTTGCCGTTGTCGATCACGGTCTGCTTGAGATGCGCCAGCAGCGGCGCGGG
>JAUSBB010000014.1 GCA_030652245.1 Rhodocyclaceae bacterium | reverse complement strand
AGTCGGCGCGGCGCGCGTCTACCAGGAATACGAGCGCACGCTCAAGGCCTACCAGGCGGTCGATTTCGACGACCTGATCCGCCTGCCGGTCAATTTACTGGAAGCCGACGAAGACGTGGCGCAACGCTGGCGTTCGCGCATCTGGCACCTGCTGGTCGACGAATATCAGGACACCAACCGCTGCCAGAACCGGCTGATGCGTCTCTTGACCGGCGAGCGCGCGGCCTTCACTGCGGTGGGCGACGACGACCAGTCGATCTACGCCTGGCGTGGCGCCGACATCGACAACTTGCGCCAGTTGCAGACCGATTTCCCGCGGCTAAAAGTGATCAAGCTCGAGCAGAACTACCGTTCGACGACGCGCATCCTCAAGGCCGCCAACAACGTGATCCGCCACAATCCCAAGCTGTTCGACAAGCAGTTGTGGTCGGACAAGGGGCATGGCGACGTGATTCGCGTCATGGCCTGCCGCGACGGCGAACACGAGGCCGAGTGGGTGGTCACGCGCCTGCTGGCGCACAAGTTCGAGACGCGCGGAAGCTTTCGTGATTACGCAATCCTCTATCGCGGCAACTTTCAGGCGCGGCTGTTCGAGCAGCAGTTGCGCACCCACAAGGTCCCCTACGCGCTTTCCGGCGGGCAGTCGTTTTTTGATCGCGCCGAGATCAAGGATGTCACGAGCTACCAGCGCCGGCTGGCGAACCAGGACGACGAACCCCCCTACATCCGCGCCGCCACCACGCCGAAGCGCGGCCTCGGCGGCACGACGCTCGAAGCATTGGGCCACGCCGCTGGCCGCCGCCATCTCAGCCTGTTCGCCGCGATTTTCGCCGCCGGCGTGGAAGTGGAAATCAAGGCGCCCCAACTGGCCGCGCTGCGCGAATTCGGCAGCTTCATCAATCGCATCGAGTCACGCGCTGCCCGCGAATCCGCCGGCACGGTACTGGAAGACCTGCTCAAGGCCATCGGCTACGAAGCTTCGCTGTTCGAAGCGCTGGAGGTGCGTGAAGCCGAAACGCGCTGGGGCAATGTGCGCGACTTCGTCGGCTGGCTGTCCGCCAAGGCGGCGGAAGAAAACAAGCACCTGCTGGAGCTGGCGCAAACCATCGCGCTGATCACCATGCTCGACAAGCAGGACGAAAACAACGACGCCGTGCAACTCACCACCCTGCACGCCGCCAAGGGGCTGGAATTCCGCCACGTCCATCTGGTCGGCGTCGAAGAAGGCACGCTGCCGCACCGCGAGGCCATCGACAAAGGCGACATCGAGGAAGAACGGCGGCTGATGTATGTCGGCATCACCCGCGCGCAGATGAGCCTCAACATCAGTTGGTGCGCCCGCCGCAAGCAGGGCCGCGAGTACTTTGAGCGCACCCTGTCGCGTTTCATCGACGAGATGGACGGTGGCGGCAGTGACGACATCAAGCGCGAAGGCCAGGGCGCCGTCCCGCCGGCGCCGACTTTTGACAAGGCCGCCGGCAATGCCAAACTAGCCAACTTCAAAGCGCTGCTGAAGAAGTGACTGCGGCAACTGCCTTGACGCGCGCCTCATGCACGCGCGCCGGAATTTGCGCCGGATCGTCGCAGGCGCGCGCTACCGCGCCGGCATCCACGCCTTGCACGGCCGCCAGCGCCTGCCGCCAGAGGGTTGCGGCGGCATAGTCGCGCTCCGCAAATCCCAGCCGGCCGCGATAGTCGGCTGCGCAGGCGCCCAGCACCTCCGCGAAACGCGCCGGACGGCGCAGGGCGTCGCAGCGTTCGAGAATCTTCACTCTCGTTTCTGGCCGCAGTTCGGCGACGCGATACAGGTCGCCGTGAAAGCGGGCGACCAGGCGCGCTACGTCACGGCAGTCGGTCGGCACGCGCAGCCGGGTACAGAGGGGTTCGAGCAGGGCGGCGCTTCTAATCTCATGGCCGGTGTGGCGCGGCAGGACTTCGGCGGGCGTCGTGCCCTTGCCGAGGTCGTGGGTGAGCGCGGCGAAACGCGCCGGCAGCGACAGGTCGAGCCGCGCCGCCATGTCGATCACCATCATCACATGCACGCCGGTGTCGATTTCCGGATGAAAGTCGGCGCGTTGCGGGACGCCCCACAGGCAGTCCAGTTCGGGCAGCAGCCGTTTCAGCGCACCGCAGGCGCGCAGGGTTTCGAACATGCGCGAGGGCTGCGCTTCCAGCAAGCCGTTGGCCAGTTCCTGCCAGACGCGCTCGGCCACCAGCGCATCGGCCTCGCCATTGGCCACCATCTGTTGCATCAGCACAAGGGTCTCGGGCGCCACCGAAAAGTCGGCGTAGCGCGCCGCAAAGCGCGCCACGCGGAGGATGCGCACGGGGTCTTCGGCAAAGGCGGGGGCGACATGGCGCAGCAGCTTCTGTTGCAGGTCGGCGCGGCCGCCGTAGGGGTCGATCAGCGTACCGTCGGGCGCACGGGCGATGGCGTTGATTGTCAGATCACGCCGGGCGAGGTCGTCTTCGAGCGTGACGCCGGGATCGGTGTGAAAGATGAAGCCGGCATAACCCGGCGCGGTCTTCCTCTCGGTGCGGGCGAGCGCGTACTCCTCGCGGGTTTCGGGATGCAGAAACACCGGAAAATCGCGGCCGACGGGTTTGAAGCCCGCCAGCAGCATTTCTTCCGGCGTGGCGCCGACGACGACCCAGTCGCGATCCTTGACGGGCAGGCCCAGCAATTCGTCGCGGATGGCGCCGCCGACGCAGTAGGTTTGCATGGATCAGCCGATCAACGTAATACTTATGGCAAGGTCTCCGCCGTGCCGTCGCCGAAGCCGCGCGCGCGAATCGTGGAGAGGCGCGCGGTCAGCGAGGGAGCCGCGCCGCCGCCGTTCGCGGCGTTTGATAGGGCGGCGTAATTGATGGCGTTGGCCATCACCTTCTTGACATAGTCGCGCGTCTCGTTGAAGGGGATGGTTTCGGCATAGATGGCGCCTTCGAGCGGCTGCTCGGCGCGCCAGCGGCGCGCGCGGCCGGGGCCGGCGTTGTAGGCGGCCGAGGCCAGCACCGGGTGGTTGTCGAGGCTGGCCATGACCATCCGCAGGTAGTTCGTGCCGAGGATCACGTTGGTGTCCATCTCGCTGACGCGGCCCGGATGAAAGTCGTGCATGCCGATCTTTTTGGCCACATATTTTGCGGTGGCCGGCATCAATTGCATCAGCCCCTTGGCGCCGGCACTCGACTTGGCATCCATGATGAAGCGACTTTCCTGTCGCATCAGGCCATACACCCAGGCCGGGTCGAGGCCGGCTTCGCGCGCGCGCGGCTCGACTTTGGCGGAGAAAGGCGTCGGATAGCGCTGGGCAAAATCATGCTCGCCGCGCGTGCGGTCGGCCGTGCTGATGGCACGGTCGATCACCGCATGGCGGGTCGCCAGTTCGGCCGCGGCCAGGAGTTGCCGGTCGTCGAGCCCTTGCAGCGCCCAGTTCCATTCGCGGATGCCTTCGATGCGCATCTCGCTCTTGATCAGCCCGAGGCCGCGCACTAGACCGGGGCGGTCGGCCGCCGCGGCCAGCTCTTCGGCGCTGGGCGGGGCTGCCCGGGACGGCAACGCAAAGGGCCGGCCGAGCGCTTCGCTGGCGAGAATGCCGTAGAAGCTGGGCTGGCCGGCGATTTTTTCCAGCAACGCCTGCGCCGCTTTGTGTTCGTGCGGCTCGCGTGAGACGAGCTGGGCGCGGGCGCGCCAGTAGAGCCATTCCGGTTGGGCGGCGAGCGCATCCGGCAGGGCGGCAATGGCGCGCGCCACCGCCGGCCAGTTGCCTCCCCGCAGCGCGGCGCGGATGCGCCAGGCGTGTTGTTCCTCGTCCAGATTGCCACCCGGATTTCCGCCCGAGTTGCCGCCTAAAGTGGCGGCCTTGTCAAACCAGGCGGGCGCTTCGGGCTGATGCTTCAGCGCGGCGTATAGCGCCAGCCGTCCCCAGACGAAGCCGCGCTCGGACGCCGCAAACCGGCTTTCCATTTCCTGCCAGCGCGCCGCCGCCACCCGGGCATCGCCGCGCGCGACGCGCTGCACCGCAAACATCGCCAGTTCGCGGTCGCGCCGCGTTTCGGCGAACTTCTCCGGCAGGTTGGCCAGATAGCGCGCCGGATGATCGATGATGGCATTGACCGTGCCCCAGGGCAGGGCTTCGCCAGCCGGCAGCCAGCCGGTAAGCGTGCGCGCCTCCTTGAGCTTGTCCAGCGCCAGGCGGTGGCGCAAGCGCTCGCGGAGACTATCGACCGGCAATTCACCCGCCGTCGCCAGGCGTGCCAGGGGCGCCAGGCAGGGTTCGGGCAACGGGGCCGCCGAGGCCAACAGCGCGCGCGCCTCGCCCACCGCCTCCGCTTCGCCAAGCCGCAAGCGCACATCAATCCCGCGACAACTCGCTTCGGCATCCGGCCGCTCCAGGCGGGAGAACTGGATGCGCGCCGCCGTCCAGTCTTCCTTGCGGATCAGCCACTTCAGCCAGTCGCCGCGCATTTTTTCGGCCAGATAGGTGCCGTTTTGCTGCTCGATGAACTCCGCCACGCCCGCATCCGAGCCATCCTCAAGCTGCTGACTGAACTGAAAGGCATTCGCCCACGGGATCAAAGGATGGGTTTTGAGCTTCGCCACGGCGCGGACGAGCTTGGCCCTTTCGCCCCTGACAAAAGCCTGGCGCGCCGCCTGAAAAGCGGCATCCTCGGGATGGGCAGACTGGGCCAAGCCTGGCAGGGGCAGCAGCCATCCCGGCAGGCAAAGCAGCAGGAGAAATCCGATGTGCTTTTTATTCATAAAGATACCGTTTGAACCTAAAAAATCCGGCAGGTCTGCCGTTATGGAACACGCAGCGCGGATTATCGCGGCGTAATCCCCTGAACAAAATCCACGACGCTGCACTACGCTCTCGGCACGCTCAACACAGTTTCAGATTAGCACAGGGTTCTATTTGCTCCATGGCCGATCAGCCTGTCCAAACAACTCCTTTTCGTGTCGCCTTGCGTCGCGAGAAAATCGCCGCCCGGTTGGCGCTGCCGGAAGCGATGCATGCCTTGGCCAGCGCGCGCATTCTTGACCGCCTCTTTCAATTGTTGCAACCTCGATCCCCCGGCGTCATCGCCTTTTGCTGGCCGGTGCGCGCCGAGGTTGACTGCCGGCCGCTGGTGCTAGATCTCATCAACGCCGGCTGGCAGGCCACCATGCCGACGGTAGCGACACCCGACGCGCCCATGGCTTTCCGCGCCTGGACGCCCGACGCGCCGATGACGACCGACCCCTTCGGCATTCCCGTGCCGCAAACCACCCACTGCGTTATTCCCGATATCGTGCTGCTACCACTGGTTGCCGCCGACCCGGCCGGTTACCGGCTGGGCTACGGCGGTGGCTATTTTGACCGCACGCTGGCGGTAAGCGTTCCCCGTCCGCTGACCATCGGCGTCGGCTTCGAGCTGTCCATCGTGCCAGACATCCATCCCGAGCCGCACGATATTCCGCTCGACCTCATCGTTACCGAGGCCGGGATGCGTCTGACGCGATCCGGCGACACTTCCGGCTTGCCGACATCTTCCGCATGATCACCCGATGAGCTCGCCCGGCACTTTTCCCCTGATTACCCTGCAGCCGGTTGCCGATGCCGGGAATTTCTGGGTTGCCCTGATGCTGGAGGGCGCCGATCCGCTCGACAGCACCGTGTTGACGCGGGTGCTGGGCGATTACGCCCTCGCCGAATCGCTCGACGACGTGCTGTCCTGCATCGCCGCGGTCGACCCGACGCGCATCGACCCTGCGCTGGTCGGCGCTTTGTTGCCGCCGGGGCGCCTGATCTTGCGTTTCCCGGTCGAAGTTGCCGCGAACAGCGAGCAACACGCCGCGCTGACTGTCTTGCAGGATGCCGGCCTGGCCTTGATGGCCACCGGCTTCCCCGCGCCCGGCGCGGCGCTGTTTCCCGGCCTGACGTCGCTGGCCGTGACCTGTCCGGGGCGGGACGTCCCGCCCGGCTTTGCCGACTGGCTGCGCAAATTGCCCGGCCCGCATCTGGCGCTGGGCCCGACGACCGACCTCTGCCCCGGCTTCTGCAAATTCCACTGGCGGATCGGCCATGACGACCTGCCCGCAACCGCAGCCGCCGCCACCAAGACGGACACCGCCTCGCGCAACCTGCTGCTCAAGCTGCTGGTGCTCGTCACCTCGGATGCCGACTCGGGCGACATCGGCGACCTGATCAAGCACGACCCGAATCTGGCCTACCACCTGCTGAAACTGGTGAACTCGCCGGCCTTCGCGCCCGGCCACAAGATCACCAGCTTTTCCCAGGCCATCGTGCTGATGGGACACCGCCAACTGCAACGCTGGGTGCAACTGCTGTTGTATGCCCGCCCGCCGGGCGGCACGGTGGCCAGCGCCCTGCTGCCGCGCGCGGCCCTGCGCGCCAGCTTGATGGAGGCGCTCGCCCGGCGCGCCGGGTTGTCCCACGAACAGCAGGACCTGGCGTTCATGACCGGCATGTTTTCGCTGCTCGAAGCCTTGTTCGGCACGCCGATTGCCGCGATCATCGCGCCGCTCAATCTGGACGAAGGTGTGGTGCAGGCGCTGACCGCCGGCACGAGCCGGTTCGGTGAATTGCTCGCCGCCGTCGTGGCCAGCGAAAGCCCGCCCTCCGCACAATTGGCCGCGGCGCTGGTTGCCATCGGCGTTACGCATGAGGACTGGGCCGCCGCGTTGTGCGAGGCCGCCCGCTGGGCCGTGCTGGTCAGCCGGGAAGCATAGTGAACAACCCTATGGCCGCCAATTTCGACCCCGTTACCCAGGCGCAGATTCTCGACCAGATCCATGAATCGGTGATCACCATGGATCTGGCCGGCTATATCACCGGCTGGAACCGGGGTGCCGAACAGTTGTTCGGCTATAGCCGCGACGAAGCCGTTGGCCGGCACATCCTGTTTCTGTACGCCGACCCGGACGCCGAGGACGACAGCGAAGGTTTCCACGACACCTTCCTCGAACAGGGCGGCCGTGAGATGGAGGTGCGCCGCCGCCGCAAGTCGGGCGAAATATTCTGGGCCAGCCTGCAATTGTCCCTGCTGAAGGACGACAGCGGCCAACCCTGCGGACTGATCGGCTATCTGTCAGACATCACGGCGCGCATCGAGGCCGAAAAAACCATGCGCCTGCAGGCGCGCATCTTCGAGAACAGCGAGGAAAGCATCCTCATCACCGACATTGACCGGCGCATCCTCTCGGTCAATCCGGCCTTCTGCAAGATAACGGGCTACCCGGAAAACGAAGTGGTTGGCCAGGCACAGGAATTCCTGCGCTCCGACAAGCATCCGGCCAGCTTTTACGAAGACATCTGGGCGCATGTCGATCGGGAAGGCAACTGGCAGGGCGAGGTCTGGAGCCGGCGCAAGAATGGCGAGGATTTCCCCGGCTGGGCCTCGATCAGCCTGGTGAGGAACCGCGACGGCCAGGTCAGCCATTACTTCTCGATGTTTACCGACATCACGGATCGCAAGCGCGCCGAAGAGCGCATTCATTATCTGGCCTATTACGATGACCTGACCGGCCTGCCGAACCGTTCATTGCTCAACAAACTGGTCGATCAGGCGCTCGTCGAGGCGCGCCGCAATCGCCTGCACGGCGCCATTCTGTTTGTTGACCTGAATCGCTTCAAGCCGATCAACGACACGCTGGGGCATGATGTTGGCGATCGCCTGCTCAAGCAGGTCGCCGAGCGCCTGCGCGATGCCGTGCGCTCCGAGGACGTGGTGGCGCGCATGGGTGGTGACGAGTTCGTGGTCGGGCTGTTCGACATCACGCGGCGCGAGCATGCGGCGGTCGTCGCCCAGAAGCTGCTGGCCGCGCTCGATCCGCCCTTCTGGGTGGAAGAACACGAGCTCAAGGCCGGCGCCGCCATCGGCATCAGCATCTATCCGCGCGACGGCTTCGACACCGAATCCCTGCTGCGGATGGCCGACATCGCCATGTATCGCGCCAAGCAATCCGGGCAGGACGGCTACGCCTTCTACAGCCACGAGATGAACCGGCGCGCGCTCGACCGGCTGAAAATCGAATCTGGATTGCGGCGCGGCATCGACCGCAACGAACTGTTCCTGCACTATCAGCCCAAGGTCGACATCCAGAGCGGCCGCATCGTCGGCGCCGAGGCGCTGGTGCGCTGGAACCATCCGGAGCGCGGCCTGGTGCCGCCGGGCGAATTCATTCCCGTTGCCGAGGAGTCTGGCCTGATCGTGCGCCTGTCCGCCTGGGTTCTCGACGCGGCCTTGCGCCAGGCGCACGCCTGGCATGCAGCCGGTTGCGCGCCGCTCAAGGTGGCCGTCAACCTCTCGGCCCGCGATTTCTCGCCCGGCCTCGCCGCGCGGGTGCAGGCGCTGCTCGCCACCCACGGCGTGCCACCCAGTTGGCTTGAACTGGAAATCACCGAAGGCATGCTCACCCACGGCAACCGCGAAGTGATCACCCTGATGGATGAAGTCGCGGCCCTCGGCGTCAGCCTCTCGCTGGATGATTTCGGCACCGGCTATTCGAGCCTGTCCTATCTCAAGCGCTTTCCCATCGACACGCTGAAGATCGACCGTTCCTTCGTCACCGGCATTCCCGACGACAGCAACGACTGCGCCATCGCCGGCGCCATCGTCAGCATGGCGCAACGCCTCGGCCACCGCGTCATCGCCGAAGGGGTCGAGACAGCCGAGCAGCTCGCTTTCCTCAAGAGCCTGGGTTGCCAGGAAATGCAGGGCTACTTCTTCTCGGCGCCCGTGGCGGCGGAAGAATTCACGGCGATGCTGAAAGAGGGCAAGGCGCTAATCTGACGCCGTCCCCATGCTGGCGGCGGACCGGCTGACGCCGTCCCGCCAGCGCCGACTTTCAAGCCGCTTTGCAGGCCAGCTCGATGCGCGCCAACGCTGCGTCGAGCAAGGCGCGCGGGGTGCCGAAGTTGAGCCGCACGAAGCGGGCGTAGGCGCTGCCCGGCCCGAAGTCGACGCCATCCGAGAGTCCCACGCCGGCCTTTTCGAAGAAGGCCGCCGGGCACTCGATGCCCATCTCGCGACAGTCGATCCAGGCCAGGAAGGTCGCTTCGACGCGGGTCATCGACAGGCCGGGCAGGCCGTTGATGACCTGCTCGACCCGCGCCGCGTTGCCGCGCAGGGTGTCGAGCAGGCTCGCCCGCCACGTCGCGCCATGCCGATAGGCCGCCTCGCAGGCGGCCAGCCCCAGCACATTGACATGCGGGACGATGCCATGCGCGGCGGCGCGGAAGGCGCGCCGCAATTTCTGGTCGGGAATGATCGCGAAGGCAGCGCCGAGACCGGCAATGTTGAAGGCCTTGGACGGCGCCATCAGGGTGATGGTGCGCGCCGCGATTTCCGGGGAGAGCGTGGCAAAGGGGCGGTGCCGCCCGGTCAGGGTCAGGTCGCAGTGGATCTCGTCAGAGCACACCACCAGGTCGTGCTTTTCGGCCAGCGCGGCGAGTTGCCACAGTTCATCCTCGCGCCAGGCGCGGCCGGCCGGGTTGTGCGGATGGCATAACAGAAACAGCCGCGCCGCCTTCATCAGCGCATCCGTGGCGGCGAAATCCCAGCCCCAGCCTGTTTCATCGCGGACGAGCGGCATGGCCAGCAACCGCCGACCCGCGTCCAGCGGCGCGGAAAGAAACGGCGGGTAGATCGGCGTTGCCGTGAACACGCCATCCCCAGGCTGGCCGACGGCGCGGCAGGCGACATGCAGCCCCGACACCAACCCCGGCAACCAGACCAGCCAGTCCGGATCGATGGCCCATTGGTACTCGCGCGCGCAATATGTGACGACCGCCTCGACCAGCGACGGCCCGGGCTGGCCATAACCGAACAGTCCACTGCTTACGCGCTGCTGCAAGGCCTCGACGACGGCCGGCGGCGCGGGGAAATCCATGTCCGCCACCCACAGCGGGATGACATCCCGTCCCGCATATTTCCCCCAGCGGGTGGAATCTGGCGTGGGCTTGAAAACGAATTCAGCCAAGGAACAACCTGTAGGCCGGATTTTTCGACTCATCCCAGTAGCGGTAACCCAGATTCTTGAGGAAGGCGCGGAATGCCTTCATCTCCCCGGGCGGCACCTGCATGCCGACCAGCACGCGGCCGGTGTCGGCGCCGTGGTTGCGGTAGTGGAACAGGCTGATGTTCCAGCCGGCACTCATCTTGTCGAGGAAGTTCATCAGCGCGCCGGGGCGCTCGGGGAATTCAAAGCGGTAGAGCAGTTCATGGCTGACCTGTGGCGCATGGCCGCCGACGAGATGGCGGATGTGCAGCTTGGCCATTTCGTCATCGGTCAGGTCGAGCGTGGCGTAGCCGTGCTTTTGCAACTGCTCGACCAGCTTGGTCGCCTCGGCGCGGTGGGCGACCTGCATGCCGACGAAAACATGGGCCTCGCCGGCGTCGTGAAAACGATAGTTGAACTCGGTGATGTTGCGGCCGCCGATCAGCGCGACAAACTTCTTGTAGCTGCCGGGCCGTTCCGGCAGGGTGACGGCGAAGACCGCCTCGCGCTGCTCGCCGACCTCGGCGCGCTCGGCGACAAAGCGCAGCCGGTCGAAGTTCATGTTGGCGCCGGAGGCTACGGCGACCAGCGTTTTGTCTTTCGCCCGGTGCCGCGCGGCCCACGCCTTGGCGCCGGCGATGGCCATGGCGCCGGCCGGCTCGAGGATTGAGCGGGTATCCTCGAAGACATCCTTGATCGCCGCGCAGATGGCATCGGTATCGACCAGCACCATCGCATCGACATGTTCGCGACAGAGGCGGAAGGTTTCCGCGCCGACCTGCCGCACCGCCGCGCCGTCGGCAAACAGGCCAACGCTGTCGAGTTTTATGCGCCGCCCGGCCTGGAGCGAACGATCCATGGCATCGGCATCGACGGCCTCGACGCCGATGATTTGCGTCGTCGGGCGCAGCCGCTTGATGTAGGCCGCCACGCCGCTGATCAGTCCGCCGCCACCGACCGCGCAGAACACCGCGTCGATCGGGTCCGGGTGCTGGCGCAGGATTTCCATGCCGATGGTGCCCTGGCCGGCGATCACCTCCGGATCGTCGAAGGGATGGACGAAAGTAAGTTTCTGCTGCTGCTCCAATTCAAGCGCATGGGCATGGGCGACGTCATAGGCATCGCCATGCAACACGACCTCGCCGCCCAGTTTCCTCACCGCGTCGATCTTGATTTGCGGCGTGGTGGTCGGCATCACGATCACCGCGCGCAACCCGAGTTTCCGCGCCGCCAGCGCCACCCCCTGGGCATGGTTGCCGGCCGAGGCGCAAATCACGCCACGCTTCTTTTGCGCGGGCGTCAGGTGGACGATCTTGTTGTAAGCCCCGCGCAGCTTGAAGCTGAACACCGGCTGCATGTCCTCGCGCTTGAGCAAAATGCGGTTGCCGCTGCGGGCGGAAAGATTGGGCGCCAGTTCGAGCGGCGTTTCGACCGCGACATCATAGACGCGGGCGTTGAGAATTTTTTCGAGATAATCCATGGCGGAAACAGGCATGGCTAAAGAGCGCGAGGTTACCATGCGGCATGGACCTCATCGTCACCCCGGAAGCCGGCCTCTTCGGCCTGTTCCTCTCCAGCTTTCTCGCCGCAACCCTGCTGCCCGGCGGTTCAGAGGTGGTGCTGGTCGCCCTGCTGATGGCGCATCCCGAGCAGACGCCCGCTGCACTGTTGCTGGCCACGCTCGGCAATACGCTTGGAGGGATGACGACCTACGCCCTGGGCCGCCTGTTGCCGCAGCATGTCGCGCCGCAAAAGTCGGCGCTGGCGCAACGGTGGGGAGCGCCGGTATTGCTGCTGGCCTGGGCGCCGGTGGTCGGCGATGCCCTATGCGCCGCCGCCGGCTGGCTGCGGCTGGCCTGGCTGCCCTGCCTGCTCTGGATGGCCGTCGGCAAGGGCGCGCGTTACCTGTTCCTAGCCTGGCTGACGCTTTAATCCGGTTTTTTTCGTGGTGTCCGATGCACGGTCACCGCCGCGCTGTTGCGCGGCTGGTCGGTGTAATAGGGTTTCTCGTTCATGACGCGGCCGGCCTCCGCCGCCAGTTCGGCCTCGCGCTCGGCGTTCTGGCCGAAGAGGTCGCGAATCTCGTGGAAGGTCTTTTCCTGAAACGTGTGGGGCATGCCGGGCGCGGGCGTGGCATCCTTGACGATGTTGGCCAAAACTTTGCGCAATACACGCAGGATGCGCTGTTCTTTTGAGAGAACTTTGTCGGTCATTTAATTGCTCCGTTTGAAGGGTTGTGGATAGCCAAGACGTCCACGGCGCTTCTTCTATTGGGGGAGTGGCGAAGCTTACTGCAATCTCGCCGATCGATAGCCAGGATAGGGAATTATCCCTATTCCGATGCATGTTTCTTCCAATTTTCAACAAACCCGAAGCGACCTAAGCTGCGTCCGTCCTCACAAAACGGAGCTTAGTATGAGCGCTCACCCCGATCTTTCCCGGCGTGCCTTCTTCATGACGTTGCCAGCCGTTACTGCCGGCCTGGCAGTTCCCGCCATGGCTGCCGAACCGGCGGGCCCGCATTGGGCCATGCTGGTCGATACCCGCCGCTGTATCGCCTGCCAAGCCTGCACCATCGGCTGTGCAATGGAAAACGCCTCGCCCGAGGGGCGATTCCGCACGGTAGTCGCGACCTACGCCGTGACCACCGAAACAGGCCAGGCCGGCCTGGCCGTCGTGCCGCGTCTCTGCAATCACTGCGAGCAACCTCCCTGCATCCCCGTCTGTCCGGTGGGCGCCACCTTCAAACGCAAGGATGGCATCGTCGTGGTCGACGGCGAGCGCTGCGTCGGCTGCGCTTATTGCGTTCAGGCCTGCCCCTACGACGCCCGCTTCATCAACCACCGGACAGGCAAGGCCGACAAATGCACTTTCTGCAGCCATCGGGTCGAAGCCGGTCTGCTGCCGGCCTGTGTCGAAACCTGTGTCGGCGGCGCCCGCATTTTCGGCGACATCAATAACCCGGACAGCGAAATCAGCCGCCAACTCAAGGCCGCAGAAGGCAAGACGCGGGTGCTCAAGCCGGAAGCCGGCACCAAGCCGCGCGTCTATTACATTGGACTGGAGGAGCAATTGAGCGGCCGCGTTGACGGCGCCTCCGCCGCCAACATGATGTGGCAGCCCGGCCACCAGGGAGCGTGAACATGAACACTACCGTTGAAGTGCTGGGCTTTGCCAGCGAACTGAGCTGGCAGTTGTGGGCCGTGCAGTATTTTTTCCTGATCGGCATTTCCACAGCCGCTTTCTTCCTTTCATTGCCGGGCATGGTCTGGCGCCTGCCCCAATGGCGCGGCGTTTCCCGGCGCGCTCTGCTGGTTGCCCTGGTCTGCGGTCTGACGGCGCCCGTCGCCCTGCTCGCCGACCTGCACCAGCCGGGGCGCTTCCTCAATTTTTACCTGCATTCCAATTTTGGTTCGTGGATGGCCTGGGGCGCGTACTTCATTCCCCTTTACTTGCTGGGACTGTTGCTCTACGCATGGCTGTCATTGCGTCCCTTAATGGCCGCTCTGGCCGAACGCGGCGAACGCCCGGCCGCGTTTTATCGAACTCTGGCCTATGGCGGGCATGACAACATTGGCGCCATCCGGGCGGCAGCGATTGTGGCCGCCTTGGGTGCGGTGCTGGTTCTGCTCTACACGGGGATGGAGACCATGGTGGTACGCGCCCGTCCCCTGTGGCATACCCCGCTGCTCCCCGTACTGCTTGCCGTCACCGCTTTTGCGGGAGGCCTGGGCATGACCGGCCTGTTCGAGGCGCTTGCCGGGAAGACGCGTTCTGCGCCATTGCTCAATCGCTGGCAGGAACTCAGTCAATGGGCAAGTCTGGCTACGCTCTCCGCCTGGACCGTGTTGGTCCTGACCGGTTCCTCGGCAGCGGCAAATGAAACTCTCGGTGCCATGCGCGGCTCGTCGGGTTGGCTGCTGACCATTGCTGCGTTGTTTGCTACGACTGTGCTGGCACTCTGGTTGTCACGCACCCGCCGCGATGCGCTGATTGCGCCTGCATTGCTGGCTTTGCTGGGCGCCTGGCTGGTGCGCTGGGTCATTTTTCTGGGTGGTCAAAGCATTCCCAAACTGGGCGCCACCTCCCATGCCTACTTTCTTAGCCTGACCGCGGACAACCTGCTCAGCATCATGGGCACCGCAGGTCTTTGTCTTGCGCTGTACATCGCCTTAACCAGCCTTGTTCCCTGGGATGACCCGGCGGAAGCCCGAGGAGATCAATCATGAAAATCAGTAAACAACGTCGTCAGCTTGTCGCCATTGGCGGACTTGCCGCCTTCGCCGCCGGCTATTCCGAAACCGCTGGTCGCATGGTTGGCAAGCTCCTCGGCCGCGATACCCCCAAACACAAAACCGCCGGCGATGCGCCGGCGCCGGAATTCAGTGTCAGCCGTCAGGGCGAACTCGAAATCAACCCGGCCCAGCAGGTCAGCTACACCACCTGCCTCGGCTGCACCACCATGTGCGGGGTGCGGGTGCGCATCGACCGGGCTTCCGGCAAGGTGCTACGGGTTGCCGGCAACCCGTACAGCCCGCTCTCCACCGACCCGCATCTGCCAATGAAGGCCAGCGTGCGGGAGAGCTTCGTTGCCATTTCCGCGCTTAACGGCAAGGGTCTGGCGGGGCGTTCCACCGCCTGCGGACGCGGCAATGCCGTGGCCCAGCAGATGGATTCACCCTATCGGGTGCTGACACCGTTGAAGCGCGTCGGTCCCCGCAACGGCGGACAATGGCAACCGATTTCCTTCGAGCAACTGGTGAAGGAGGTGGTGGCTGGCGGCAACCTGTTCGGCGAAGGTGTCGTCGAGGGTCTGGGGACCCTGCGCGACGTGAACACCCCGATCAATGCGGTAAAGCCGGAGCTCGGAGCCCGCGTCAACCAGGTCGCCGTACTCTCCAGCGTCAATGACGGTCGGGAGAGTTTCGCGCGCCGCTTCTTCCAGAAATCCTACGGCACTCAAAATTTCTTCGGTCATGGTTCCTACTGTGGCGGCTCCTATCGCTCCGGCTCCGGTGCGCTGTTTGGCGATCACCGGACGATGCCACATGGCAAGCCGGATTTTGCCAATGCCGCGTTTGTGTTATTCGTCGGTACCGCTCCGGGCCAGGCCGGCAATCCCTTCAAGCGCCAAGGCGCGCTGTTGGCCAAGGCGCGGACCCAGGGCAAGCTTTCCTATGTCGTGGTCGATCCGGTATTGACGCATGCCGACAATCGCGCCAGTGCCGACCGGGGCCGCTGGTTGCCGATCCGTCCGGGTACCGATGGCGCACTGGCCATGGCGATCATTCGCTGGTTATTCGAGAATGAGCGAATCGACAGCCGCTACCTGAGTTTTCCCAACGAGGCGCTTGCCAGGCAGGGCGGGGAGCCTTCGTTCTCCAATGCCACCCATCTGGTGGTGGTCGAGCCCAAGCATCCGCGCGAAAGCCGCATGCTGCGCGCCTCGGATCTTGGCGTGGCGATTGCGGAAGAGCTGCGCTACAAGGATGGCGATGCCTTCGTCTGTCTGGACCCAGCCGGCAAGCCGGTGTTTCACGACAAGGCCAAGGGGCCGGCACAACTGTTCGTCGATACAGTGCTGCTTGTGGGCGGACAGGAGGTCCGGGTCAAGTCATCCCTGCAACTGCTGCGCGAGGAGGCGCTGCGCCACGAACTGCCGGCCTATGCCGAAGCCTGCGGTATCGCGGCCGATACCTTGGCTGCGCTGGCGAAAGAGCTTTCCTCCCACGGCAAACTTGCATCCGTCATCGCCCATGGTGGCATGATGAGCGGCAGCGGTTTCTACAATGCCTACGCCCTGATGAGCATCAATACGCTGCTCGGCAACATCAACTGGAAAGGCGGCTTTGTCGCGAATGGCGGCGGTTTCAAGCATGACGGCGAGGGACCGCGCTACAACCTGGAAACCTTCCCGGGCATGGTCAAGCCGAGCGGCACGCCGCTCGGGCGCAACATGCCTTACGAAAAGACCTCTGAGTTCGCCGCGCGCAAGGCTGAAGGCAAGCCCTATCCGGCGACGGCTCCCTGGTTCCCCAATGCGCCCGGTCTCACCACCGAACTCCTGCCGGGCGGGATCGCCGGTTATCCCTATCACCTGAAGGCGCTGATCCTGTGGTCGTCCAACCCGCTCTACGGCATCGCCGGTCTGCGGACGAAGATCGGCAAGGACTTGGCCGATCCGAAAAAACTGCCCTTGATCATCTCGGTCGACCCGTTCATCAACGAGAGCAATGCCTATGCCGATTACATCGTCCCCGACTCGCTCATGTACGAGAGCTGGGGCTGGGTCACCGCATGGGGCGGTGTGCCGACCAAGTCGA
Organism: Rhodocyclaceae bacterium; assembly: GCA_030652245.1. Classification (GTDB taxonomy): domain Bacteria; phylum Pseudomonadota; class Gammaproteobacteria; order Burkholderiales; family Rhodocyclaceae; genus Sulfuricystis. Next base: position 144 of record JAUSBB010000014.1, on the reverse strand, counting down.
TGGGCGCCCGTTGGCCAGTTGTCGAGCCGAAGGCGAGCAAAACGCCGGAAGGTCGCGCCATTGGCATGGAGACGTTCTTCATTGCCTTGGCCAAGGCAATGGACCTGCCGGGCTTCGGCGAGGATGCGCTACGCGACACCGAGG
>JAUSBB010000119.1 GCA_030652245.1 Rhodocyclaceae bacterium | reverse complement strand
GATGTCTTCGGTCACCGTGGTGCGCACCGTCAGGTCGCCGTCGGCCAGGTCGCCCATCTCGTTCATCAGTCGCAAGATGGCCTGCTGGTTCGCGTCCTTGACCGCTTCGGCCTCGCGCCGCTGCCGCTCGGCTTCCAGCCGGCGGGATTGAATGTCGTTGTTGAAAACCCGCAGCATCAGGATCGACAACAGCAGCACCAGGGTGCCAGACGCCACGATCACGATGGTGGCGGTGGCGCCCTCTTCGGCGCGCGCGCCCAGGGCCTGGAACAGCCCATCGGTTTCGTCGGCCAACTGTTCGGCCAGCGGCTGCAGCTTGGTGGCGCCGGCCTTGGCCTCGTCGATCGCCAGGATGTTGTGTTCGAATTCCGTGCCGACGGAGGCGAGGTCGGCAAGCGCCTTTTCCAGTGCCTCACGATCCTTGCCTTCGACAGATTGTATTGCGGCATCCGAGCGCTCGGCGAGAGTCCTCAGGTTGCCCCTGAATATATCGAAGGCCTCGAGATGCTGCGGCGGCGGCAGCAGCAGGATGACGAGGGCACGCCGCGAAGCGGCGCCAGCGGTCTTGGCGGTATCCTGCAGCGCCGGCCGGTCCGCGGCGAGCTTGGCGATCACTGCGGCGGCGGCGGCGGCTTTTTTGCTGCTGGCATCGAGGGCCCGGAGGGACTTTTCCTTGGCCAGCACCGTGGTCAGCGCTTCGTCCAGGACCTGCCAGATTTCGGCGACCCCATCGACCGCTGGACGCAGTTCCGCGTCGACCGACTTGACGTAGGCACCAGCATCGCTGCCCCCGGCGACCAGTAGGTCGAGCAATCTGTCGAAGCGCTCGCTGCCGAGCCGAATCGCGATGAAATCGTTGGCCGAAGCCTGGGTCGACACGCGCACCGCGCCTTTGCCGATTACATGGGAGAACACCCGCATTTCCGCCACGATGGCGCGGTGGGTGTCTCGTATCTCGGTGGTGCGGATCTGCTGCCACAGCACGAACACCAGCAGAATCAGGAAAAAGGAGGAAGCCGCGCCGAGAATCTGCAGTTGCACGTTGGCCGGCTTGTCGCCGATCAGCGGCAGCCGGGCCTGCTTGCGGACTTCTTGCTTGGCCGCGTCCCCTGCTGCTGTTGCGGCCGACTGATCCGACGTCGCTTTACCGCCGCGACCAAATGTGGGCAACTTAAAGGGCATGATATTTTCCCTGGTTCATGGTTGGTATGGGTGACATCGCGTGGCGACTTTGGCTACGAACTGGCCACGTTGAGAAATTCGGGATTTTCGAGCAGCGGCTTGAGGCGCAGCCTGATCCAGGCCTGGCCCGCGTCATCGACATAACGGGCGCCGACCCATGCCGGCGCGTTGTCTGCGGCGGCTTCTTCCCGCATCCCGGCCAGACCCTTGAGGCCGAGGGTGCGATTGACCAGCAAGGCGCTGTTGATGCCGTAACGGGCGCCGACCAGCAAGAGGCGCGCCGCGCTGTTTCTGGGGGTTGCCTCGCCACCTTGATACGCCGAGAAATCGACCACGCTGTAGAGTTCGCCGCGGACATTGGCGACGCCGGCAAACCAGGGTTTGGTCAGCGGCACGGTGGTCAGTGGCGGCAGCGGCACGACTTCGCCGGAGTCCGACAGTTCGAGGAGGTAATGTTCCTTGCCGGCCACCGCGCCGAGCAGGGCCTGCGCCGCCTGACCACGCCGGGCAGAGGCGAGCTTCTCGGACAGGCCGGACTGGAATTCCCTCAGGCTGACACGTTTCGCCATGATTTGATTTGCGTGGGGTCTTTTTTTCCGTTTAACCGAATGCCGCGATCTTGGCCAGGAGCGCAACCGGATCAACCGGCTTGACCATGTAATCGTGCGCCCCCTGGCGCAGCCCCCAGATCTTGTCGGTTTCCTGATCCTTGGTGGTGCACACGATGACCGGGATGTGCTGCGTGGCCGGGTCGCGCGCGATGGAACGCGTGGCCTGGAAGCCGTTCATGCCGGGCATGACGATGTCCATGAGAATAAGGTCGGGCAATTGCTCCTTGGCCACGGTAATCGCCTGCTCGCCGTTTTCGGCGGTGATGATGAGAAAACCGTTCTTGGACAGCAATTCGGTCAGTACATGCCGTTCGGTGGGCGAGTCGTCGACAACGAGAATTTTCTTGATGGGCATCTGAATCTCCTTCAATGATTTATGCGGCGCGGGCAACCCGCGCGGCGTGGGCGGCCACTGTCTTGATCAGGCTTTCTTTGGTGAATGGCTTGGTCAGATATTCGTCCGAACCCACCATGCGACCGCGCGCACGGTCGAACAGACCATCCTTGGAAGACAGCATGATCACCGGGGTGCCGGCGAAACGGGGGTTCTTCTTGATCAGGGCGCAGGTCTGGTAGCCGTCAAGCCGTGGCATCAGGATGTCGCAAAAGATTACGTCGGGATGGTGGTCGGCGATCTTGGCCAGGGCATCAAAGCCGTCCTCGGCCACCAAAACCTGGCAGCCGGCCTGCACCAGAAAAATTTCGGCGCTTTTGCGGATGGTGTTCGAATCGTCGATCACCATCACCTTGATGCCTTTCAGCTCACTCGAAACAGACAACGGTCGCGTCCCCTTTGTGTTTCTTGCTCTCTTTTCGACCCGCTGATTAACGGAACCGGGGCGAATATACTTTAATTGCGTTGTGGCTACTTTGAAATTTCTTGCAGACAACATACGACCTGTGACATTAACGCCACCCCCACGCCCGCAAGCCCGCCTCGCCGTGACCGGTGGCGGGCCTGGGCTAGAATTACCCCTCACGCTTCAGCCCCGCGCCCGACGATGTCCGCCACTATTCCGCAACCCGTTCCCCCCATCGTGCTCTGCTTCGCGGCCGCCGACCCCACCTGCGGCGCCGGCCTGCAGGCCGACCTGCTGGCGCTGGCTGCCAACGGCTGCCACCCGCTGACGGTGGTGACCGCATTGACGGTACAGGACACCGCGGGTGTCGAGGGCGTGTTGCCGATTTCGGGCGGCTGGGTCGCCGACCAGGCGCGCGCGCTCCTGGAGGACATGCCGGTGGCCGTTTTCAAGCTGGGCATGCTGGGCAGCATCGACGCCATCGTCGCCGTGGCGGAGGTGCTTGCCGATTATCCCGATACGCCGGTGGTGTTCGACCCGGTGCTCGCTTCGGGACGGGGCGACGCCTTTGCCGACGAAGAGATCGTCGCGGCAATGATCGCCTTATTGCTTCCGCATACCGACATTCTCACTCCCAACAGCCTCGAAGCGCGGCGTCTCGCGCAGGAGTTGGAATCCGCCCGGCCAGCGCCCGACCTCGCCGCCTGCGCGCGTCTGCTGATCGACGCCGGCTGCGAACATGTGCTGGTCACCGGCGCCCACGAACCCGGCGCCCAGGTCGTCAATACCCTGTACGGCTCGCACGGTCCGCTGCGCAACGACGCCTGGCCGCGCCTGCCCGGCAGCTATCACGGTTCCGGCTGCACGCTGGCTTCGGCCATCGCCGCCCAGTTGGCCTGGGGGCGGGACATGTCCGCCGCCGTGGCGGCAGCGCAGGATTACACTTGGCACGCACTGGCCGCCGGTTTCCGTCCCGGCATGGGCCAGCATGTGCCGAATCGTTTGTGGCGGATGACGTCAACAAACCAGCAACCCGCATCCTCACGAGAGGAAAGCCATGTCCGCGTCGCCTGAAAATCGCGCACCCTTTGCCGGGCTATATGCCCTGACGCCGGACGACAACCTGCTGCCGCGCCTCTCGGCATTGGTTGAAAGCGCCCTGCAAGGCGGCGTGAAATGGGTGCAGTACCGCAACAAGACCGCTCCGGCGCCCCTGCGGCGCGCCCAGGCGATCGAACTGTTGCGCATCTGCCGCGCCCATGGCGCGAAACTGATCATCAACGACGATGTCTGGCTGGCGGTCGAGATCGGCGCCGACGGCGTCCATCTCGGCAAGAACGACATTCCGGGCGGCGGGCTGGCCACGGCGCGCGATGCGCTAGGGGCCAAGCGAATTCTCGGTGTTTCCTGCTACGACGATCTCGATCGCGCCGCGGCGGCGGTGGTCGCGGGCGCCGACTACATCGCCGTCGGCAGCGTGTTCGCCTCCGCCACCAAACCGGAGGCGGCACGCGCCTCGCTCGATACGCTGACCGAAGCGAAACAGCGCTTCACGGTGCCGGTGGTCGCCATCGGCGGCATCACCACCAAAAACGCGCCGCAGGTGCTGGCCGCGGGGGCCGACATGGTGGCGGTCATGTCCGATCTGTTCAATGCGATGGACATCAAGAGTCAGGCGGAAAAATTTCGCAAACTGTTCAAAAAACCATAAACCGCGCCGTCTTGCCAGCGCCGACTTTTGAGGAATCTCGATGACCCGTAATGAAGACCTGTTCGCCCGCGCCCAGAAAACCATCCCCGGCGGGGTGAATTCGCCCGTGCGCGCCTTTCGCTCGGTGGGCGGGGCGCCGCGCTTTTTCACCCGTGGCGCGGGCGCCCATGTCTGGGATGCCGACGGCAAGCGTTACATCGACTACGTGGGCTCCTGGGGTCCGCTGATTCTCGGCCACGCCGATCCCGACACGGTGCGCGCCGTGCAGGAGGCCGCAGCCAATGGCCTGTCGTTTGGCGCGCCGACCGAGGCCGAGATCGAACTCGCCGAGTTGCTGGTCGAACGCGTGCCGAGCATGGCGCTGGTGCGGCTGGTTTCCTCGGGCACCGAGGCGACGATGAGCGCGATTCGCCTGGCGCGCGGTTTCACCGGGCGCGACGCCATCGTCAAATTCGAGGGCTGCTATCACGGCCACGCCGACAGCCTGCTGGTGAAGGCCGGTTCCGGCATGCTCACCTTCGGCAACCCGTCATCCAGCGGCGTGCCGGCCGATCTGGCGCAGCACACGCTGGTGCTCGACTACAACGACGCGCAGCAATTGCACGACGCCTTCGCCCGGCATGGCAACAAGATCGCCTGCGTCATCGTCGAGCCGGTGGCCGGCAACATGAACCTGATCGCGCCCAATCCCGAATTCCTCAAGGCGATGCGCGCGCTGTGCACGCAACACGGCGCGGTGCTGATCTTCGACGAGGTGATGACCGGCTTCCGCGTCGGCCCCGGCTCGGCGCAAGGCTTGTATGGCATCACCCCCGACCTGTCGACCTTCGGCAAGGTGGTCGGCGGCGGCATGCCGCTGGGCGCTTTCGGCGGCCGGCGCGACATCATGGAAAAGATCGCGCCGCTCGGCCCGGTCTATCAGGCGGGCACCCTTTCGGGTAATCCGCTCTCGGTGGCGGCGGGGCTGGCCACACTGAAGAAAATCGCCGTGCCCGGCTTCTATGAGGCGTTGACGGCAAAAACGAAAGCGCTGGTCGATGGCCTCGCCGCCGCCGCCCAGGCGCGCAACGTCACCTTCAGCGCCCAATCGGTTGGCGGCATGTTCGGCATCTACTTCGCCGCCACGCCCCCGACCTCGTATGCCGAAGTAATGGCCAGCAATCAGGGAGGAAAAGCTGACGCCTTCAACCGCTTCTTCCACGCCATGCTCGATGCGGGCGTCTATCTCGCGCCCTCGGCCTTCGAAGCCGGCTTCGTCTCGGCCGCGCATACCGACGCCGACATCGCGGCGACGCTGGCGGCGGCCGACGCGATTTTCCGCCAGGGCTTATGACACCCTTCCTGCGCCGCCTCGTCATTGCCTTGGTCATCCTCGCCGCGCTGCTCGCGGCCGGCTGGTGGCTGACCCGGCCCAAGCCCATCCCGGTGCGTCTGCACGAGGTCGCCACGGGTCGCGTCGAGGCAACGCTGGCCAATACCCGCGCCGGCACGGTCGAGGCCTGCCAGCGCACCAAGTTGTCGACCATCGTCGGCGGGCGCATCGAATACCTTGGCGTCAAGGAAGGCGACCGCGTCAAGAAGGGGCAATTGCTGCTCAAGCTCTGGAATGACGACCAGCAGGCCCAGCAGGCGCTCGCCGCCAGCCAGCTTGAGCTTTCCCGGCGGCGCGTCGTCGAAGCCTGCACCCTTGCCGCCAACGCTGAGCGCGAAGCCGCGCGCAGCGCCGACCTGCGCCAGCGCGGCTTTATCTCCGAATCGGCGGCCGACGCGACCCGCACCAATGCCCAGGCGAAACAGGCCGCTTGCGAAACCGCCCGGGCCGACGTGGCCCAGTCGCAGGCGCGTCTCGCCGCCACGCGCGTCGAACCGCGCCGTGTAACGCTCGTCGCGCCCTTCGCCGGCACGGTGGCGAAGATCGTCGGCGAGGTCGGCGAGTATTCGACGCCTTCGCCACCCGGCGTGCCGACGCCGCCGGCCATCGACCTGATCGACGACAGTTGTTTGTATGTCAAGGCGCCGATGGACGAGGTGGATGCGCCGAAGATTCATCCGGGCCAGCCGGTGCGCATCCGCCTCGACGCCTATCCGAAACGGGAATTTCCGGGCAAGGTGCGGCGCGTCGCGCCCTTCGTGACGGCGGTCGAAAAACAGGCGCGCACGGTGGATGTCGAAGTCGCTTTCGACTCGCCGGAAAGCCGCGTCGGCCTGCTGGTGGGCTATAGCGCCGACGTCGAAATATTGCTCGAAGAAAAACCCGCCGTGCTGCGCATTCCCACCGCCGCGCTGCAGGAGGGCCGTCGCGTGCTGGTCTTCGATGCCGCCGCCGGAAAGCTCGCGGCACGACAAATCAAGACCGGGCTCGCCAACTGGGAGTTCACCGAAGTTCTGGAAGGCTTGACGGCCGGTGAACGCATCGTCCTCTCACTGGAGAAGGAGGGCGTCAAGCCCGGCGCCCACGCGGTGGAGGAAGCCGCGGCTGGCGTGAAATGAGCGCTGGGCTTCGCCACGACTTGCTGATGCGCCGTACCGCCAGCGCCGACTTTCAATGGCAGGATCACGGGTTTGCGCCGGGTCGCCATGCCCCTGATTGAACTCACCGGCATCGAGCGCGTATTCACGCTCGGCGACAGCGCGGTGCACGCCCTGCATGCGCTCGACCTTAGCCTGGAGGCCGGCGAATACGTCGCCATCATGGGGCCGTCCGGTTCGGGCAAATCGACGCTGCTCAACCTGATCGGCCTGCTCGACCGCCCGGATGCCGGCACCTACCGCTTCGAGGACCGCGATGTCACCACGCTGTCCGCCGACGAACAGGCGCGCGTGCGGCGCGAACGCATCGGCTTTGTCTTCCAAAGCTTTCATCTTGTTCCGCGCCTGACGGCCGCCGAGAACATCGCCCTGCCCCTGATGCTGGCGGGCATCGAACCCGCCGAGCGGGCGCTGCGGGTCAAGCAGGCGCTCGCCGACTTCGGCCTGGCCGACCGCGCCGGCCACCGTCCCGACCAGCTCTCCGGCGGCCAGCGCCAGCGCGTCGCCATTGCGCGCGCCACCATCATGCGGCCGGCGCTGATCCTGGCCGACGAGCCGACCGGCAACCTCGACCGCGCCACCGGCGAGGAGGTCATGCGCCTGCTGGAAGTGCTGAACCACAACGGCGTCACCCTGGTGGTGGTCACGCACGATGGCGCGCTCGGCGCGCGGGCGCGACGGCAGATCAGCATGGAAGACGGCAGCAAGGTGAAGGACAGCCGATGAGCAGGACCACGCTCTCCCCAACTGCTCGCCCATGGGAGGGGATGACATGACCCCCACCGACACCCTGCGCTTTGCCACGCGCGCCGCCACCGGCTATCCGCTGCGCACCTTCCTGATGGTGCTGGCGATGAGCATCGGCGTCGCCGCCGTGGTGGTGCTCACGGCGCTGGGCGACGGGGCGCGGCGTTATGTGGTCAACGAATTCTCCGCGCTCGGCAGCAATCTCATCATCGTGCTGCCCGGCCGCTCGGAAACTGGCGGCTTCAATCCAGCCAACGCCATTACCGGCACGCCACGCGACCTCACCGTCGAGGATGCCCAGGCGATTACCCGCGCGCCGGCGGTGTTGCGCACCGCGCCGATCACCATCGGCACCTCGGAGGCCACCTACAGTGGCAAGCTGCGCGATGTCACCGTCGTCGGCGCCACCGCCGACTATCTGAAGCTGCGCCGCATGGAGCTGGCGCAAGGACGTTTCTTTTCCGCTGAGGAAAGCAACGGCACCACTGCCGTGGCGGTGATCGGCACGAAAATCCAGAGCGAACTGTTCGGCGTCGAGCCGGCCATCGGCCGCGTCCTGCGCGTCGGCGACCGGCGCTTTCGCATCATCGGCGTGCTCGCCCAGTCCGGCCAGGGGCTGGGCATGAACGCCGACGAGGTGGTCATCCTGCCGGTGGCCGCCGCGCAGGCTATGTTCAACACCAATACGCTGTTCCGCATTCTCGTCGAGGCGCGCGGCCGCGCCGCGATCGAGCCGGCGCGCGCGCAGACGCTGGAGATCCTCAAGACCCGTCACGACGGCGAGGAGGATGTGACGGTCATCACCCAGGATGCCGTGCTCGCCACCTTCGACCGCATCCTCGGCACGCTGACTTACGGCGTCGCCGGCATCGCCGCCATCAGCCTGGCCGTCGCCGGCATCCTCGTCATGAACGTGATGCTCGTTGCGGTCACCCAGCGCACCGGCGAAATCGGCCTGCTCAAGGCGCTCGGCGCGCCCGGCGCCACCATCCGCAATGCCTTCCTCGCCGAGGCGGCGCTGCTCTCCGCCACGGGCGCCATTGTCGGTTATGCCCTCGGTCAGGCCGGCGCCTTTGCGTTGCGCGCGGCGTTCCCCGTCCTGCCGGCCTATCCACCCGACTGGGCAGTGATTGCCGCCCTTGCCACCGCGCTCATCACCGGGCTCCTGTTCGGCGTCATGCCCGCGCGCCGGGCCGCGCGGCTCGATCCCGTGCGGGCGCTGTCGAAACGCTGAACGGCCCCGGCCCGTTGCCGCTCAGTCGAACGACTGCGAGAGGTTGCGCCACTCGTCCATGATCTTCTTCATCTTGACGTTGCCGGGGTCGTGCTTGCCGACATAGATCAGGGTGCGCTCCATGCGCTCGCGGTAGTGCCGGTGCTCCGCTGGCGCGATGGACTGCCGGAGCGCGGCTACCTCCTGATAGAGCTTGACGATGGCGGTGGCCGCGTTTAGATAGACGGCAATGCTGCGGTTGGTATCGGCCAGCAGCAGGAACTCCTTGATCGCTTCCTTGAACTTGCCGTGCTTGGCCAGCTTGACCGCGGCGACGTTCAACTGCCGCAGATCCTCGCCGGCCTTTTCGCGCAGCCGGGCGGCCAGGTCGCTCATGCCGGCTTTCTCCATCGTCGCATTGATGCGGTCGATCATCGATTTGTTGCCGAGATGGTCCGCATACAAGGCATACGCACACTTCTCCGCCATGCCCGCGTCTTCCAGGTCGGCCGCCGCCGCCAGCATGGCCATGAGTTCGCTCGTATCGACGGCCGTGCCGTCCTCCTTGGTGCGCTTCATGATCTGGCTCATCTGCGTGTAGGCCAGCTTCGCATCGCTGGTTTTGCCGGCGGCTTTGGCCGTCGCGTAGCCGACCATCTGCTGGGCGAACTGAAATTCCGGATCGGCGCGGTGAAAGTCGCGGAGGTTGCCGGTCAGCGTGTCGAGACGCTCGCGCGCCGCCTTGCTGCCGGTGCTCATCAACAGGTTCGCGTATTCGCAGAAATCGCCGGGACGGATGAAAGACGAGCCCTTGCCGTGCTGGTGCATCAACGCAAAGGCATCGATGGCGGCATCGATGTCGCCGGTGGCGCTCGCCACCCGCACCACATCGCGGTGGCGGTGCAGCGCCTTCGGATTCTTCTGCAGGACCAGCTTCAGCAGCTCGTGCGCCTCCTCCAGGTTGCCCTGCTGCTCATGCACCTTGACGAGCAGGTCGTGCGCCTGGAGGAAGTCCGGATTGCTGGCGACCAGATCTTCGAGAATTTCCTGCGTCTCGTCGTGGCGGTCAAGGCGAAAGAACGCCCGCCCCTTGCCGAGCTTCGCCCAGGGCAGGAGAGGAAATTCCTCCAGGATTGCCGCGTAGTGGTCGTGGGCGTCGCCGTAGCGCTCCAGCGCCAGCAGGCACTCGCCCGCGATGCGGCGAAAGCCGATCGAAAAACGGGCGCGCGACTCGATCATCTTGTTGCAGACCGTCAACGCCTCGTCGTAACGTTCCGCGTCGAACAGTTGCGTGGCCACCTTCAGCGTGCTGCGGCGCGTCCAGGCGCGCTGCATGCGATCCATCAGCAGGGCGGGCGTGATCGGCTTGATCAGGTAGTCGTCGGGCGCCAGTTCGGCGGCGGAAAACACCTGCTCGTACTTCTGCTCGCCGGTAACCATGATCCACAGCGTCGTCTGCGGCAGCAGGCGGTTGCGCCGCACCTCCTCCAGCAGTTGCTGGCCGTCGCGCGTGTCGGACAGGATGTAATCGCACAAAACGATGTCATAGCCGCCCTTCTGGCGGATGCGGTTGAGGGCGTCGAAATAGGTGTCGGCCTGGTCGATGCGCTTGCCGCCCGCCTCGGCGATGGCATTGCGCAGCCAAACGCGCATCATGGGCGAATCCTCGATGACGAGGTAGGACAGCTCGGCAAAGGGGAGCGGTCCCGGTCGGGCGCCAACCGGCGCGCCCGGCAGCGTTGCCGCGGGTGCCACCCCGTCCGGGGTGCCTCCCGTCATGGCCAACAGGTCATTCAGTTCGTCGCCGCTCAGGAAGCTGTTCATGAAAATGGCGGCATTCGCCAAGGGGTGCGTTGCAGGGGAATTCCCGTGTGCCGGCAGCGCCCCGAATCTGCATAATCCCGCCTGGCGCGGCGCGCGTGGTGTGGCAGGGCCGTATTATGACCGACTCGGCGCTACAGTGATGGCGCCGCGGCATCAGCGAAAGGCTATTGTCGAATGGACAAGATGTGGATTGGCGAACCGGCAACGGTGATGGGCCAGACGGTGCCGGGTCGGCGCACCCACAGCGTCGCGCGCGCCGCTGGCGCGGTTGGCGCCTAGCCCGGATCGAGACCATGTTTGCCCGTGACCTCACTGCCCTCTCCCTGCGCGCCCTGACGGCGCACCGGCTGCGTAGTTTTCTGACCTTGCTGGGCATCGCCGTCGGCATTGCGGCGGTGATCCTGCTCACCAGCATCGGCGAGGGCGTGCATCGCTTCGTGCTCGCCGAGTTCACCCAGTTCGGCACCAACGTCATCGAGATCGCACCGGGCAAGACGAAAGCGAGTGGCGGGCCGGGCGGCTTGAATACCACCGTGCGGCTGCTGACGCTCGACGACGCGCGGGCGCTGGAGCGCATCCCCGGCGTGCGCGCCGTGACGCCGATCGTCTGGGGCAATTCGGAGGTCGCGGCGCATGGCCGCTTGCGGCGCACCACCGTGCAAGGCGTCGGCCCGGCCATGCTCGAGATCACGAAAATGACCGTGCTGAACGGCAGCTTCCTGCCGGATGAAGCCTTCGAGCATGCTCGCCCGCTGGCCGTCCTCGGGCCGAAGCTGAAACATGAGCTGTTCGGCAGCGAACCGGCGCTCGGTCAGCGCCTGCGCATCGGCGGCGTGCAGTTCCGCATCGTCGGCGTGATGGCGCCGAAAGGCCAGTTTCTCGGCATGGACCTCGACGACACCGTGTTCATCCCCACCGCTCGAGCTCTTGAACTCTATAACCGCGAAGGACTGATGCGCATCAACCTCACCTACCGCGAGGGGCTCAAATCCGCGGAGGTGGCGGCGACCATAAAGTCGGCGCTGGCGGAACGGCACGGCCGCGAGGATTTCACCCTTCTCACGCAGGAAGACATGCTGCGCACCCTGTCGAACATCCTCAACGTGCTGACGGCGGCGGTCGGCGCGCTGGGCGGCATTTCGCTGCTGGTGGGCGGGGTCGGCATCGTCACCATCATGACCATTGCCGTCACCGAGCGCACCAATGAGATCGGCCTGCTGAAGGCGCTCGGCGCGCAAGAGCGCACCATCCTCGGCATCTTTCTCGGCGAGGCCGTGGCGCTGTCGGCGGCGGGCGGCCTGCTCGGCCTCGCGCTGGGCATCGGCCTCGCGCAACTGCTGCATCTGTTCGTACCGGCCCTGCCGGTGGAAACCCCGCTGAGTTTTGTCGTCCTCGCCGAGGTTATCGCCGTCATCATCGGCCTGCTGGCCGGCGTGCTGCCGGCCCGCCGCGCAGCACGGCTCGATCCCGTCGAAGCGCTGCGCGCGGAGTGAGGCAATAATAGTCGGCGATGCGCTTCCCGATAACAGACATACGGCATTCTTCTTGCCCCCGATGAACCAGATACATTGCCCTTGCCAACGGGAGATCATCATGAACCGGATTCGTCGCCTGTGTTGCCTGGTCGTCTGTTCCACGGTGGGCATCATGGCCCCGGCGCATGGTTCTGGCACCGCCACGGCGCAAGCCGTGCTCCCTGTGTTTGACGCACATCTGCACTACAACTGGGAACCCGTGCCCTATCTGCCGCTGGAACAAGTGCTGGCCCTGTTCCGCGAGCACAAGGTTACCGGCATCCTCGCCACCAGTCGCCCCAATGACGGCACGCGCGCGCTCTACGAGGCCCGGTCGAAAGACCTGTGGGTGGTGCCCTTCATCCGCCCCTACCGGGTGCGTCCGGACATCCAGACATGGATGAGCGATCCGCGGACCGAAGAACTGATTGCCACCGAGTTCAAGCGCGGCTATTACCGGGGCATCGGCGAGTTTCATCTCACGGGCCGCGCCGCCGAAGCGCCCCAGGTCAAAAAGACCGTCGAGTTCGCGGTGAAGCACGATCTCTATCTGCACGCCCACGCCGACGACGAAGCGCTGGAGATCCTTTTCCGGCACAGTCCGCAAGCGCGAATCATCTGGGCGCACACCGGTTTTTCCACCGAGCCGGCCAAGGTCGAAGCCTATCTGCAACGCTACCCTGAACTATGGTGCGAACTGTCCTACCGCTACGGCATCACGGAAGGCGGCAAACTCACGGCCGAATGGCGGCGCCTGTTTGAAAAATACCCGGAGCGCTTTCTGATCGGCTCTGACACGTGGGTCAACGAACGCTGGGACAGCTATGGCAGCATCATGGCCACGTACCGGGGATGGTTGGCGCAGCTACCCGCCGAGGTAGCGGAGAAGATTGCCTTCCGCAACGCCAAACGACTCTTCGGGCAATAGGCCGTTCCGCGGATACTGACGCCACCCCTGACGAAAGACAGCTTTTCTGATGGCGGTTCAGGCAGTTGCGTCATCTGTCAGGATGCTTCGGATGGGCGCGGGCAATGCTGCCTGCGCCAGTGCGTCCATGCT
>JAUSBB010000110.1 GCA_030652245.1 Rhodocyclaceae bacterium | reverse complement strand
TCGGGCACGCTGGCGCAGATCATCCCGCCTTCGCTGGTGTTGATCGTCATCGCCGACCAGATCGGCCGCAGCGTCGGCGACCTGTATGCCGGCGCCTTCATTCCCGGCGTCATGTTGACGGCCCTCTACGCCGGTTGGGTGTTTTTGCTGACCCTCATCAGGCCGAACATGGCGCCGGCACTGCCGCCTGAGGCGCGCACCTTCCGCGAGGCCAACGGCAGTGCAGGCATGCGCTCGGTGGGGGTGCTGTTTCTCATCGCGGTGGGCGGTGCGGTGGCGTTTGCCAAGAACCGGCCGGCCGAGGCGCCCACCGACGAGACGATCGTCTTGGCGATGTGCGTAGGCATTGGTATTGCCTTCGCGCTGGCGATGCTCAATCGCGTGACCAAGTTGGGCCTGCTGTCGCGCATGGCAGAGCGCGTCACCTTTGTGCTGATCCCGCCGCTGGCGCTGATCTTCCTCGTCCTCGGCACGATCTTCCTCGGCATCGCCACGCCGACCGAAGGCGGCGCCATGGGCGCGATGGGGGCGCTGCTCATGGCGGTTGCGCGCCGTCGCCTCAGCCTGAAGCTGCTGACCCAGGCGATGGATGCGACCACGAAACTGTCTGCCTTCGTCCTCTTCATCCTGCTCGGCGCCACCGTGTTCAGCCTCACTTTCCAGGCGGTGGATGGGCCACGCTGGGTTGAGCATCTGCTGATTGGTCTGCCCGGCGGTCAAATTGGCTTCCTTGTTGTTGTTAACCTCCTGATCTTCGTGTTGGCCTTCTTCCTCGACTTCTTCGAGCTGGCTTTCATCGTGCTGCCGCTGCTGGCGCCGGTGGCGGACAAGCTGGGCATCGATCTGGTCTGGTTCGGCATCCTGATGGCGGTCAACATGCAGACCTCCTTCATGCACCCGCCCTTCGGTTTCGCCCTGTTCTACCTGCGCAGCGTGGCGCCGCACCAGGATTACATCGATAAGGTGACCAAGAAGAAGACCGCGCGGATCACGACGGGGCAGATCTACTGGGGCGCCGTGCCGTTTGTGGTGATCCAGATCATCATGGTCGGCATCCTCATCGCCTTCCCGGGAATCGTGACCGGCAGCCTCGACAAGACCAAGCAGCTCAGCGCCGAGGAAGTCGGGCTCCAGTTCGAAGGGGCCGGCGGCGTTGATCCCTCCTATGGCTCTCCCGCCCTTCCGTCGGGTTGGGGCGAAGAGCCTAAGGTTCCGGCGGCGGGTGACGCGAAAGTCGGCGACCTCGATGCCTTGGCTCCACCAGCGGATGCAAAGGCGGCCGACGCCAAGGCGGACGATCCCGCTGCGGCGTTGATGCAGGAAGTCGCCAAGGAGAAAAAAGGCAAGTAGGCGGACGAGCGCCGTCCCCATGTTGTCGGCGGCCCGGCTGACGCCGTCCCGCCAGCGCCGACTTTCTGGCAACAAAAAATCGCGACCAAGGTCGCGATTTTTTGTGGTGCAGCGGAGTTGCTTAGAGTTTCTGCGCCTGCATGTAGCTGTCGTAACCGGCCTCGGCGAAGCGGAACCACAAGTTCTGCTCCTTGCGGAAGGCCTTGTAATCGGTGTAGACCTTCTTCCAGTTCGGATTCTTGTCGGACAGTTCGGCGTAGTGCGCCTCGGCGAACTTGAAGGCGGCGTCCATGGTGTCCTTGGGCAGCCGGAACAGCTTGGTGCCGCTGGCGACCAGTTCCTTCAGCGCTTGCGGGTTCCGCGCGTCGTACTTGGCCTGCATGTCGACGTGGGCATGGGATGCCGCCGCCTCGATCATGGCCTTGTAATCCGGCGTCAGGGCGTCATAGGCCTTGTTGTTGACGTAGAGGGTCAGTTGCGGGCCGCCTTCCCACCAGGCCGGGTAGGCATAGTGCTTGGCGACCTTGTAGAAGCCCAGCTTCTGGTCGTCGTAGGGGCCGACCCACTCGGTGGCGTCGATGGTGCCCTTTTCCAGCGCCTGGTAGATCTCGCCGCCCGGAATGTTCTGCGGCACGCCGCCGATGCCGGCCAGGATGCGGCCGCCGAAGCCGCCGATGCGCATCTTGAGGCCCTTCATGTCGGCCAGCGACTGGACTTCCTTGCGGTACCAACCGCCCATCTGCGCGCCCGTGTTGCCCATCGGGAAGTTCACGATGTTGTATTGGCTGTAGAACTCGCGGAACAGCTTCATGCCGTTGCCCTGGTACATCCATGCCGTCATCTGGCGGGAGTTGAGGCCGAACGGGATGGCGCAATCGATGGCGAAGGTTTCATCCTTGCCGAAGAAATAGTACGGCGCGGTGTGCGCGCATTCGACGGTGCCCTGCTGCACGCCGTCCACCACCCCGAAAGCGGGCATCAACTCGCCGCCGGCATGCACGGAGATCTCGAACTTGCCGCCCGACATGTCCTTGACCTTTTTCGAGAAGGTTTCGGCTGCGCCGTAGATGGTGTCCAGGGCCTTCGGGAAGCTTGAAGCCAGGCGCCAGCGGATCGCCTGCTGGGCGTGGACGATTGCCGGGGCGGCACCGGCCGCCAGAATGCCGGCAATACCGGCGTTTTGCAGAAATTTACGTCTTTCCATGCGTCGTCTCCTTGGTGTTTTTTTGGGAACGCCCGGCAGAGGGCAGGGCGGCGGCGAAATACTACACCGAAAGAAATGGAAAGATGCCCTAGTTTCCCGCCACGGTCATGCGGTTAACCACAATTGATCCAACTGTGCGCGAGCCGCGCGTGACAACATCCCGTCCGACCGCTTCGATGCCGGTGAACATGTCGGCGAGGTTGCCGGCAATGGTGATTTCCTGCACCGGATAGGCAATCTCTCCGCCTTCCACCCAGTAACCGACGGCCCCGCGCGAGTAGTCGCCGGTGACGTAGTTGATGCCGTGACCCAGCAGCTCGGTGACCAGGAGGCCAGTCCCCATCTGGCGCAGCAGGCCGGCAAAATCCGCTGGCGCATCCGGACTGGGCAGGACGCTGAGGTTGTGGCTGCCGCCGGCGTTGCCCGTCGTTGGCATGCCGAGTTTGCGCCCCGTATAGGTCGAAAGAAAATAGCCCTGCAACACGCCATTGGCGACAACGCTACGGTCCTGTGTCGCGACACCATCATCGTCGAAGGGGCTGGAGGCCAGGCCTTTTTTCAGGTGCGGCCGTTCCTCGATGGAGAACCAGTCGGGGAAAATGCGCCGGCCCAGCGCGTCGAGGAGAAAACTGGCCTTGCGGTAGAGGCTGCCGCCGGAAACCGCATGGACAAAGCTGCCGATCAGCATGGCGGCAAGCGGCGCTTCGAACATGACCTTGCACTGGCGTGTCTTGATCTTTTTTGCGCCGAGCCGCGACAGGGTGCGGCGCGCGGCGTAGTCGCCGATCTGTTCCGGTGTCGCCAGGTCGGCGGGATCGCGCCAGCCCGAATACCAGTCGTCGCGCTGCATGTCCCGGCCCTTTTGGGCGATGGGCACGCAGGAGATGGAATGCCGCGTGGACGGATAACCGCCCATGAAGCCGAGACTGTTGGCTGAAATGAAGTGTGCGGCATGGGCCGACACCGAGGCGCCCTCGGAGTTCTTGATCAGCGGGCTGAGCGCAAAGGCGGCCTGCTCGCTACGGCGGGCCAGCGCGATGGCCTCCTCGATGGACAGCGGCCAGGGATGGTAGAGGTCAAGGTCGATGTCCGCCACGTTCTTTGCCAGCAATTCCGGCGCGGGCAGTCCGGCACAGGGGTCGGGGGCGGTGAAGCGGGCAATCGACAGCGCGGCATCCACCGTGGCCCTGATTGACGGTGGCGAAAAGTCGCTCGTTGAGGCGTGGCCGCTTTGCTGGCCGAGGTAGACGGTGACGCCCAGCCCCTTGTCGCGGTTGAATTCAATGGTCTCGACCGCGCCCTTTCTTACGGTCACCGACTGGCCATAGCCCTCTGAAACATCGGTTTCGCAGGCGCTGGCGCCGCACTGTTTGGCGTGGTGCAGCACATCGGCGGCAAGCTGGCGCAGTTGGTCAGGGGTAAATGAAAACGTGGACATAGGGTTCGGTGGATGGTTAGTAGAACTAAGTTTCAGAGAAGGCTAATGTCCGCGTGAGCGGACGTTATGCCGGAACTAAAACGAGGACATAGGAATGTGAGATGGCCCAAAGCTATAATCTTACCCGTGGAAACCATAGAAAAACCCAGCAAGAGCGCCAGGAAGCGCGCCATGGACGATTTGCAGACGCTTGGCGTCGAGTTGGTTTCGCTCTCGAAGGACCAACTGAAGAAAATCGAGTTGCCCGAAGACCTGGGCGTGGCGGTGAAGGAAGCCCAGCGGATTACCCAGCACGAAGCCCACCGCCGCCAACTGCAATACATCGGCAAGCTGATGCGTGCCATCGACCCCGAGCCGATTCGCGCCGCGCTCGATGAGATGAAAGGCTTGTCGGCAACGGCGAATGCCCGCCAACAGGCGCTGGAACGTCTGCGCTCCCGCTTTCTGGAAGACGAGACGGTGATCGGCGAGATTGCCGCCGCGCATCCGGGCGCCGATCTGCAACTGCTGCGCCAGTTGCGCCGCAATGCGAAGAAAGAACAGGAACTCGGCAAGCCGCCGCGCGCCTTCCGTGAACTGTTCCGTGTCCTGAGAGAGTTGCCGTGAACGACACTTTGCTGATTGGACTGGTCTCGATCTCGGATCGCGCCTCGTCCGGCGTCTATGAGGACAAGGGCATCCCGGCCTTGCAGGAATGGTTCTCCGCGGCGCTCGCTTCGCCGTGGCGGCTGGAATCCCGGCTGATTCCCGACGAGCAGCCGGTCATCGAGCAGACGCTGATCGAGTTGTGCGATGTCGTCGGCTGCCATCTGGTGCTCACCACCGGCGGCACCGGCCCCGCGCCACGCGACGTCACGCCCGAGGCGGCGCTCGCCGTTGCGCACAAGGTCATGCCCGGCTTCGGCGAGCAGATGCGGCAAGTTAGCCTTAAATACGTGCCGACCGCGATCCTCTCGCGGCAGGTCGGCGTGATTCGTGGCAAGTCGTTGATCCTCAACCTGCCGGGACAACCGAAAGCCATCAAGGAAACGCTCGACGGCGTTTTTGCTGCGGTGCCATATTGCCTCGACCTGATCGGCGGGCCTTACATCGAGACGCGCGAGGAGGTCATCAAGGCGTTCCGGCCCAGGTCGGCGCAACGCGCCGGCACATAAAAGTCGGCGCTGGCGGGACGGCGTAATAGCCCACCCCGGAAACGCCGCTATGCGTCGTTCTCCCCTCAAGGGGCCAAGAAACTCTTGGGGCGGCCCGGCGAGTTTCTTGAGCGCCCGCAAACTATTCGCCTCTTCTATTTGTCTATAGGAACATTCTGGCCGGTATTTGATCTAGCGCAGAAGATCGCGCCCGAAATGACGGCTAGAATCGCCCACCATTTACAGGTAGCACCCACTCCATGGAGGCTTGATGACGGCTTCAATTGCAACCAACCAGACCATTCTGGTCGTCGGCGGCGGTATCGCCGGCATGACGGCGGCCCTCGAAGCGGCCGAATGCGGCAAGCAGGTAATACTGGTCGAAAAATCCCCCACGCTGGGCGGCCGTACTTCCATGCTGTACCGCTATTTCCCCAAGATGTGCTTTCCCACCTGCGGGCTGGAAATCAATCTTAGGCGCCTGCGCGGCAACCCGAACGTCCGCGTGATGACGATGACCGAAGTGGCCGCCGTCAGCGGCAGCCGCGGCGATTACAACGTCACGCTGAAGGTCAAGCCGCGCTACGTCAATGAGAACTGCACGGCCTGCGGCGATTGCGGCAAGGCGGTAAGCGCCGAAGTCCCCAACGTGGCGAACTACGGCCTGAACAAGATCAAGGCTGCGTATCTGCCCCATGCCATGGCTTACCCGCAACGCTTCGTCATCGATCCCTCGATCGTCGGCACGCCCGAAGGTGAGGCCGCCAAGGCCGCTTGCAAATTCGGCGCGGTCGATCTCGGCATGCAGGAAGAAACCATCGAGATCAAGGCGGGCAGCGTGGTCTGGGCCACCGGCTGGCGTCCGTATGATGCGAACAAGATTCAGCCCTACGGCTACGATCGCTACGCCAACGTCATCACCAGCCTCGAATTCGAGCGCCTTTGCGACCCGCAAGGCCCGACTGGCGGCAAGGTGCTGCGCCCCTCCGACGGGAAGGAAGCCAAGAACATTGCCTTCATCCAGTGCGCCGGTTCGCGCGACGAAAATCACCTCCGTCACTGCTCGCGCATCTGCTGCATGGCTACCCTGAAGCAGACCCAGTATGTGCGCGAAGCGGCCGGCGAGGATGCCAAGTCGACGGTGTATTACATCGATATCCGCGTCATCGATCGCCTGGAAGACTTCTATCAGAACGTGCAGAAGGACCCGAACGTCAGCTTCGTCAAGTCGAAAGTGGCGCGCATCGCGCTCAACGAGGCGAACAACAGCCCGATCCTGCATGGCGTCGATACCGAGGGTTATCACCGCTACGCCACCGAGCACGACCTCGTCGTGCTGGCGGTTGGCATGGAGCCCGAGGTGGTCGGGGTGAAGCTGCCCGAGGATATCGTGCTTGATTCCTCCAACTTCATCGAAGGCTCGAAGTCGGGCGGCATGTTCGGCGCCGGCAGCGCGGCCAGTCCGCTCGACGTCAATCGTTCCGTACAAAGCGCCACGGCTGCCGCCATGCGCTCTGTCCAGGTCATTCACAAAACTGCATCCACGGAGGCCGCATGAACGCACCGGCCAATAAATTTGCCGCTTACATCTGCTCCGGTTGCGGGCTGGGCGATGTCCTGAAAGTTGCCGGCCTCGAGAAGGTCGCCAAGACCGAAGGCAAGATGGCGGTCATCAAGACGCACCCCTTTCTCTGCAACGCCGAAGGCGTGAAGATGATTCAGGACGACATCGCCAACGACGGCGTGACCCACCTGTGCATCGCCGCCTGCTCGCGCCGCGCCAAGACCGAAGCCTTCAACTTCCCGACCGTCGCCGTCGCGCGCGCCAACCTGCGCGAAGGCGTGACCTGGATCGTCGCCGAAGGCGCCGACCATGACGAGATTCGTCAGGAAATGGCCGAGGACTACGTTCGCATGGGTTGCGCCGAAGTCAAGAAATTGATCCTTCCCGGCGGCAACAAGAAAGAATCGTCGAGCAAGAAGATCCTGGTCGTCGGCGGCGGCATGTCCGGCCTGACGGCCGCGCAGGCGGCGGCCGATGCCGGCTACGAAGTGGCCCTGGTCGAAAAGACCGGCGCCCTGGGCGGCTTTGCCAACCAGATGTGGAAGCGCATGCCCTTCAATGCGCCCCACGCCGAAGCCCAGCCGACCGGCGCGGCGGAACTGGCGGCGCAGGTTTCCGCCAATCCGAAGATCAAGGTCTATCTGAATTCGACGGTCGCCGAGACCGCCGGCGCGCCCGGCCGCTTCGCCATCAAGATCGCCCAGGAATCGGGCAGCATCTCGGAAGAGCTCTGCGGCGCCATCGTCCAGGCTTCCGGTTTCAGCACCTATCCGATTGAAAAGCTGCCCGAACTCGGCGGCGGTCAGCCGAACGTCACCGATCAGGCCGGGCTCGAAGCCCTGGCGAAAGCCGCCAATGGCGGTCCGATCAAGCGCGCCGACGGCAAGGAAATCAAATCCGTGGTGTTCGTGCAGTGCGCCGGCCAGCGCGACGATTCCGGTACGCACCTGCCCTACTGCTCCGGCCATTGCTGTGGCACGAGCATCAAGCAGGCGATGTACTTCAAGGACCAGAACCCGGACATCGACACCGTGGTCGTGTACGACGACCTGCGCGTGCCGGGCATGGGCGAGGACTTCTACCGCAGCGCCCAGACCAAGGGCGTCATCTTCACCAAGGGCAAGACCTCCAAGGTGACCGGCGGCGACAGTTGCAACGTGACCTTCAAGGACCTGATCCTCGACGAGGAAAACACCGTCCCCGCCGATCTGGTCGTGCTGGCCACCGGCCAGGTGCCGAATGCGGGCGTCGAGCTCGACGATTGGAACGCCACCGTCACCGCCGCGGATAACGGCGATGAAGCCGCGAAAGAAAAGAAAACGGCGCTGCAGAAGATTTCGGTGCTGAACATGAATTACCGGCAGGGCCCGGACATTCCGCAGCTCAAGTATGGCTTCGCGGATTCGCACTTCATCTGCTTCCCGTATGAGACCCGTCGCACCGGTATCTATGCCGCCGGCCCGATGCGCCGTCCGATGGACATGCATCAAGCCACCGAAGACGCTGTCGGCGCGACCATGAAGGCGATCCAGGCGGCCGAAAACGCCGCCCTGGGCCGTGCCGCCCATCCGCGCGCCTGGGACCTGTCGTTCCCGACCGCCCGCCTCGAAGGTTGCACGCAGTGCAAGCGCTGCACGGTGGAGTGCCCGTTCGGCGCCATCGACGAAGACGAGCGGCGTTTCCCGCTGTTCAACGAGGAGCGTTGCCGCCGTTGCGGCACCTGCATGGGCGCCTGTCCGGTGCGCGTCATCTCCTTCGAGAACTACTCCTGCGACACCGTCGGCATGCAAGTGAAAGCCGTCAATGTGCCTGAGGAGGACGAAGAAAAGCCACGCATCCTGATCCTCGCCTGCGAGAACGACGCCTACCCGGCGCTCGACATGGCGGGCATGCAGCGCCTGACCTATTCCGCCTATGTGCGGGTGATCCCGGTGCGCTGTCTGGGTTCGGTCAATACCATCTGGATCACCGACGCGCTCGGCGCCGGCTACGACGGCGTGATGATGATGGGCTGCCAGAAGGGCGAGAACTACCAGTGTCACTTCGTCAAGGGTTCCGAGATGGCCTACTATCGCCTCAGCAAGATCGGCGATACCCTGAAAGGCATGGGCCTGGAGCCGGAGCGGATGCAGACCTACGAGATCGCCATTACCGATGCCGCGCGCGTCGCCAAGCTGATCAACGAATATGTCGAGCAGCTCAACGCAATGGGCCCGTCGCCAATGAAGGGCTTCGGCTAAAAGGAGCACATGACGATGACTACAGCAATGACCACCGCAAACGCAAACGAAGCCGCCGTCGCCAAGTACAAGAACAACTTCCTCAAGGAAGTTGAGGCTACCGTCGAGGAAGGCCACTGGGTCAAGATGTGCATGCAGTGCGGCGTCTGCGCCGGCTCCTGCCCGTTCGGTCCGCACTGGGAACATTCGCCGCAGAAGATCTTCATGATGATTCGCGCCGGCAAGCGCGAGGAAGTCCTGAAGTCCGACGCGATGTGGATGTGCACCTCCTGTTACAACTGCATGGTGCGCTGCCCGCGCCAACTGCCGATCACGCACATCATGCACGGCCTGGCGAACTATTCTTACCGCCTCGGCCTGTCCCCCAAAGGTCAGCCGAACCAGGCCATCGCCAAGTTGTTCTGGGACAGCGCGCTCAAGTATGGCCGCGTCAATGAGCTCAAGTTTTCCCTGGCCATGTATTTCCGGGATGGGTTCGTGCAGGGCGTGAAAAATGCCCTCGCCATGCAAGGCGTCGGCCTGGGCCTGGTGAAAGCCGGACGCCTCAACCCGATGGAAATCATCAGCGGCCACACCTGCAAGGACACCAGCGGAATCCACAAAATGATCGCCAAGGCGCGCGAGATCGAAGATCGCCGCCGCGGCTTAGCTTGACGGAGAGCCTGACATATGACGAAGAAACAATACGCGTTCTACCCCGGCTGCTCCTCGCAAAAAGGCGCATCGGCGGCGAACTACATCACCTCCTTCGGCGTGATCTGCGACAAGCTTGACATTCAGCTCAATGAAATTCCCGACTGGAACTGCTGCGCGGCCTCCATTGGCTATGCCGAGGGCGGCGAATTGCCGCGCATCGTGATGGGCGCCCGCAACCTGGCCCTCAGCGATCAGCATCTGCCTGGCCAGGACATCGTCTCCGGGTGTCCGGCCTGCTGGCTGGCCAATCGGGAAGCCACCGAGCGTCTGCAACACTCGTCCAGCTTGATGGCAGAAGCCAATGAAGCGCTCAAGGAAGTTTCCCTCAACCTCCGTACCGACTTCAACACGAAGTCGCGCCACTTCACTGAAGTGCTGATCGAAGACATCGGCTACGCGGGCATGAAGGCGCCGGTCATCAAGCCGCTGGACGGCGTCAAGATCGCCGGCTATGTCGGCTGTCAGGCCAACCGCCCCTACGGTATTGCCGGCGAGTCTTTCGAAAACCCGCAATACCTCGACAAGATGATCGAAACCTGTGGCGCCGAAGCGGTGCCGTACGATCAGAAAGTCACCTGTTGCGGCGGCGCCCTGGCCTTCTCCGAGCCGGAAAAGGCGCAAGCCCTGATCCGCAACATCGTCGAGTCAGCCTATGACCACGGCGCCGACCTGATCGTCACGCCTTGCCCGCTGTGCCAGGCCAACGTCGAGATCTATCAGTCGGAGATCAACAAGAAGAAGGGCACCAAGTTCAACATGCCCGTCGTCTACTACACGCAGTTGCTGAATGTGGCTTACGGCGGTTCGATCAAGGAAGCGGGTTTGGACGGCCAATTGATTCGCGCCGAAAAGCTGGAAAAGATCGCCGGCAAGTAAGCCGAACGATTCAAAGGGGTTACGCGGCCGGCAAATTGCCGGCCGTTTTTTTTAGCATCGCCCCCCTGTCTGATCACCGGGGCAAGCTTACTCGCCACTCTTTTGGTACAATCCACGCCCAACGTGGGGGGGTAGCTCAGCTGGGAGAGCGCCGCGTTCGCAATGCGGAGGTCGTGAGTTCGATCCTCATCCTCTCCACCAACATTTTCATGCGGCCCTCCACAAGGAGATTCCGCTGTCAGGCACGAGAAAATCCATGGCGTACCGCCGCGAAATTGACCGGTGCGGGTTGATCCGACCCGGCTTTTAGTCTCTAATAACGCGGTCTTTCCTTTCGCAGACAGGCTCCGTGCAGGTTTTCGCCCTCGGCATCAACCACCATACCGCTCCGCTCGATATTCGTGAGCAGGTGGCGTTCGACCCGGCGCAACTGACGCAGGCGCTGCATGATCTGCTGCGCGCCCGGCCGGTGCGCGAGGCGGCGATTCTGTCGACCTGCAATCGCACGGAGTTGTACTGCGCCACGACCGAGCCGGCTGCCGCGATCCACTGGCTGGCCGAATATCACGCGCTGTCAGCGCGGCGGATTGATCCGTACCTGTACCAGCATCCGCAGAAGGATGCCGTGCGCCACATGTTCCGCGTCGCCTCCGGGCTTGATTCGATGGTGCTGGGCGAGCCGCAGATTCTCGGCCAGATGAAGCAGGCGGCCCGTGTCGCGGAAGAGGCCGGGACGCTCGGCACCTTGCTCAACAAGCTGTTCCAGCGCACCTTCGCCGTGGCGAAAGAGGTGCGCTCGACGACGGCCATCGGTGCCAACATCGTGTCGATGGCCGCGGCCGCCGTGCATTTGTCAGAACGCATTTTCGAGCGGCTGGCCGATCAAAGTGTCCTGTTCATCGGCGCCGGCGAGATGATCGAGCTGTGCGCCGCCCACTTTGCCGGCGGCAAGCCGAAGCGTTTGACCATCGCCAACCGCACGCTTGAGCGCGCCCGGCCGATTGCCGAGCGTTTTGGTGGTGACGTGCTGCGTCTTGATGAAGTGGGTGAGCGGCTCGCCGACTACGACATCGTGGTGTCCTGTACCGCCAGCGCCTTGCCGATCCTGGGTTTGGGCATGGTCGAACGCGCGCTGAAGACTCGCCGCCACCGGCCGATGGTGATGGTTGATCTGGCCATGCCGCGCGACATCGAGTCCGAGGTAGGGAAACTCGACGACGTGTTTCTCTACACGCTGGATGACCTGGGGCAGATCGTCGAATCCGGCCAGGAGTCGCGCCAGGCGGCCATTATCGACGCCGAGGAGATCATCACCCACCGTGTCGATGACTTCATCCACTGGATGGATTCGCGCGAGGCGGTGCCGACGATTCGCGCCTTGCGCGATAGCGCCGAGCGGGCGCGTCGCCACGAACTGGAACATGCGCTGAAGTTGCTGCAGCGCGGCGACGATCCGGCGCAGGTGCTCGATGCCCTGTCGAAAGGGCTGACCAATAAACTGCTCCACCCGCCGACCCAGGCGCTCAACCTGGCCGAGGGCGCAGAGCGCAACGAAGTTGCGCAGGTCATTGCCCGCATCTGGCATCTTAATTCAGAGAAGTAGCGTGCCGATATCTATCGCGCCGCAGTCCTGCGGTGCGCTTTTGCCTATTGAAAATCCATGAAAACCAGCATCCGTCACCGCCTGGAACAACTTGCCGAGCGGCTCGCCGAACTCGACGCCTTGCTGGGCGCCGAGGCGGCGACGCGCGACATGGAAAGCTTCCGCCGCTTGAGCCAGGAACGAGCCGAGATTGCCACGGTGGTTGATCTGTTTGCCGCCTACCGCCGGGCCGAGGCCGATCTGGCCGCTGCCGTCGCCATGGAAAGCGATGCCGAGATGCGCGAATTTGCGCGCGAGGAAGCCGCCGCCGCGCGGACCGTCATGGCGGGCCTGGAGGACGATTTGCAACGCGCCCTGTTGCCGCGCGACCCGAATGACGACAAGAGCATCTTTCTCGAAATTCGCGCCGGCACCGGGGGCGACGAATCCGCCCTGTTTGCCGGCGACCTGTTCCGCATGTATGCGCGCTTCGCCGAGAAGAACCGCTGGAAGATCGAGGTGGTTTCGAAAAGCGAGTCCGACCTGGGCGGCTATCGCGAGATCATCGCGCGCATCGAGGGCGCGGGCGCCTACGCCAAGCTCAAATTCGAGTCGGGCGGCCACCGCGTGCAGCGCGTGCCGGCCACCGAAACGCAGGGGCGCATCCACACCTCGGCCTGCACGGTGGCGGTGCTGCCCGAGGCGGGCGCGATCGACGCCATCGTCATCAACCCGGCCGAGCTGCGCATCGACACCTACCGCGCCTCGGGCGCCGGCGGCCAGCACATCAACAAGACCGATTCGGCGGTGCGCATCACGCATCTGCCGTCGGGTCTGGTCGTCGAGTGCCAGGACGACCGTTCGCAGCACCGCAACAAAGCGCAGGCCCTGGGCGTGCTGGCCGCGCGGTTGCAGGACATGCAGGTGCGCGCACAGCAGCAGCAGATCGCCAGCACGCGCAAGAGCCTGATCGGCAGCGGCGACCGCTCCGAGCGCATCCGCACCTACAACTTCCCGCAGGGCCGCGTGACCGACCATCGCATCAACCTGACGCTTTACAAGATCGACGCCATCATGGCGGGCGATCTCGACGAGTTGATTGCCGGGTTGAACGCCGAGCACCAGGCGGAAATGCTGGCCGAACTCGCGCAATGAGTACTGTTGCAGAGGTTTTGGTCGTGGCGCGTCAACACATTTGCGCCGCCGAGGCGCGGCTGCTGCTGGGGCAGGTGTCGGGGCGTTCCGCTGCCTGGCTGGAGGCGCACCGCGAAGAAGCCTTGGCGCCGCCGCAACTGGCTGCATTCAACGCGCTGGTAGAGCGCCGTGCGGCGGGCGAGCCGGTGGCTTACCTGCTCGGCACGCGCGAGTTCTACGGCCGCGACTTCGCGGTGACGCCAGCCGTGCTGATTCCGCGTCCCGAGACCGAATTGCTGGTCGAGCTTGCCGTCGCAAAAGTCGGCGCTGGTGATACGGCGCAACGCGCGGCGCGGATTCTTGACCTGGGTGCCGGCAGCGGCTGCATCGCGATTACGTTGGCGCTGGAACTGTCGCTGACGCGGGTAACGGCCGTCGATGTTTCGCCAGCCGCGCTCGCCGTGGCGCGGGACAACGCGACGCGGTTGGGTGTCGCGGTCGAATTTGTCGAGAGCAACTGGTTTGCGGGATTGCGCGAGGAACGCTTCGATCTCATTGTCGCCAACCCGCCTTATGTCGCGTCGGGCGATTCGCACCTGGCGCAGGGAGATTTGCGTTTCGAGCCGGCGAGCGCGTTGACCGATCACGCCGATGGGCTGGCCGCGATCCGCCATATCGTTGCCACCGCGCCGCGCTGGTTGAAGCCCGGCGGGTGGCTGCTTTTCGAGCATGGTTATGACCAGGCGCGAGCCGTCAGGGATTTGCTCGTCGGCGCCGGGTTTGCCGACATCGAACAGCACAGCGACCTGGCTGGTATCGTCCGCGTCAGCGGTGGTAGAATGTCCGACTAAATCCGTAAACTACTGCGAGGAACCTCCAATGAATGCCAAAGAGAAAATCCATCAAACCGTGACCGAAAACCCCGTCGTGCTCTACATGAAGGGCACCCGGCAGTTTCCGCAGTGCGGCTTTTCGGCCAAGGCGGCGCAGATTTTGAAGGCCTGCGGCGTCAGCTTTGTCGATGTGAATGTGCTGGCCGACCCCGAAGTGGTCCCTGCGCTGAAGGACTATGCCGACTGGCCGACGATTCCGGTGCTTTACGTCAAGGGCGAATTCATCGGCGGCTGCGACATCATGACCGAGATGTACCAGGCCGGCGAATTGCAGCAGAAGCTGGCGGCTTGAATCGCCCGCCCCCCTTCGCCCCCCCTCGCGGGGGGTTCTAAACGGCTCGCTTTGCTCGCTTGTTACGGGGCACTTCTTTGGACAGCGGTGCGGGTTGCGGCTGGCGCCGCGTGCCGCGTTTGTTTGGGGCGGCCCGGCGCAAACGCTGCGTTTTCACGTTATCAGCGCAGTTCAGCACTAAGCTGCGCGATCATCCTGCGGGCCTGGCCGAGGTAGCTGGGGCCGAACAGGTTGAAATGGTTGAGGACGTGATACAGGTTGTAGAGCGTCTTGCGTGTCTCGTAGCCTGGGTCGAGCGGCCAGGCGGCCCGGTAGGCGGCGTAGAAGGACTCGGGAAAGCCGCCGAACAGTTCGGCCATGGCGATGTCCGCTTCCCGGTCGCCGCGATACACGGCCGGGTCGAAGATGACTGGCGTGCCGTCCTCCAGTTGGGCGGCATTGCCCGACCAGAGGTCGCCGTGCAGCAGACTGGGCAGCGGGCGGTAATCCAGGAACAGCGCCGAGAGACGCTCGGCGATTGTTTCGCCCTGATCGCGTAACGTCCGTTCCATGCCGTTCGCGCTGGCCAGGGCAAGCTGCGGCCGCAGGCGCTCGGCGGAGAAAAAACCGGCCCAGGTGCGTTGGCTCTGATTGGACTGTGGCGTGCCGCCGATGAAGTTGTCGCGCGGCCAGCCGTAGGTGGCGTCGGCCGCTTCACCGCTTTCACGATGCAGCCGGGCCAGGGCTTCGCCCAGCGCGGCCCCGCCTGCGTGATCCAGGCCGCGCAGTTCAAGGTATTCAAGGATCAGAAATGCCGTCCCCATCAACGCGGCGGATCCGGCTGCCGCCGTCCCGCCAGCGCCGACTTTTGGAACGCGCACGGCATCGGTCGCCTGAAGTGCTTTCAGCCCGTCGGCCTCGGCGTCAAACATGGCCGCTGCGGCGGCCGTGCCGGTCTTGACGAAAAAGCGCCGTTGGCCATCGCCCAGCTTCCAGGCCTCATGGATGCAACCGCCGCCAACCGGTTGCGTGGTCTTCAGATGGAATGGTTGGCCGGTCGTCGCCTCGATGGTGGTGGCGATGGCCTCCGCCAACGCCGGCGAAAGCGGCATCAAGGACCGACCAGCAACAGATTCGTATGCGACAGTCGTTGGGCCAGCACGAGCAGAAAACTTTTGTAGAAATGCATGCGCGTGGCGTCGGAGGCGTGGCGCAAGGACTGGCCGGGAATGATGACGATGCGCGCGTTGGTCTGCGCGACGACATCGGCGGCGCGGTGTGGATGGCGGCGGTCGATCACGGCGATCTCGCCAATCACTTCGCCGCGCCCCAGCACGCCGAGGACGTGGTCCTGCTTGGTGATGCGGATTTCGCCGTCGAGGACGAAGCAGAAATGGTCGCCTGGCTCGCCATCCTTCATCAGCCGGGTGCCGGCGGCGACCTCTTCCCAGCGGGCGAAGCGGACGATCTCCCAGATTTCGACATCCGAGAATTCCTCGAAAAAGTTCAGCGCGCGCAGGCTCTCGAATTTCTCACTGTCGGGCGTTTCCTGTTGGCGCGTGGCCAACTGGCGGTTGCGAAACGCCTGCGCCAGATCATGCGAAAACTCCGCCCAACTGGCGTAGCGGTCGGCGAGTTCCTTCTGCATGGCGCGGGCGACCAGCGTGTCGAGCGCCACCGGAATTTCATTGCGGAAAGTCGACGGCGGCGGCGGCTCGATATTGCAGATCTGGTAGATCATGCCGAAGTTGCTGCTCGCCTGGAAAGGCAGCCGGCCCGACAGCAACTGATACATGACGACGCCCAGCGAATAGATGTCGGTCTGGTGGTTGAGCGTCTGTTCGCGCACCTGTTGCGGCGACATGTAGGCGGGCGAGCCGACGCCGACGACCTGGGTCTGCGTCTGTTCAGCGCTGGTGCGCATGCAGGCGCCGAAATCGGAAATCTTGATTTCGATGTCGCCGTCCGGGTGGCGCGCATCGAACGACTGGGCCAGCAGCAGGTTGGCGGGCTTGATGTCGCGGTGGGTGATGCCCAGCCGGTTGGCATATTCAAGTGCCCGCGTGCACTTGAAAATGATCTCGACCACGCGCTCGATCGGCAGCAGGTGATCGGGTTTGCAAAACCGCTCCAGCGTGCCGCCCGGCACGTATTCCATGACGATGTAACTTTCATCCTCGCCCACCACCGCATCGAAAATCTGCACGATGTGCGGATGCGCCAGCTTTCCGGCGAGCGAAGCCTCGTTGAGCAGCAGGTGGCGGAACAGCCTGCCGCGTTTCTTGTCAGCGAGGATTTCGGGAAAGATCAGCTTGACCGCCACCTCGCGCTCGGCGAAGGGGTCGTAGGCCAGATAAACCGTGGAGGTGGCGCCATCGCCGAGCTTGCGAATGATTTCGTACTTGCCGCCGATCTTGTCCATGGTGCTCCCCCGATTAGTCTGCTCCGAGCGTGGCGCGCCAGCGGGCGATGGCGGCCTTGACCTGATTTGGCGCGGTGCCTCCCAGGTGATCGCGGGCGGCCAGCGAGCCGGCCACCGACAACACATCGAACACGTCGGCGCCAATCAACGGCGAAAAGCTTTGCAGCTCGGTGAGCGGCAGCTCGGCCAGTTCGCAGCCCTGGGTTTCGGCCGCGCGCACGGCGCGCGCCACCGCTTCGTGGGCGTCGCGGAACGGCAGGCCGCGTTTGACCAGATAGTCGGCCAGATCGGTGGCGGTGGCGTAGCCCTGCTTGAGCGCGGCGGCCATCGCCGTTGCTTTTACCTTGATACCCGGCGCCATGGCGGCGAAGATGCGCAGGGTGTCGACCAGCGTGTCCGCCGTGTCGAACAGCGGTTCCTTGTCTTCCTGGTTGTCCTTGTTGCAGGCGAGCGGCTGGCCTTTCATCAGGGTCAACAAACCCATCAAATGGCCGAACACCCGGCCGCTCTTGCCGCGCGCCAGTTCCGGCACGTCCGGGTTCTTCTTCTGCGGCATGATCGACGAGCCGGTGCAGAAACGGTCGGCCAGGTCGATGAAGCCGCCGCGCGGACTCATCCACAGGATCAGCTCTTCCGAAAACCGCGATAGATGCACCATCACCAACGACGCGGCGGCGCAAAATTCGATGGCGAAGTCCCGGTCCGAGACGGCGTCCAGCGAGTTCTCGCAGATCGCCTCGAAGCCGAGTTCGCGGGCGACAAATTCGCGGTCGATGGGAAAAGTGGTGCCCGCCAGCGCGGCGGCGCCGAGCGGCAGGCGATTGACGCGCTTGCGGCAGTCGGCAAAGCGCTCGCGATCGCGGCGCAGCATCTCGACATAGGCCAGCAGATGGTGACCGAAGGTGACGGGCTGGGCCACCTGCAGATGGGTGAAGCCGGGCATCGGTGTCGCGGCATGCGTCTCGGCAACCTCGAGCAGCGCGCGCATCAGGTCGGCCAGCAGACCGTCCAGCGTGTCGATGGTGTCGCGCAGCCAGAGACGGATGTCGGTGGCGACCTGGTCGTTGCGCGAGCGCCCGGTATGCAGGCGCTTGCCGGCATCGCCGATCAGCGCGGTGAGGCGCTTCTCGATGTTGAGATGGACGTCTTCGTCGTCGAGATTCCAGACGAATGAACCCGCTGCGATTTCCTCGGCAACCTGCGCCAGGCCGCGTTCGATGGCGGTGAAGTCATCCTGCGAGATGATGCCTTGGCGCGCCAGCATCCGGGCATGCGCGAGCGAACCGCGAACATCCTGCGCCGCCATGCGCTGGTCGAAAAACACCGAGGCGGTGTAGCGTTTGACGAGATCGGAAACCGGTTCGGAAAAACGGCCCGACCAGGCCTTGTCTGACGTGTCTGACATGAGAAATCCGTTGAAATGACTGCCTAATCAGCGAAGTGGCGAGTATACGGGGAAATTTCACCCGATACGAACCTCAGACGCGCTGCTCGGCTGCCGCGTACGCCTCGGCATCCCGGCGCTGACCAACGGCCACGATCAAGATTTCAACCGCTCCCGTGTTCACTCGATAGACGATCCGCGTGCTGCCGGTGCGGATGCGCCGATAGCCGGCCAAGCGACCGGCGAGCGCCTTGCCCAGTTTGTCGGGCTCGCCGTTCTGGATGCGCTGGGTGATGACGTTGAGGACGACGCGGGCCTCGGCCTGGCCGATGGCCCGAAGGTCAACGGCAACGGCGTCGTGATAGATGACGCGCCAGGTCATTGCTCAACCAGGTCGTCGACGCCGAAGCGTGCCAACATATCCTCGTGGGTGATGGCCTTTGCGGGGTCGAAGGTGAGCACACGCTCGGCCGCGATGGCGTCAATGCGCAAATCTTCCAGTTCGTCCATCAGAGCCTCATAGCGATCGGCTGGCAGCAGGACGGCTGTGATCTCGTTGTTCTTGAGAACAACATACTTATCCTGGTCGCCTCGCTCGATGCGCTCGAAAACCTCTTTGGCCCGGCGCTGGATGTCGGTAACGGAAATCGTCTCGTTGGTTCGCAGTTCCATGATGCCCCTCGCTTCGCTAACTATTATTAGATTATTGTCTGACATGTTCCGCAAAAATGCAAGTGGGTTTTAACGAATAGCGTTTATCCGCCGCTGAGGACGAACGAGGGGAACACAGGCGGACATTGCGGCGGATAAACGCTATTCGTTACGTCCAGTGATATTCGGAAGGCATGGTGCTGACCGTAATTTTGGGAAGGGTGACGAAATGAAAAAACTGATGGTTATGGCGGCGGGACTCTTGGTGGCGGGTGCGGCGAGCGCGCAGGGCGCTTTTATCGAGGGTACGGTGGGTTTTGGCAAGGCCGATCTTGGCGATACTTCAGGCTTCAGTGTTGACAACAAAGATACCAACCTGGGTTTTACCGCAGGCTATATGTTCAACAAATACATCGGTGTCGAGGCTGGCTATCGTGATCTGGGCAGCGTGAGCGCCACTGCTTCGGGCACGGTGACGGGAACGTACTATGGGAGCCCATTTTCAGCGACTGGAACGCTGAATGCCTCTGCCGATGCGAATGGCTGGTTGCTTGGGGTTCGCGGCAATCTGCCCATCAATGAAAAATTCAGTCTCAATGCCCGTCTCGGTTGGTTTAACTGGGATGCTGATGCCAAGGCTACCGCCAGCGGAACGCTGACGTATGGTGGAACGGTGTATGCAGGTAACGTTACAGCTACAGGTTCGGATTCCGGCACAGACATTTATTATGGCCTCGGCGCCAATTACAATGTCACGAAGCAAGTGGGCGTCGGCGTCGGTTACACAAAGTTCAAGCTTGATGACGTCAAGGTTGATAGCTGGGATATCAACGTGAACTACCGCTTCTGATCTGCAGCAGAACGCAAAACCATGAAGGCCGGGCGTTGCCCGGCCTTTTTTGCGGTTAAGGAAACAAGTTAGGCCGCAAGTCTGACGCTGCCGCCGACAACATAGCGTCGATCGGAACTGGCCTTGATTTCCCGGTACATGGTGTCCGGAGCCAGATCCAGGCCACTCGGCCAGGTCATTACGCCATCCACGGCCATTGCCTGCATGACGGCCGAATCGTCGCGCAAAGCTTCGAATACACCGGTACAGAAAGCCGGGGAGATCGTCACTGTTCCTTCCAGTCCATCCGCGAAGCGAACCCCGATATCCCTATTGCCCTGCGGCCTGACATCGATAATGTCCCAATACATGGAAATCTCCTTATCGTCGGCATCGCTTGATCTACCCTTTTTCGCCAAGCCGTGTTATTTGTAAGGCCATGAGTATATCTCCGCGCTCGCCCGCCTTTCACCTGCCCGACTTCCGCAATCTGGGTGTCTGGCTGCGCGTGTTGCTGGTGGCGAACGGTTTTCTGCTGGCGGTGGCACTCGTCGGCAATCGCACGCTGGCGGCGTTGCCGCGCGAAGTGGGCGAGCTGGCGGCGTTGGTGGAGCCGGCCCTGCTGTTCACCTTGGCGGTGTTGTATGTCCTTTCTCCTTTCCTGCGGCGACTGCCGGCGCGCCTTGCGGGCGCGGCGGTGGTCATGCTGGCGATGGCCGCGACGGCTGGCGTGGGCGGCCTGCTGGCGCAGTTGCTCGGCGGCGGCGAGAGCTGGCGCGCCCCCCTGGCGGCCGGCGTGCTGGCGCTTGGCATGCTGCTGTGGTTCGATCTTTCCGCCCGCGCTTATGCCCCGGCGCTGGCCGAGGCCAAGCTTTCGGCGCTGACGGCCCGCATTCGCCCGCACTTTTTGTTCAACAGCCTGAATGCCGTGCTCGGCGTGATCCGCGAGGACCCGCGCCGGGCCGAGGCGGCGCTGGAGGAGCTGGCGGAACTGTTCCGCGCCCTGATGAAGGACAACCGCGAACTGGTGCCGCTTTCCGACGAGATCGCACTGGCGCGCAAATATCTTGAAATCGAACACCTGCGGCTTGGTGAGCGGCTGCGGGTGAAGTGGGAGGTGAGTGACTGCCCGCCCGACGTCCTGGCGCCGCCCCTGTTGTTGCAGCCCCTGATCGAGAATGCCGTGTATCACGGCATCGAGCCGGCGCCTGAGCCTGCCGAGATTGTCGTGAAATTGTCTGTCCAGGGCGAGCGGGTGCGGATCGAGATCGACAATCCCTGGCTGGGCGCGGGTGCACAGCGCGCCGGCAACCGCATGGCGCTGGCCAATCTGCGCGAGCGCTTGCTGCTGTTCTACGACCTGGAAGCGGTGTTTGACAGCGGCGTCGGCGACGGTCGCTATCGGGTGCGTATCGACCTGCCGACGCGCCGCAAACTTCACCATGAATAACGAGTTTCCGCGCATCCTGATTGTCGATGACGAAGCGCCGGCGCGGGCGCGACTGCGCACCTTGCTGGCCGACATCGCCGGCGACTTTCCCCATCAGATCATTGGCGAGGCCGGCGATGGTCTCGCCGCCCTGGAATTGCTGGCCGGGTTGGGCCACGAGGCTCCCGCCGACATCGCCCTGATCGACATTCGCATGCCACGCATGGACGGCATCGAACTGGCGCAGCAACTGGCCGGGCTACCGCAGCCGCCGGCCGTGGTATTCGTTACCGCCTACGACGAATTTGCGCTCAAGGCATTCGAGCTGGCCGCCGCCGATTACCTGTTGAAACCGGCGCGCGCCGCCCGCCTGCTGGAGGCGCTGAAAAAGGCGCGTCGCCTGGCGCCCGCCGACACCCTGTTGCAGGCGTTGGCGCCGGCCGGTCGCACGCGGCTCAGGGTGGTGGAGCGCGGCAACGTGCTGCTGGTGCCGGTTGCCGATGTGCTGTATCTGCGCGCCGAACAGAAATACGTGACAGCGCGCACGGCGGAGCGGGAATACCTGCTCGAAGAATCGCTGGCCCACCTTGAAACCGAATTTGCGCCGCGCTTCGTGCGCATCCATCGCAACTGCCTGGTGGCGGTGGATGGCGTGGTTGGCGTGGTGCGCGAAAGCGACAAAGCAGGCGACGGCGAGCCGCATTGGGCTTTGTCCCTCAAGGACATTCCCGAACATCTGCCGGTCAGCCGGCGCCTGTGGCCGCAGGTAAAAACGCAGCTTGGCTTGTAAAAGTCGGCGCTGGCGGGACGGCGATGGCTGGCACGCCGCCAACATGTTGACGGCGACAGCCGACACGCCACTTAATCAATTGCTTATTAAGCCCCGGTCGTGGCAAAGTAACGCTCCCGGCAAGGTTATTCCGCGCCGATCGCCATTCCCCAACTTCCCTTGTACGCCATGATCAAAAGCATCCTTGTCGCAAACCGGAGTGAAATCGCCATCCGCGTGCTGCGCGCGGCCAGCGAAATGGGCATCCGCACCGTCGCCATCTACTCCAACGAAGACCGTTTCGCCCTGCACCGTTTCAAGGCCGACGAGTCCTATCTGGTCGGCGCGGGCAAGAAACCGATCGCCGCCTATCTGGACATTGCCGACATCATCCGCATCGCCAAGGAAGCGCAGGTCGATGCGATTCATCCGGGCTACGGTTTCCTTTCCGAGAATCCCGACTTCGCCGATGCTTGCGCCGCGGCAGGCATTATCTTCATCGGCCCGCGGCCGGAAGTGATGCGTCTGCTGGGCAACAAGGTGTCGGCGCGCGCACTGGCCGAGCAGGCCGGCGTGCCGGTGATGCCGGCCACCGGCGCACTGCCGACGGACCTGGCCGCAGCCAAAAAACAGGCGGCCGCCGTCGGTTATCCGCTGATGCTGAAGGCCAGTTGGGGCGGCGGCGGGCGCGGCATGCGCGTGATCGAAACCGAGTCCGACCTGGGGCCGGCCATGGAAATCGCCCGCCGCGAGGCGCTGGCCGCATTCGGCAACGACGAGATCTACCTCGAAACATTGGTGCGGCGCGCCCGCCATGTCGAGGTGCAGGTGATGGGCGACACGCACGGCAACCGGGTGCATCTGTTCGAGCGCGACTGCACGGTGCAGCGGCGCAACCAGAAGGTCGTCGAGCGTGCGCCGGCCGCCTATCTCACCGATGAGCGCCGCGCCGAGCTCTGCGATGCCGCGCTGCGGCTGGCACGGGCGGCCAACTACACCCACGCCGGCACGGTCGAATTCCTCATGGATGCCGACACCGACAAGTTCTATTTCATCGAGGTCAATCCGCGCATCCAGGTCGAGCACACCGTCACCGAACTGGTGACGGGCGTCGATATCGTCAAGGCGCAAATCCGCATTTCCGAAGGTGCGAAGATTGGCGCAGAGGATTCCTACGTGCCGAAGCAGGAGGATGTGCGCCTCAACGGCTACGCCCTGCAGTGCCGCATCACCACCGAAGACCCGGAGAACGGCTTCACGCCGGATTACGGCCGTCTCAACGTCTATCGCAGCCCGGCCGGCTTCGGCATCCGGCTGGATGGTGGCACCGCCTACGCCGGCGCGGTGATCACGCCTTATTACGATTCGCTGCTGGTCAAGGTGACCGCCTGGGGCCACAGTCCCGACGAGGCGGCGCGCCGCATGGACCGGGCGTTGCGCGAGTTCCGCGTGCGCGGCCTGTCATCGAACCTGCTGTTCCTCGAAAACGTCATCGCCCATCCGCTGTTCCGCTCGGGCGAATGCACCACGCGCTTCATCGACGAGACGCCGGAATTGTTCAAATACCAGAAGCGGCGCGACCGCGCCACCCGCATGCTCAAGTTCCTCGGCGATGTCATGGTTAACGGCAACCCGGAGATGAAGGGCCGTGCGCTGCCGCCCCTGCCACTCGCCAGGCCGCTCAAGCCGCTGTGCGATCTGACCGTCGCGCCGCCCGCCGGCACGCGTGACCGGCTGAAGGAACTGGGCGCGGAGAAGTTCGCCGCATGGATGAAGCACGAGAAACGCGTGCTGCTCACCGACACGACGATGCGCGACGCGCATCAAAGCCTGTTTGCCACGCGCATGCGCACCCACGACATGACCGAGATCGCGCCGCACTATGCGCGCCTGCTGCCCGACCTGTTCTCGCTCGAATGCTGGGGCGGCGCGACCTTCGACGTCGCCATGCGCTTCCTCAAGGAAGACCCGTGGGAGCGCCTCGCGCTCTTGCGCGTCGCCGTGCCGAACGTGTTGTTCCAGATGCTGCTGCGCGGCTCCAACGCCGTCGGCTACACCAGCTACGCCGACAATGTCGTGCGCTACTTCGTGCAGCAGGCGGCCAAGGAGGGCATCGACGTTTTTCGTGTCTTCGACTCGCTCAACTGGGTGGACAACATGCGCGTGGCGATGGATGCGGTGATCGAAACCGGCGCGCTGTGCGAGGCGACCATCTGTTATACCGGCGACATCTTCGATACGGCGCGGCCGAAGTTCAATCTCAAATACTACGTCGACCTGGCCAAGCAACTGGAAAAGGCCGGCGCCCACATCCTCGCCATCAAGGACATGGCTGGCGTATGCAAGCCGCGCGCCGCGCGCGAACTGGTGCGGGTT
Organism: Rhodocyclaceae bacterium; assembly: GCA_030652245.1. GTDB lineage: Bacteria > Pseudomonadota > Gammaproteobacteria > Burkholderiales > Rhodocyclaceae > Sulfuricystis. The sequence continues at coordinate 3,362 of JAUSBB010000110.1, read as the reverse complement.
CTCAAGCAGGAAGTCGGACTGCCACTGCATTTCCACACTCACGACACCAGCGGCATCGCTGCCGCCTCGGTGCTGGCCGCCGTCGAAGCCGGTTGCGACGCGGTGGATGGCGCGCTCGATGCGATGAGCGGGCTGACCTCGCAACCCAATCTCGGCTCGATCGCCGCCGCGCTGTCCGGCACCGAGCGCGACCCCGGCATCGATTTCAACGCGATGCAGGCTTTGTCGCGTTACTGGGAAGGCGTGCGCCGGCAGTACGCACCCTTCGAAGCCGACATCCGCGCCGGCACCGCCGATGTCTATCGTCACGAAATGCCCGGCGGGCAATACACCAACCTGCGCGAACAGGCCCGCGCCATGGGCCTCGAACACCGCTGGAACGAAATCTCGCAGACCTATGCCGACGTCAACCTGCTGTTCGGCGACATCGTCAAGGTCACGCCGACCTCGAAGGTGGTCGGCGACATGGCGCTGTTCATGGTCGCCAACGGTCTGACCCCCGCCGAGGTGAAGGACCCCGCGCGCGAGATCGACTTCCCCGATTCGGTGATCTCGCTGATGAAGGGCGAACTGGGTTTCCCGCCCGATGGTTTCCCCGTCGACTTGCAGAAGAAGGTGCTGAAGGGCGAACCGCCGCTGCCCGGCCGCGCCGGCGACACGCTGCCGCCGGTCGATCTGGAAGCCAAGCGGGCCGAGGCCGAGGTTGCTACCGGACACAAGATCGGCGACACCGACCTCGCCTCCTATCTGATGTATCCCAAGGTCTTCAAGGATTACGCCGCCCACCGCAGCCATTTCGGCGATGTGTCGATGCTGCCGACGCCGGCCTTTTTCTACGGCCTGCAAACCGGCGAGGAAATCAGCGTCGACCTCGAACGCGGCAAGAGCCTGATCATTTCGCAGCAGGGCACGGCCGGGCCGGATGACGAAGGCCAGGTCAAGGTCTTCTTCGAACTCAACGGCCAGGCGCGCCTGATCCGCGTGCCCAAGGCCGGGCTCGCCGCCGTGAAGTCAAAGCCCAAGGCCGAAGAAGGCAACCCGAAGCACCTGGGCGCGCCGATGCCCGGCACCGTCGTCACCGTGGCCGCGCATGTCGGCCAGAAGGTGGCGAAGGGCGATCCGCTGGTGTCCATCGAGGCGATGAAAATGGAGACCATGCTCACCGCCGAGCGCGAGGGCGTTGTGCGCGCCATCCATGTCCGCCCCGGCGATAACGTGAATGCTAAGGATCTGCTGGTTGAATTTGCCTGATCAAAGTCGGCGCTGGCGGGACACGCGCTAGGAACTGGCCGGCATTGCCAGATTATCGAGCTTGCTCATCACGGCATCGATCGTTTTCTGGGAAATATCCGGAAGCTGCCCCCCAAATGCTTCCTTCGCTGAATTGAAGCCATTCATGATCGCCTCTCTAATCTTATCCAACTTTGAAGGATCGTTGCCGATTTGGCCGACGGCGAAGTCGACAATCCGGCTGGATGTCTGTTCTACCCCCCAGTAGCCATTATCGGCAATCAGATTTTGTGCGTCTTCCACCGTCATGCTCTGGAGATCGGCCGTTTTTCCATCGCCAATATCAATGCTGGTCGACAAGCCCAACTTCTCGAAAAGCTGAACCATCAGGTCATTGGTCGATTTGCTGCCATCATTGCCACTGATGGCTCCGGCGGCTCCCTGATCGATGGTGAGCGTGGTGACGAGTTGCTGAAGCAACAGATATTTTATGGTGATCTCATGCACGGCAGCCAGCGGCTTGGTGTAGGTCAAGGCCTGGCTTTCTTCGGCGCCCAGCGTGACCCAATCGCCGGTTTCTTTCCGAGATTCCACATGACTACCCTGCGTGCTTTTCTCGCGGATTTCCACCTTGTCAGATTTATGTGTTGTCTCGAAACGATCGATTGGGGCACTAGTGACGTTGCGGATCATGATGTTTCTCCTTTTTAGCCCAAAAAAACAAAAAAGTGAGCAAACTTGAGCGTATTGATAAGCATGGAAGGTTGATGGACGAATACATATAAACAAACTGAATATCACTAGTAATCAAGTATATATATTCATCTAGATAGTACAAGCGGTGCCGTGCCAACCGATGACCAAGTCATCGAACGGCGACTGCGAACGTCGGCTTTGGATGTGACTCGCCACTGACCGCTTATGGCGGCGGAAGCGGGCGCTGATCTCTTCGCGCGAGGCGACGCCGATGGTGACGGTGTTCGTTATGCCACATACTCCAATCGTCTACAGCGGCCCAAAAATCCGCTAAAAGCTGTTGAGAGTGAGACCAATGTCGCGCCACACCAAAAGCAAGGGGCAGCGTTACGGTAGGCGGACATTACGAGGGTGTAGAGAAACCTGGTGAGGGTTTGCCCCTTGACGCTAGACAATGGTCTGCCACGATTGTACAGTAACGCGTACATACAAGGAGTTCTGCCATGGATGCAATTACCTATACCACTGTTCGGGCAAATCTCGCCAGCGCCATGGACCGCGTTTGCAACGACCATGAAGCCCTGATCATTACTCGCAACGGAGAGCAGTCCGTCGTGATGCTATCGCTTGAAGACTTCAAGGCGCTGGAGGAGACCGCCTATCTGTTGCGCACACCCACTAACGCCAAGCGCCTTCTTATGGCTGCCGCACAACTGAATGCCGGCAAAGGCGTTGAGCGGAAGCTTGCCAAGTGAAGCTAATTTTCGCTGATGAGGCATGGGAAGACTACCTATATTGGCGGAAGCAAGACAAGCGCATGGTCGAGCGAATCAACAAGCTGCTACGCGAGACACAACGCGAACCCTTCGCGGGAGTAGGCAAGCCGGAGCCGCTGAAACATGCGCTCTCGGGGTTCTGGTCACGCCGAATAACTGATGAGCATCGCATGGTCTATCGCGTCGAGAATGATGCACTGATGATCGCTCAGTTGCGCTTCCATTACTGAGATTCGCAACACCCGCATTGAGCGACCGAGTTCGGCTTTGCTCGCTGCAATTCCCACTCTGCGCCGTACCCGCTGCGGGGCATTTCATCCCAGCAGCGCCGACTTTTCGGATCAGACCGGAGAAGCTTAACCGGCGCGCAAGCGGGCCACCAGCGCCGCGGTGAATTCCTGGGTGCTGGCATTGCCGCCGAGATCGCCGGTGCGCACGTGGTCGACGTTGAGGGTGAGATCGATGTCGCGCCGCAGGCGCGTGGCCTGGTCGCCCAGCCCGACATGGTCGAGCATCATCGCCGCCGCCAGCATCAGGGCGATGGGGTTGGCGATGCCCTGTCCGGCGATGTCCGGCGCCGAGCCATGCACGGCCTCGAAGATCGCCGCATCCTCACCGATGTTGGCGCCCGGCGCCATGCCCAGCCCGCCGACCAGCCCG
>JAUSBB010000097.1 GCA_030652245.1 Rhodocyclaceae bacterium | reverse complement strand
TTCCGACATCGTCATGATTTTCGACGAATGCACGCCCTACCCCGCAACGGAAAAAGAGGCGGCCGCGTCGATGCGCCTGTCCTTGCGCTGGGCGCGGCGCTCGCGTGACGAACATGACCGTCTCGGCAACACGAATGCCTTGTTCGGCATCGTGCAGGGCGGCATGCACGAAGCACTGCGCGACGAATCGCTGGCCGGCCTCATGGACATCGGCTTCGACGGCATGGCCATCGGCGGCCTGTCGGTGGGCGAGCCGAAGGAGGAATTCGCGCGCATCCTCGCCCACACCGCCCCGCGCCTGCCGACGGACCAGCCGCGCTATCTGATGGGCGTCGGCACGCCCGAGGACATCGTCTACGCGGTCGGGCAGGGCATCGACATGTTCGACTGCGTGATGCCGACGCGCAATGCGCGGAACGGCCACCTGTTCACCCGCCATGGCGACATCCGCATCAAGAATGCCCAGCATCGGCACGACACCCGGCCGCTCGACGCAAGCTGCGGCTGCTATTGCTGCCGCAACTTTTCACGCGCCTACCTGCATCACCTGTTTCGTTGCGGCGAGATACTCGGCGCGCGGCTCAATACCATCCATAACCTGTTCTATTACCAGACATTGATGCGCGAACTGCGGGAAGCCATTGAGGCGGGAGAATTTGCCGCCTACGTCCTACGCTTCCGGAAAGACCGCGCGACAGCACAGGTATAATGCGCGGCTTCGGTTTTTCTCTCATCCACTTGGAGCACTAAAACATGCTGATTTCCAATGCCTACGCCCAGGCCGCCGGCTCGGACCCCACCGGCGGGTTGATGGGTCTGCTGCCCATCATCCTGATGTTCGTCGTGCTGTGGTTCCTGATGATTCGGCCGCAAATGAAAAAAGCCAAGGAACACCAGAAGCTGGTGACCGAACTCGCCAAGGGCGATGAAGTCGTCACCCAGGGCGGCATTGCCGGCAAGATCGTCAAGGTCGGCGAAAACTACGTCACGCTCGAAGTGGCCGAAGGCAAGGATGGTCCCGTCGAAGTGCTGATCCAGAAACAGGCGGTCGGCGCCATGCTGCCAAAGGGCACGCTGAAGAATCTGTAATGAATCGCTACCCTCTCTGGAAAAACGCCACGGTGATCATCACCCTGGTGCTCGGGCTGCTGTACGCCTTGCCGAATCTTTTTGGCGAGAAACCGGCCGTGCAGGTTTCGAGTGTCAAAGCGACAGTCAAACTTGACATGCGCCTGCAGGCGCGCATCGAGGAGGTCCTCGCCGCCGTCGCCGTCAAGCCCACCGGACTGTTCTTCGAACCCAACAGCATCCGCGTGCGGCTGGCTGATACCGATACGCAGCTGAAGGCCAAGGACGTCATCGAGCGGGCGCTCAACCCCGATCCGGCCGATGCCTCGTACAGCGTGGCGCTCAACCTCCTGTCCGCCTCGCCCGACTGGCTGACCCGCATGCGCGCCCTGCCCATGTATCTGGGCCTCGACCTGCGCGGCGGCGTGCATTTCCTGCTGGAAGTCGACATGAAGGGAGCGCTCACCAAGCGGCTCGATTCCACCAGTGCCGACCTGCGCACCCTGCTGCGCGACAAGAACATCCGCCACGGCGGCATCACGCGCGAGGGCAACCTGCTGTCCCTGCGTTTTCGCGATGCGGACGCCCGCGACAAGGCGCGCCTGGTGCTGGCGGACAGCCAGCCCGATCTCGACCTGGTCGAAGGTCAGGACGGCACAGACTTCAAGCTCATCGCCACGCTGAAGCCAACGGCGCAAAAGCGCATCCAGGAATTCGCCCTCAAGCAGAACATCACCACGCTGCACAACCGCATCAACGAACTGGGCGTCGCCGAGCCGGTGATTCAGCAGCAGGGCGCCGACCGCATCGTCGTGCAACTGCCCGGCGTGCAGGACACCGCCAAGGCCAAGGACATTCTCGGCCGCACCGCGACGCTGGAAATTCGCCTGGTCGATGATGAGGCGAGCGCCAACCCGGCCATCATGGAACAGGCCGCCCGCGGCCAGCCACCGGCCGGCACGGATTATTACGTCGAACGCGGCGGCCGCGGCCTGCTGGTCAAGAAGCAGGTGGTGCTCACCGGCGAGCGGCTGACCGACGCCCAAGCGGGTTTCGACAGCCAGACGCACGAACCGGCGGTGCATCTGTCGCTCGATTCGGCCGGCGCGCGCATCTTCAAGGACGTGACGCGCGACAACGTCAACAAGCGCATGGCCATCCTGTTGATCGAAAAAGGCAAGGGCGAAGTGGTGACGGCCCCGGTGATCCGCACCGAAATCGGCGGCGGCCGCGTGCAGATTTCCGGCCGCATGACGACGACGGAAGCCAGCGATGTCGCCCTGCTGCTGCGCGCCGGCTCGCTCGCCGCGCCGATGGACATCATCGAGGAACGCACCATCGGCCCCAGCCTCGGCGCCGATAATATCGAGAAGGGCATCCATTCAACGCTGTGGGGCTTCGCCGCGATTGCCGTCTTCATGACGGCCTACTACCTGATGTTCGGTTTCGTGTCGGTCGCCGCGCTGACGGCCAACCTGCTGTTCCTCGTCGCGCTCCTGTCCCTGTTGCAGGCCACGCTGACACTGCCCGGCATCGCCGCCGTGGCGTTGACGCTCGGCATGGCCATCGACGCCAACGTGCTGATCAACGAGCGCATCCGCGAGGAACTCAGGAACGGCGTCACCCCGCAGGCCGCCATCACCGCCGGCTACGAACGCGCCTGGGGCACCATTCTCGATGCCAACATCACGACGATGATTGCCGGCATTGCGCTCCTGATCTTCGGTTCCGGTCCGGTGCGCGGCTTCGCCGTGGTGCTTTGCCTGGGCATCCTCACCTCGATCTTCAGCGCCGTGGTCGTGTCGCGCGCGGCGATCAACCTGATCTATGGTCGCCAGCGCAAGCTCGAAACCATCAGCATCGGCTAGGTAATCATCATGGAATTTTTCCGCATCAAAAAAGACATTCCCTTCATGCGCCATGCGCTGGTGTTCAACATCATTTCGTTGACCACTTTCGTCCTGGCGGTGTTCTTCCTCGCCACGAAGGGGCTGCACCTGTCGATCGAATTCACCGGCGGCACCGTGATGGAAGCCGGTTACAGCCAGACCGCCGACCTCGACAAGATCCGTAAGCAACTTGAAACGGACGGCTTTTCCGACACGCAGGTGATCAACTTCGGCTCCTCGCGCGACGTCTTGATCCGCGTGCCCATCAAGTCCGGACAGGCCGGCGAATCAGCCCGGATCAGCGAAAAGGTCGGCGCCAGCCTGCAAGCCGTGGGGGGCGATCCGCAAATCAAGCGCGTCGAATTCGTCGGCCCGCAAGTCGGCAAGGAGCTTGCCGAAGACGGCGCGCTGGCGCTCCTGCTGGTCATCATCGGCATCGTCGCCTATCTCGCCTTCCGCTTCGAATGGCGTTTTGCCGTCTCGGCGATCATCGCCAACCTCCACGACATCGTCATCATTCTCGGCTTCTTCGCCTTCTTCCAGTGGGAGTTCTCCTTGCCGGTGCTGGCGGCGGTACTGGCCGTGCTGGGCTACTCGGTGAACGAATCCGTCGTCGTCTTCGACCGCGTGCGCGAAACCTTCAAGAAACAGCGCGGCATGTCCACGCCCGAGATCATTGACTACGCCATCACCAGCACCATCTCGCGCACCATCATCACCCATGGCAGCACGCAGATGATGGTGGTCTCGATGCTGATCTTCGGCGGCCCGGCGCTCCACTATTTCGCCGTGGCGCTGACCATCGGCATCCTGTTCGGCATCTATTCCTCGGTGCTGGTGGCGAGCCCGCTGCTGATGTGGATGGGTGTTTCACGCGAGCATTTCGTCAAGCCGAAGAAGGAAAAAGCCGAAGGCGTCACCGAGGATGGCGCCTGCGTCTGAGGCCATGAAGGCCTACATCTGGGACCTGCCGACGCGGCTGTTCCACTGGTCGCTGGCCGTTCTCGTCGTCGCCGCCTTCATCACCGCAAAAATCGGCGGCAACGCCATGATCTGGCATGGCCGGATCGGCCTCGCCATCATCGGCCTGCTGGTGTTTCGCATTGTCTGGGGCTTGGTCGGTTCCACCTATGCGCGCTTCTTCCAGTTCGTGCGCGGCCCCGCAACGATTCTTGCCTACCTGCGCGGCGCATGGCAGGGCCAAGGCCACAATCCGCTCGGCGCGCTGTCGGTGCTGGCGCTGCTCGGCATCCTGACCGCGCAGGCCGCCACCGGTCTTTTCGCCAATGACGACATCGCCTTCGAAGGCTATCTGACGCCGCTCATCGGCAGCGACCTGAGCGGGAAACTCACCGGCATCCACCACCTGCTCGAAAAGGGACTGATGTTTCTCGTCGCCCTGCACGTCGGCAGCATCGTTTATTACGCCCGCGTGAAAAAGCACAACCTGGTCAAGCCGATGATCAACGGCTGGGCGGATGGCTCGCCCGAGCAGTCGGCGCGCGGAGGCGGCCCATTGGCCTTCATTGTTGCCGCGTTACTTGCCGCAGCCATGGTCTGGATCGCTTCGGGCGCGTTGCTGCCGTCACCGCCCCCATCCGCCGCGCCTCTCTTTTAAACGCCGTCCCGCCAGCGCCGACTTTCACAAAGCAAACGGCCACCCGCGGGTGGCCGTTTGTCAGTTGCAGCAGGAGACTTACTCTTCCTTCCTGAACTTGTCGTGGCAACCCTTGCAAGCTTCGCCGAGTTTGCCGAACTGGGCCTTGACCGCCGCGGCGTCGCCGCCGGCCGCCACCTTGGCCATTTCGTTGGCGGCGGCGCCGAAGGCCGGGCCGACCTTGCCGAGGGTTTCCTTGTCGGTGAAGAACTCCGGCTTCAGGCGGGTTTCCTTCCAGCCCTTGCCCTTGTCGGAACCGGGCTGATACAGCGCGCCCATCTTCGAATTGGCAATCGCCTGAATAACGTTGGCCGCCTCGGCGACCTGCTCCTTGTTGTAGGTGCCGTCAATGTTGGCCTTGATGCGCGCCATGCTCCAGGCCATGGTGTGATAGGCCGACTGACGCCAGCGGATTTGATCTTCCAGCTTGCCAACGGTCTGGGCGAAGGTGACACCGGCCATGGCGGAAAGCGTGATACCGGCAACGAGCGATTTGATAGCAATGTGCATGGAGTTTCTCCTTATTGTGCGGGTTATAGTCTCTGGCCACCGGCAACGACCAATAGTCGACCGGCGGGCTCGCCTATTCTATGTCACATCGCTACCCGCAAACACCTGCTTGACGCGCAACTGACTGTTCTGTGTGACTAAACTCACCAAGCGGTCGATATTCGGATGCTTGCCGGGATTGGCCTGCGCGTCCGCCGTGTGCTCGGCGTAAAGCTCCAATCCCTTCGAAGCCGCCTCGGCGGTAATCGCGCCGTAAAGCTGGGCGAGATGGTTGTAGACCGCGAGAGAGCCGGTCTGCCCGGCCTTGTTTTCGATGGTCGCAACGAGGTTGCCATCGGCATCGATCAGTTGCAGCGCGGCGAGGTGCGAGACCCTGGGGAGTTGTTTGAGATTGTCGGCAAATGCCATCAGATATTCTTCGCCAGTTCGATCGCCTTGCCGATATAGCTCCCCGGTGTCATTTGCAACAGACGCTGTTTATCCGCATCAGGAATGGCCAGGCCGCCGATAAAGGCGCGCAAGGCGGCCGGCTCGATGCCCTTGCCGCGCGTCAGTTCCTTCAATTGCTCATAGGGGTTGGCGATGCCGTAACGCCGCATCACCGTCTGCACCGGCTCGGCCAGTACTTCCCAGCAGTTGTCGAGGTCTTCCGCCAGGCGCGCCGGGTTGGCTTCAAGCTTGTTGAGGCCGCGCAGGGTCGAATCGTAGGCCAGCACCACATAACCAAACGCCACGCCCATGTTGCGCAGCACGGTCGAGTCGGTCAGGTCGCGCTGCAGCCGCGAGATCGGCAGTTTTTCCGACAGGTGGCGCAGGATCGAATTGGCGATGCCGAGGTTGCCCTCGGAATTCTCGAAGTCGATGGGATTAACCTTGTGCGGCATGGTCGAGGAACCGACCTCGCCCGCCTTGGTCTTCTGCTTGAAATATCCCATCGAGATGTACTGCCAGAGGTCGCGGTCGGCGTCGATGAGAATGGTATTGACGCGGGCCAGCGCATCGAACAGTTCGGCCATCGCGTCGTGCGGCTCGATCTGGATGGTGTAGGGGTTGAATGCCAGGCCGAGCGATTCGATGAAGCGGCGGGCGAAGGCTTCCCAGTCGATCTCGGGATAGGCCGACAGGTGGGCGTTGTAATTGCCGACCGCGCCGTTGAACTTCGCCTGCATGGCGACATCGGCAATGCGGGCGCGGGCCCGGATCAGTCGCGCGGCGATGTTGGCCATTTCCTTGCCCAGCGTGGTCGGCGTCGCCGGCTGGCCGTGGGTGCGCGCCAGCATCGGCAGTTCGGCCAGCTCGTGGGCCAGGGCGCGGAAGCGCTCGATCACGCGATCCAGTCCGGGCAGCAGAATCTCGGCGCGCGCATCGTTCAACATCAACGCATGCGAGGTGTTGTTGATGTCTTCCGAAGTGCAGCCGAAGTGGATGAACTCGGTAACCTTCATCACCTCGGCATTGTCCTTGAAGCGCTCCTTCAGCCAGTATTCGACAGCCTTGACGTCGTGGTTGGTGGTGGCCTCGATATTTTTAACCGCAACGGCGTCCGTCACCGCGAAACCGGACACCACCAGGTCAAGCTCGGCGCGGGTCTCGGCGGAAAACGCCGGAACCTCGGCAATTTCCGGCGCGGCGGCCAGCGCCTTCAGCCACTCGACTTCAACGCGAATGCGGTTTCTGATCAGGCCATATTCGGAAAAGTGCGCGCGCAGCGGTTCGACCTTGGCGGCATAACGGCCATCAAGCGGGGACAGCGCGGTCAATGCGGTCAGGTTGGATGATTTCATGGCGGTATGGGTCGGATTGAAATCGCGGGGGAAAAGCAACCCGCGCATTTTATCAGGCCGGTATAGTGAGCAGATGGACATACAGATTATCGCCCGGCCCGACTGCCCCGCCGCCGAGGCCTTGCAGGAGAGTCTTGCCCTGGCCATGCAGGCGCTGCGCATGCCGCCGGATTGGCCGATCCGCCTTGACGTGGCACCCGCCGTCGCCTGTCCGGAACTGCGCGTCGATGGCGTGCTCGTCAGCCCCTGTTTTCCGGCGAAAGATGGCGTGGCCTGCCCGGCCTGTGGCGCGACACACGACAATCCCGATGTCGAAATAATCCGCTGGCATCTTGCGGCGGCGCTTGGGAAGAAGACCGTGCTGTTGCTCTGTTCGGGCAACGCGGTGCGCTCGCAGATGGCCGAAGCGATCGTCAATCATGTGCTGGGCGACCAATGGGCGGCGTTTTCGGGCGGCATCTTTCCCATGATGCTCTGGAAACCAGTGGTGCAGGTGTTGAAGGAAATCGGCATCGACGCCCGCAACCGCAAATCCAAACACATCGAACTGTTTCTCGGCTGCCACTTCGACGTCATCATCTCGCTGTGTTCGAACGCGGACGACTTCTGCACCGCCTTTCCGGGCCAGGGCGTGCGCAAGCACATGCCGTTCGACGATCCGATGACCAGTCCGTTCTTCGGCTTCGGCGACCTCGGCCGGACGCGGGATCTGCGCAATGACATGCGGAATTCGCTCTGTGATTATCTGCGAGGCATTCCATGAGCCTCCTGGATATTTTCTCGCCCAGAAAGATTGGATCGCTGCTCTCCGCGCCGGAGGGAGAACACCGCGCCAAATATCAGCACTTCAGGACGCTGCTCAACCATAACCACGACGCACTCTGCCTGATGGCCGAACTGGAGCAGCTTTATTTCAGCGGCCACCCCTTTGACGCGGCAACGCTGCAGCGGAACTACGCGCGTTTGTTTGCGCATGTGCTGGGCCTGGCCACGACGCTCGATGCGCTGTCCGGCGGCCGCTTCCCGACCCTGCCGGATGTGTGCCGGGCCATCGATGCCGCTATCGCCACGGCGCTGCAACCCCGGGCGGCCAGCCGCTCCGGGAACCTGGTTTTGCCCCTGGAGCGCGTCACCCCGGACATGCAGGGACTGGCGGGCGCCAAGGCCGTCAACCTCGCGGTGATGAAGAGCCTACTGAAGCTGCCCGTCCCCGACGGCTTCATCATCACCGCGGAGGCCACCACCCGTTTTCTTGAGGAAAGCGACCTGCTCGAGCAGATTCGGGACAAGATGGCCCGGATACCGCCCGAGGATATGGCGGCACTGGAAACCGGCAGCACGGCAATCCGGCAAATGGTGGCTGACGCGCCCGTACCGCCGGAGGTCGCCGCCGCGATCGTCGCATCCCATGCGGAACTTGAAGCCAAGACGCGCCCGGGAATCAGGATCGCGGTCAGAAGCAGCGCGGTTGGCGAGGATAGCGAGGCGACCTTTGCGGGGCAGTATGCGACCGTCTTGAACGTCACGCGGGACGGCTTGCTCGACGCATTCAAGCAGGTCGTGGCGAGCAAGTATTCGCCGCGCGCCATCGCTTACCGGCAACAGCTCGGCCTGGAAGATGCCGATACGCCGATGTGCGTCATCGGGCTGGTGATGGTTGACGCCCAGGCCAGCGGGGTCATGTACACAATCGATCCGGCGACGCTGGATGCCGCGCAGGTCAAGATCAGTTCGCTCTGGGGGCTCGGGGAACAGCTCGTCGGCGGCGCTGCGGCGGCGGATTCCTTTCTGGTCGAGAAAAATACCGGGGAGATCAGCGACCGGCAGATCGCGGCAAAAGCCGCGCTGCTGATACCGCTCCCCGGCGGCGGCACCCGCCTGGAAGAAACCAGCCTGGCCCAGCAAACCCACCCCTCCCTGGCGGATGAAACACTGCGCCAGTTGTGCGCCGGCGCGGTGCGGATTGAAGAGCATTACCAAGCGTCGCAGGACATCGAGTGGGCCATTGACGCGGATAATCAACTGTTCTTTCTCCAGGCCCGCCCGCTGCATCTGGCGCCCAAGGCGCGCGAACTGCCGACCGCGGATTTATCCGGTCTGGAGAACATCCTGCCCAGCGGCGTCGCGGCGTCGTTTGGCGTCGCCTCCGGTCAGGTTTACATCGCGAAAGACGAGAAGCAGTTGTCCGCGATCCCGGACCATGCCATTTTGGTCACCCGCACCGCCTCGCCGAACTATGCAGCGGTAATGGGGCGGATCAACGGCCTCCTTACCGACGTGGGCAGCATCACCAGTCATCTTTCCTCGGTGGCGCGCGAGTTCGGCGTTCCCGCGATTGTGAATACCGGGAACGCCACAAAAGTTCTGCGCGATGGCGAGCTGGTCACCCTGGCGGCGGAGGCGCCGGCAGCAGTTTATCGCGGCCGGGTCGAACAGCTCGATGGCCGGATGCGGCCGACGCGGAAACTGATTGTCGACAGCCCGGTGCACGGAAAATTAAGGGCCATGCTGGACCATATTTCCCCGCTCAACCTGACCCATGCCGATGCCCCGTCCTTCAGCGTCGACCATTGCCGCTCCTTCCACGACGTGATCCGCTTTTGCCATGAGCATGCCATGCGCGAGATGTTCGGCATTTCTTCGGCAGCGGAAGGCGCTCTGGGCAACCGTGCGGCGGTAAAAATCACCGCGCACATCCCGCTGGCCGTATATGCCATCGACCTGGGCGGCGGGCTGCGGGACGAGCTGAAAACCGGGCTGAAAACGCGCAAGACCCTGCCGCCCGACGCCATTGAATCGCTGCCGATGCAGGCCATCTGGCGGGGCTTCACGCATCCGGGCATCAACTGGGCCGGCACCATCAACTTCGATGCCGGCAGCTTCATGACGATCATGGCCTCGCTGGCCACCTCGGAACTCGGCCCCGCGCCCGGCGGCGACAGCTACGCGCTGCTGTCCAGGGACTACATGAATTTCAGCGCAAAATTCGGCTACCACTTTGCGACGATCGACGCGCTGTGCGGCAGCGAAGCGAATCACAACTACGTTTCCCTGCAATTTGCCGGCGGCGCCGGCAACTACTTCGGCCGCTCGCTGCGCATCCGCTTCCTGGGCGCGGTGCTGGAGCGGCTGGGCTTTCAGGTCACCCTGCAAGGCGATTTGCTGGAAGCCACGTTCAACCGGCATGACCAGGCAGCGACCCAGGAAGGGCTGGACCAGCTCGGCAGGCTGCTGGCCACCAGCCGCCTGCTCGACATGACCTTGTCAGAACAGGACGCGGTCGACACGCTCGTCGAAGCGTTCTTTGACGGCGAGTATGACTTTCTGCGGCCGTGGAACGCGAATCAACCTGAGGGATTTTTTACCCAGCTCGGCCACTGGCAGCGCCGCGCGGTCGATGACACGACCTGCCTGTTCCAGAACGGCCGGTTTTCGCAAGGCGCCGTATCGGGAACCCTCACGGGGCTCATCGGCAAGACCCTGGGCAGCGCCTACCATGATTTCCTCGACACCATCGGCGCCTACTATTACTTCCCGCTGGCGATTGCCAAGGACGGCGCGCTGGGCAATGGCCGCATCCAGGTGGACGTTAAACCGGAAAGCGGCAACATCGACCGGGCGGGGGGCGTCATTTTCGGCCTCAAAAATGCCGCGAATTATTTCGTGTTCAGGATCAACGCGCTCGAAGACAACGCCATATTGTTCGAATTCGTCAATGGCCGGCGGATCGAGCGAAAAACCCTGGACATGCTGGTCGCCACGGAGACCTGGCATCGCCTCTCCGTAACCATCGACGGCCCCGCCATCCGCTGCCAGGCCGGCGACCGGCATTGCCTTGAATACACGGCGGCGACCGCCGTGGCGGGGCATGTCGGCTTGTGGACCAAGGCCGACTCGGTCACCCTGTTCGGGCCGCTGACCATTGAAGATGCGGATGGCGTCAGAACCTTTGGCTATTGAAGCGCGGCCGGGCAGTGTTAAACTTTCGGCTCCCCACTTCAGCGGCAAAATTTCATGAAACTGCTCGGCACCCTCACCAGTCCCTATGTCCGCAAGGCGCGCATCGTCCTCGCGGAAAAGAAGATCGATTACGAACTGGTCATCGACAACGGGGGCGTCGATGGCAGCGGCCTGGCCGAACACAATCCGTTGTGCCGCGTTCCGGTGCTGCTCCTCGATGACGGCGGCACGCTGTTCGATTCGCGCGTGATTGTCGAGTACCTCGACAGCCTGGCCCCCAACAATCGCCTGATTCCGCCGCCCGGCCGCGAGCGCACGCTGATCCGCCGCTGGGAAGCCCTCTGCGACGGCATCTGCGATGCGGCCACGGCCATCATGTATGAAACCAAGCGTCCGGCAGGCGAGCAAAGCCAAAGCTGGATCGACCGCCAGCGCAAGGTGATTGGTTTCGGGCTGGCCGCCTGCGCCCGCGATCTCGACGAGCAGGCCTGGTGCCATGGCACGGCCATCACGCTGGCCGACATCGCCCTCGGCGGCACGCTGGGCTATCTGGTCTTCCGCTTTCCCGACATCGACTGGCGCACGACCTACCCGCGCCTGGCGAAGCACTATGACAAGCTGATGCAGCGTCCGTCGTTCGCCGAAACCGTGCCGCAGGGCTAGCTCAGAGAATTACCCCGCCGCCCAGGCAGACCTGCGACTCGTAGAGCACCACCGACTGGCCCGGCGTGACCGCCCACTGCGGCGCGGCAAAGGCAATTTCACACTGGTCATCGGCCAGCGTTTCGATAGCACAGGCCGCATCCGGCATGCGATAGCGCGTCTTGGCCGCATACACCCAGTGCGGGTGCGGCGGCAAGCCGGAAACCCACGACAACTGCCCCGCCGTCAGTCGCTCGGAGAGCAGGGCGGGATGGCCGTGTCCCTGCACGGCATACAGCACATTGGTCGCCATGTCCTTGGCGGCGACGAACCAGGGTTCTTCGGCGGCGCCCTTCACGCCGCCGATGCCCAAGCCCTCGCGCTGGCCGAGCGTGTAATAAGCCAGGCCTTCATGCCGGCCAATGACCCGATCATCATCGAGGCGGCGGATTTCCCCCGGCTGCTTCGGCAGGTAACGCGCGAGGAACTCGCGGAACGGCCGCTCGCCGATAAAGCAGATGCCGGTCGAATCCTTCTTGGCGCAATTGGGCAGGCCGGCGGCCTGGGCAATTTTGCGCACCTCGCGCTTGTAGAGGCCGCCCACCGGGAACAGCGTCCGCGCCAGTTGCGCCTGATTCAGGCGGTAGAGAAAATAGCTCTGATCCTTCGTGCCATCCTCGGCCTTCATCAATTGAAATGCACCCAGAAATTCGCGCACCTGGGCATAGTGGCCCGTGGCGATCTTGTCGGCACCCAGGCGCATGGCATGGTCGAGGAAGGCCTTGAACTTGATCTCGGAATTGCACAGCACGTCGGGATTCGGCGTGCGGCCGGCCTGGTATTCAGTCAGAAATTCGGCAAACACGCGCTCGCGGTATGCGGCGGCGAAATTGACGACTTCCAGTTCGATGCCGATGACATCGGCGGCGGCGGCCGCGTCGACCAGATCCTGGCGCGACGAGCAATAATCGTCCGTGTCGTCGCCTTCCCAGTTCTTCATGAACAGGCCGATGACCTCATGGCCCTGGCGCTTGAGCAACAACGCCGCCACCGCGGAATCGACGCCGCCGGACATGCCGACAATCACTTTAGTCATAGTGTTTGATCACGTCGAGAGGAAAGTTTCGGCCGGCGAGGTAGTCGTGTACGCATTGCAGCACCAGCGGACTGCGATGGCGCTCGCGACACGCCGCGATTTCGTCCGAGGTCATCCAGACGGCGCGGAGGATGCCATCGTCCAGGCGACGCGCCGTATCGCGAGCGCCGACTTTCCCGGCAAAGGCAAAGCGCAGATAGGTCAAATCCCCCTGCGGACGCGGCCATTGGTAAATGCCGACAAGTCCGGTCGGCGTAAATTCGCGGGCGGTCTCTTCCAGCACCTCGCGGATGCAGGCAGCCACCAGCGATTCGCCGTCATCGAGATGCCCGGCGGGCTGATTGAAGCGCACGCCCTCGGCGGTCTCTTCCTCGACCAGCAGAAAGCGGCCGTCCTGTTCGACCACCGCCGCTACCGTGACATGGGGTTTCCAAATTTCCATGGGGGCGATTTTACCGGTGCAATTCCGATAAAATCGCCGATCACAATCAAATACGCTGGAGAAAACAAGATGTCCATGTCCGATCGTGACGGCTTCATCTGGCAGGATGGCCAGCTCGTGCCCTGGCGCGAAGCCACCACCCATGTGCTGACCCATTCGCTGCATTACGGCCTCGCCGTGTTCGAGGGCGTGCGCGCCTACAAGACCGTTTCCGGCACGGCCATCTTCAAGCTCAAGGAACACACCGATCGCCTGTTCAACTCGGCGCACATCTACCGCATGCCGATGCCCTTCGACCGGGAAACGCTGATGGAAGCGCAGAAGGAGGTCGTCCGCGCCAACAATCTCGAATCGGCCTACATCCGCCCGATCGCCTTTTACGGCTCCGAAAAAATGGGCGTCTCGCCGAAGGGCGCCAAAACCCACGTCGCCATCGCTGCCTGGCCCTGGGGCGCTTACCTCGGCGAGGACGGCATGGAAAAGGGCATTCGCGTCAAGACGTCGAGCTACGCGCGCCACCACGTGAACGTCAATATGCCGCGCGCCAAGTTTTCCGCCACCTACGCCAACTCGATCCTCGCCAACATGGAAGCCACCGAACACGGCTACGATGAGGCCTTGCTGCTCGACGTAGACGGTTTCGTGGCTGAAGGCGCGGGCGAGAACCTGTTCGTCGTCAAGGACAACAAGATTTACGAACCCGAGATCGCCTCGGCGCTGGTCGGCATCACCCGCGCCACCATCATCGCGCTGGCGGATGAACTCGGCTACCAGGTCGTCGCCAAGCGGCTGACGCGCGACGACATCTACATCGCCGACGAGGCCTTCTTCACCGGCACGGCGGCCGAAGTCACGCCGATCCGCGAACTCGACGGCCGCCAGATCGGCGCGGGCTGCCGCGGCCCGCTCACCACAAAACTCCAGAGCCTATATTTCGACGTGGTCAATGGCAAAGTGCCGTCCCGCGCCAACTGGCTCAGTTTCGTTTGAGTTACGTTTGAGGACTGTCATGACAAATCCTGATACTGCCCGCGAAGTCGACATCACGGCCCACGACCTACCGCTCGCCTGCCCGCGCCCCGACAGCCCCCTGTGGGCGCGCCATCCGCGCGTCTTTCTCGACGTGCTGAAGCATGACGCCGTCGCCTGCCCCTATTGCGGCACGACCTACCGCTTTACCGGCGAGAAGCCGAAGGGCCATCATTAAAATCCTGGTTGTCGCGCCGTCCTGGATCGGCGACACAATCATGATGCAGCCGCTCCTGATGCGGCTGCACGCGCAGCGACCCGAGGCCGCGATTCATGTGCTGGCGCCGGCGTGGAGCGCGCCGCTCCTCGCGCGCATGCCCGAGGTTGCGGCCGTCATCGAAAATCCCTTCGCCCACGGCGCCTTCGACTGGGCCGGCCGCAAGGCGCTGGGGCGCCGTCTCAAGGATGAAGGATTTACAGAAGCCTATGTCCTGCCCAATTCCTGGAAATCGGCGCTCGTTCCATACTTCGCCGGCATTCCGCAACGCACCGGCTACACAGGTGAAGCGCGCTACTTCCTGCTGAATGACCGTCACGCTCTCGATGCGTCCCAATTACCGCGCCTCGTCGACCGCTATGCCGCATTGGCCGGCCCGACAGAAGACGCCACACCAGAACCGCGCCTGACCTCGACAGCCGAACAGCAACGCGCCGCGCGTGAAACGCTCGGACTACCGCTGGATGTCGCACCCGTCGTATTCTGCCCCGGCGCCGAATACGGCCCGGCCAAGCGCTGGCCGACGCATCACTTTGCCGCACTGGCACGCCGTCTCGCCAGCGCCGACTTTCCAGTCTGGATTATCGGTTCGACCAAGGATGCCCCGGTCGGCGACGAGATCGCCCGACTGGCAGAGGGCGCCGCGCTCAATCTCTGCGGCCGAACCAATCTCGAACAGGCCATCGATCTGATCGCCGGTGCGGCTGCTGTCGTCAGCAACGATTCCGGATTGATGCACGTCGCCGCCGCGCTCGACCGGCCGCTCGTCGCGCTCTACGGCTCGTCCAGTCCCGGCTATACGCCGCCGCTCTCGGCGCGTGCGACAATCCTTTCCCTCGGCCTCGCATGCAGTCCCTGTTTCAAGCGCGAATGTCCGCTGGGGCATCTGCAGTGCCTCGAAAACCTGACACCCGAACGCGTGCTCGCCGCCCTGGCAACCGTATCTACCCAAGCCACATGACCAAAAAACCCATCTTCACCTCGCCGCAGGAAGTCGAATTCGCCTTCTACGAGGCGCTTGAGCGCGGCGATCTCGATGCCATGATGAACGTCTGGTCGGAAGACGACGAGGTCGTCTGCGTACATCCGGGTGGCCCGCGTCTGGCCGGCTATGCCCTGGTGCGCGAAGGCTGGCGGCAGATCTTCTCCGGCGGCAAGCGCCTCAAGGTGCAACTGCTGGCCTTGTCGACCGTGCCGGGCCCCTTCACCGCAGTGCATAGCCTGATCGAACAG
Source organism: Rhodocyclaceae bacterium (assembly GCA_030652245.1). GTDB lineage: Bacteria > Pseudomonadota > Gammaproteobacteria > Burkholderiales > Rhodocyclaceae > Sulfuricystis. Next base: position 9,997 of record JAUSBB010000097.1, on the reverse strand, counting down.
CTCGGCGTGGTCGGCGACAAGCGTCTCGCCGCGCCGGTGGTCGCCACCAACGTCTACGTGCGCGGCGCCTTTGGCTGGCGCATGATCGTCCATCACGCCTCGCCCGTGCCGCCGTCATCCATCGGCGATGCGCCGCAGATCCTGCACTGAGGACGTCTCCACGACACCCTACCGCGCGCCGCGCTGGCTGGTCGGCGGCAATGCTCAGACGCTGTGGCCCCTGCTGCGCAAGGGCCCGCTGCCAGCCTACCGGCGCGAGCGCCACGCCACGCCCGATGGCGATTTCATCGACATCGACTGGATCGACGCGGTGCCGGGCGCGTCACCCGCCACGCCGCAACTGATCCTGTTTCACGGCCTCGAAGGCAGTTCGCGCAGCCACTACGCCCGGGCCTTGATGCGCGCCGTCGCCCGGCGCGGCTGGCGCGGCGCGGTGGTGCATTTTCGCGGCTGCTCGGGTGAGCCGAACCGCCTGCCGCGCGCCTATCACTCGGGCGACTCCGCCGAAATCGACTGGGTGCTGCGCCGCCTCTCCGCCGCACAACCGCTGGCGCCCCTGTATGTGGCCGGCGTCTCGCTCGGCGCCAACGCGCTGCTCAAATGGCTGGGCGAACAGGGCGCCGTGGCGCGCTTCGTCACTGCTGCTGCCGCAATCTCCGCCCCGCACGACCTGGCCGCCGCCAATGTGGCGTTGATGCAGGGCTTCAACCGCATCTACACGCGGCACTTTCTGCGCACGCTGATCCCGGCGGCGCTGGCCAAGCTCGACCGCTTCCCCGGCCTGTTCGATGCCGCCCGCGTCCGTGCCGCAAACTCCATGTATGCCTTCGATGATGTCGTCACCGCGCCGCTGCACGGCTTTGCCGGCGCGGCCGACTACTATGCGCGCGCCTCGGCGGGGCAGTTTCTCGGCGGCATTGCCGTGCCGACGCTGGTGCTCAACGCGAAGAACGACCCGTTTCTGCCGACCGCCGCCCTGCCCGGCTTGTCCCGTATTTCAGCGGCGGTCACGCTGGAACAGCCGGACGCGGGCGGCCATGTCGGCTTCGTCGTCGACCGCTTTCCCGGCGCGCTCGACTGGCTGCCGCAACGATTGCTGGCGCACTTCGACGCGCATGCGACCATGCCATCGGCAAGCGATCGGCGGTAAGATGGCCGCCCCAACACTTCAGCTCAGGAAAGCGCGATGACTGCCATTGCCCCCGAAATCTTCAAAGCCTACGACATCCGGGGCATCGTCGATAAATCACTGACCACGGCAGCCGCCGCAGCCATCGGCCGCGCCCTGGGCAGCGCGGCCCGCCAGCAGAACATTCCGGCCATCGTCGTCGGCCGCGACGGCCGACTGTCCGGGCCGGCGCTCGTCAAGGCGCTCAGCCAGGGCATCACGGCCACCGGCGTCGATGTCATCGACATTGGCCTGGCGCCCACGCCGGTCATCTATTTCGCCGCCCATGAACTGGGCACGCAAAGCTGCGTCGCCGTCACCGGCAGCCACAATCCGCCCGACTACAACGGCTTCAAGATGGTGCTGGGCGGCCAGACGCTGTATGGCGAAATGATTCAGGATTTACGCCGCCGTATTGCCAGCGCCGACTTTCTCAAAGGCCGCGGCAGGATCAAAAAGGCTGGCGTGCGCCAGGCCTATCTCGACCGCATCGTCGGCGATGTCAGGGTTTCCCGGCCGATGAAGCTCGTTGTCGATTGCGGCAATGGCGTGGCCGGCGCCTTTGCGCCGGAACTGTTCCGCCGCATGGGTTGCGAAGTCGCCGAACTGTTCTGCGCGGTCGATGGCACTTTTCCCAACCATCACCCCGATCCCTCCAAGCCGGAAAACCTGGCCGATGTGCGCCGCGCCCTGCAGGAGACCGATGCGGAACTCGGCCTGGCCTTCGACGGCGACGGCGACCGGCTCGGCGTCGTCACCAAGGATGGCGAGATCATCTACCCCGACCGGCAATTGATGCTGTTCGCCGCCGACGTGCTCACCCGCCATCCCGGCGCGCAAATCATCTATGACGTGAAGTGCTCGCGCTGGGTGGCCGAATCAATCAGATATCAGGGCGGCCGGCCGCTGATGTGGAACACCGGGCACGCGCTGGTCAAGACCAAGCTCAAGGAAACCGGCGCCCTGCTCGCCGGCGAGATGAGCGGCCACATGTTCTTCAAGGAACGCTGGTATGGCTTCGACGACGGCCTGTATGCCGGCGCGCGACTGCTGGAGATCGTTTCGCGCTGGCCGGATGCCGCCTGGCCGCTCAAAAACCTGCCCAACGCGCTCGCCACGCCCGAGCTCAATCTCAAGATGCAAGAAGGCGAGCCGCATGCGCTCGTCGCCAAGCTGCAAAAAGACGGCAAGTTTCCCACTGCCCGCGAACTCATCACCATCGACGGAGTGCGCGCCGAATATGCCGACGGCTTTGGCCTGGCGCGCGCCTCGAATACCACGCCGGTGATCGTGCTGCGTTTCGAGGCCGACAACCCAGGCGCGCTCGCCCGCATTCAAACCGAATTCAAAACCGCGCTGGAATCCGTCTGGCCGGGGCTTAACGCGGAGTTTGACCATGCCCACTGAAGAGATCTTCATCGGCCGCCAACCGATTCTCGACCGCGGCCAGCAACTGGTTGCCTACGAGCTGCTGTTCAGAAGCGGCAGCAAGCACAACAGCGCCAACATCGAGGACAACCTCGGCGCGACCGCCAGCGTCATCAACCACGCCTTCGCCGAACTCGGCGTCGAACAGGCGCTCGGCCCCTACAAGGGCTTCATCAACTGCGACGAAAGCCTGCTGCTGTCCGACATGGTCGAAATCCTGCCCGCCGACAAGATCGTGCTGGAAGTGCTGGAAAGCGTCGAGGTCACGCCGCAAATCATCGAGCGCTGCGGCGAGCTCAAGGCGCGCGGTTTCACCCTGGCGCTCGACGACTTCGTCCATTTCGAGGATAAATGGCGCCCCCTGCTCGACCTGATCGAGATCGTCAAGGTCGACCTGATGCCCCTGAGTCCGGATCAACTGGGCACGGTCACCCGCGCGCTGCAGCGCTGGCCGCTCACCCTGCTGGCCGAAAAGGTCGACCGCCGCGAACAGGCGGAACACTGCCTACAGATCGGCTATCACCTGTTCCAGGGCTATTACTTCGCCAAACCCGCCATCATCGCCGGCAAGAAACTCGGCCATTCCCAACTGGCGCTGATGCGCATCCTCGGGCTGGTGCTGGAGGATGCCGAAACGACCGCGCTTGAAGGCGTCTTCAAGCAGGAACCCGGCCTGGCGGTGAATCTGCTGCGGCTGACCAACTCGGTGGCCACCGGCGTGCGCGTCAAGGTCACCAGCCTGCGCCACGCCATCACCGTGCTCGGCCGGCGCCAGTTGCAACGCTGGCTGCAACTCCTGCTCTATACCAATCCGGCCGGTGGCAATCAGGTCGCCAGCCCGCTCCTCCAGATGGCGGCAACGCGCGGCCGTTTTCTTGAGTTGCTCGCCGGCAAACTGAAATCGGGCGCGCACGAATTTGAAGATCATGCCTTCATGACCGGCATCATGTCGCTGATGCCTGTGCTGATGGGCGTGCCGCTCGAAGAAATCCTCAAGGGCATCCAGGTCTCCCGCGACATGCAGGAAGCGCTCGAACACCGCAGCGGCCAGCTCGGCATCATGCTGCACCTGGCCGAGGCGCTCGAAGCGGAGGACGGCGAAATCTGCCATCTGCTGACCGAGCAACTGCCCGGCGCCGATCACATGATGGTGAACACCTGCCTGACCCAGGCACTGGCCTGGGCCGGCAACATTGGACGAGAAAGCACCTAGCCGCTATCTGCAAAGCGGCGAGGATTTCGTCCCGCAGGGCGGGATTCGCCTCCTAGCCCTTGGTCAATGCCGCCGATACGCGATGGGCGCCAGCGGGATGGTTATCCCGCCGTCGCCCGCCACGCGCTGATCAGCGCACTGGCGGCGCATTCGATATCCTCCTCTGTCGTTCCGTTCCCGAAAGACAACCGCACCGCGCCGCGCGCGCGTTCCGCATCACATCCCATCGCCGCCAGCACCCCGCTCACCGCGTCGCCATGGGAGTGACAGGCCGAACCGACCGATGCGACGACCGTGTCTTCCACCGCCGCGAGCAATGATCGTCCAGACACACCGGGAAAAGACACGTGTAGCGTATTCGGCAGACGCTGCTCCGGGTGGCCATTGAGTTGCAAGCCGGGCACACCCGCCTGCAAATGGCGATGCAGCAGATCGCGCAGGGTCTGCAGATGTGTGCCGACGTGCGGCAGGCGTTCGCGCGCCAGTCGTGCCGTCTCGCCAGCGCCGACGATCAGTGCGACATTCTCGGTGCCCGGCCGCAGTCCGCGCTCCTGCCCGGCGCCGAAGAAAATCGGCTTGAGCGGAGCGCCCTGCCGGACATACAGCGCACCAACGCCCTTCGGACCTGAGAACTTGTGGAAGGCGAGCGTCAGCAGATCGACGCCGAGGGTTTCGACATTCACCGGCAGTTTTCCGGCAGCCTGCGCGGCGTCGGTGTGCATCAGGCTGCCGTTGGCACGCGCCAGCGCGGCGATCTCCGCGATGGGTTGCAGCGTGCCGACCTCGTTATTGGCGAGCATCACCGATACCAGCGCCGTATCGGGCCGCAGCGCAGCGGCCACAGCGGCGACGGCGACCCGTCCAGCGCCATCGACCGGCACGACCGATACGTCCCAGCCGAGTTCGCGCAAATGCAGCGCGGGCTGCATCACCGCCGGATGTTCGACGGCGCTGACGACGATATGCCGCTGCGCAGGCAGCGCACGCGCAACGCCCAGCAAGGCCAGGTTGTTTGCCTCGGTGGCGCTGCCGGTGAACACGATTTCCTCCGCCTGCGCGCCGATCAGGGCGGCCACTTCGGTGCGTGCCTGCAGGACGGCTTGCGCCGCCCGCCGGCCATAAACGTGGGACGAGGACGGGTTGCCGAAATCCTCCTCCAGCCAATGCCGGATCGCCGCTGCCACCTCCGGCGCGACGGGTGTTGTCGCGTTGTAGTCGAGATAGATCGGAGCGCTCATGTCAGCGCCTGATGCAGATCGGCGATCAGGTCGGCCGCGTCTTCGAGACCGATGGACAGCCGCAGCATCGCGTCAGAGATGCCACGCCGCGCGCGTTCCTCCGGCGTCAGGCCGTGGTGCGTCGTGGTACAGGGCTGGGTGACCAGGCTCTCGACGCCACCAAGACTGGGCGCGAGCGCGAAAAGCCTCAGCCGGTCGGCGACGCGCGTGGCGTCATCGCCACACCCCTTCACCTCGATGGTCAGCATGCCGCCGAAGCCAACCATCTGTTTCCGGGCAAGATCGTGGCCGGGAAAATCGGGCAGGCCGGGATAGAGCACGCGGGCGATCCGCGGATGCCGCGCCATCGCTTCCGCGACCGCGTGCGCCGATGCGTTCTGCTGGCGCACGCGTACCGGCAGCGTGCGGATGCTGCGCGCGAGCTGCGCGGCGATTTCCGGCGCGATGGTCGTGCCAAGGTTCTTGCGCCAGTTCCACACTGGCGCGAGCAGTTCCGCCGCGCCCATCAGCGCGCCGGCGGTGAGGTCCGAATGGCCGCCGAGATATTTGGTGCAGGAATGCACGACGAAATCCGCACCCAGCGCCAGCGGCAACTGGTTCACCGGGGAGGCGAAGGTGTTATCGACCGCCACGCGCGCGCCGTGGGCGTGGGCCAGCCTGGCGATGGCGTGGATGTCGAAGATTTCCAGCGTCGGATTGGTCGGCGTCTCGAAAAACACCAGTTCCGCGCCCTCGGACAGAATTTCATCGAGACGTCCCATGTCGTCGCCGAGCAGCAGGTGCGTCGGAATGCCGAGCAGCGGCAACTGGCTGGCCAGCAGCTCCAGCGTGCCGCCGTAGGCGTCGCCGAGGCAGACGATGCCACGGCGGCCGTGGGTCAGGAACAGCGCGACCTCCGCCGCCATACCGGAACAGAAAGCCCAGGCGGCCTCGGCGCCTTCGAGCGCGGCGAGTTTATTTTCGATGCTGGCGACGCTCGGGTTGAGGCCATAGCGCGTGTAGAGGCTGCCGGCCTTGCGACCCTCCACGACGTCGAGCAGGTCGGCGGTAGAAGGAAACTTGAACGTCGTGGTGGTGTAGATCGGCGTATGCGGCGAGCCATGCGCGTCGTCGATTTCTCCGGCATGCACGCAGCGGGTGGATAGGCCTGGTTTCATGGTGTTTTCCTTTCAAAAGTCGGCGCTGGTGGGACGGCGCCAGCCGGCTCGCTGCGTAACATGGGAACAGCAGCCGGCTTGAGCCGCGGATGGGTTTCCTCGCCGAGGATCGCCAGCCCGAGGCCGGACAGCGCCATCGCTCCCGCGACGAACCAGAAGGCGCCCTCGACGGATTGCGTCGAGGCCGCCGCCAGCCCCAGGCCAAGCGCGCCGACACCGTAGCCCAGATCGCGCCAGAAACGATAGGTGCCGATGGCCGAGGCGCGCCAGTGCGGCGCCGAAATGTCGGCGACCGCTGCCGAGAGGTTCGGATAGAGCATGGCCATGCCGAGTCCCGAAACGGCCGCGCTGAAAGACCACCACGCCGCACCTTCACCAAGCAGCATCAGCGCCACGCCCGCGCCGCAGATCCACATGCCGGCGACGTTGAGCCGGTGTCGTCCCCAGTGGTCGGATAGGCGTCCGGTCAGCAGTTGCGCGCCGCCCCAGGTGAAGCCATAGACGCCGACGATCCAGCCGATGCCGGGCAGGCTCACCCCCTTGCTGTAGAGGAACACCGGGTAGAACACCCAGATCAGCGCATCGACGAATTTCTCGACAAGGCCCGCCTGGCACAGCGCAAAGAAGCGCCGGTCGCGCCAGCTGACCAGCGTGAAAATCTCACGCGTCGTGGGCTTGGCGGAAACACCCAGCGGATAACGCGGGTGCAGGGTTGCGCCGCTCGCTGCCATCATCGGCTTTTCCTTCTTCGCCCACGGCAGCGTGTCGGCGATGAACAACAGCGTGAGGAGCGTTGCGAGCCCGATCACCGCGAGGCCGAAGATCAGCAGTCCCAGGCGCGGCCCGAGTTCGGCCGCCAGATAGCCGGTGACGATGCCGGCGATGGCGACGCCGACGTAACCTGCAAATTCGTTGAAGCCGATGGTCAACCCACGCTGGTCGGGTCGGGTGAGATCGAGCTTGGCGGTCTGCGTCATCGACCAGGTGAAGCCCTGATTCACGCCGAGCAGCAAGGTGGCGACAACGATCCAGTCCCACGACGGCGCGAAGTAAATCAGGACGGGGATGGGCATGGCCGTGACCCAGCCGATCAACAGCACGCGCCGCCGCCCCCAGGATTCGGCCAGCCGGCCGGCGACGAAGTTGAGCGTACCCTTGACGATGCCGAAGCCGACGACAAAGGCGACCAGCAGCGTGAAGCTGCCGCGCGGCACGCCGAATTCGGTTTCGGCCAGCGCCGGCACGACGGTGCGCATCATGCCGATGGTCATGCCAACCAGCAGCACCTGCAAAAGTTGATGCAGGAACTGGCCGAGATTGACGCGGATGCCGTGGCTGAGTTCGCTCACCGGGTGATTACCTGCCGAGGTTGACCGCGACCATCCGCTCCATCGCCGCTGGACGCGGCGGGATTTCCTTGGTCAGCGCGTCGATGAAGCTGGCGCGATCCATTGACAGCAGCGGATTCCAGCGCTTTTCGAACGCGACAGTCGAGGCCGGCTTGCCCGAAATTCCGGCGCCGCAGACGCTGCCGGACGTATGGCCGGGATAGATCTCGACTTCGCCGGGCAGCGCCAGGATCTTGCCGTGCAGGCTGTCGTGTATCTGGCCCGCCATTTCGCGCTCCTGGCCGGCGAGATCGGGCCGGCCGACGGCCCCGACGAAGAGCATGTCGCCCGTGATGACGAACCAGGGCGCCTCACCCCGTCGCTTGTCTGTCACCAGCAGGCAGATGCTGTCGGGCGTGTGGCCGGGCGTATGCAGTACATCGATGGCCACATTGCCGGCATCGAGACGTTGGCCGTCGTGCAACGGCTCGAAGGCGAACCCGACGCGTCCGCGATTCGACTCGTGCAGGCAATAGGGCGCGCCGACCTGGCGCGCCAGCGCCAAACCACCCGAGTAGTGATCGGCATGCACATGCGTGTCGATGACGTAGCTGATCTTGACCTTGGCGGCCTCCGCCTCCTTGATGAACCAGTCCTCGTCGCCGGCCACCACATCGACGGCAATGCCGTAACCCTTGCCGCCGCAGCCGAAGAAGTAGGACAGGGTCGCTTCCTTTGTTGCCAGTTGTCGAAAAAACATTTTGTTTTCTCCTTCACTACAGATAACAGTCTAATGATTGTTAGACTAACATATCCGGAGCATCGCGCCGTTGTCAAGGAAAAAATCAAACACGGTTAAGATTCGCCCTCATGAACGAATCCCGACGTATCAAGGATCTGCTCTACGAGCAGGTGGCCCGCATCGGCAAGGCGGCGTGCAGCCCGAAGCGGCTGGAACTCATCGAGCTGCTCTGCCAGGGCGAAAAGACCGTGGACATGCTGGCGCGGGAAACTTCCATCAGCATGAAGCTGGCCAGCGCACACCTGCGCGAGCTGCGCGCCGCGCGGCTGGTCGAGACGGAAAAACAGGGCAAGAACGTCATTTATCGCATTGCCAACCGAGGGGTGGCGGACTTCTGGGTGGCGATCCGGTCGCTCGCCGAGGATCGGCTTGTCGAGCTGCGACTCGCGCTCGAGCAAATGGCCATCCATCCGGGAGAAATGGCACCGCAGGACCGCAACAGCCTGGTCAAGCTGGCGAAGAAAGGCGAGGTGATCGTGCTCGATGTGCGCCCTGCGAACGAGTTTGAAGCAGCGCACCTGCCCTTCGCGCGTTCGATGCCACTGGAGGAACTGAAGAGCCGGTTGGCGGAATTGCCGGCCGACAAGACGATCGTCGCCTATTGCCGCGGTCCGTATTGCCTGATGGCCCGCGACGCGGTCGACCTGCTGCGCAAGCAAGGCTACGACGCGGTGCGCCTCCCCGAAGGTGTCGCCGAGTGGGGCATCGCACCGGTGCGGTAGGGGATTCGCGACTCCCTATTATGACCGCGTGACCGCCCTGCGTGCGACCGGGCTGACGCCGGTGAAGGTCAATTGCGTCGTCAAGCGCGGCACGAACGTGCATCAAATCCTGCCGCTCTCTTGGGGTTACCCGAGTCGTCTAATTGCGTATTTCACGTTAACCGCTATCTGTCCGGCGAGTTGGGCGGATTTTTCGGCGAGTTGCGAATTTCATCGACAATGACCTCCTCGACGACAATCACCTCGCCCTCGATCACCTGGCCGCTCGGCGGCCGTTGTTGGCGCGGTGGTTGCTCGCGCAGACCATGGCGAATCTTGCGGGTTTTCCACCAAAAATAGCCCCAGAACATCAGGCCCGCGACAAGGGCGACGGCAAGGATCACCAACGAGAACATGAACGCGGCGACCAGCACCAAGGTGCCGACGACCAGGGTCAGAATTTTTTCCAGCAAGCCGGGGGTCTCTGTTAGTCCAGGCATCTTGTTTTCAACGATGACACAGGAGCGCGGGGGAGTAGAATTTGCCACCTGGGCGTCTGTCATTCTTTACAGTACGCCGCCACAAACTAACCCAAGTTCTTGCTTCTTCACAAGGGTGGTGCCCAGGAGAGGACTCGAACCTCCACGGTGTTACCCGCTAGTACCTGAAGTTAGCGCGAAATCCAGCAACGGCGCTGGTTTCGGCTCAAATCCTTTCCGCAATTCTAGGATTTAGAACCCCCATTTGACGCGGCTTTCTTGGGAATTGCGGAAATGATTTTCCCCCGTCTCGACCTGGTGTAGTGCTCGGTCATCACGACGCTGGAATGGTCGAGCAAGGCCTGCGACGCTTCGAGATTTACCGAGTCACGCAAGTCGGTCGCTGCCTTCGCGCGCAGATCGCGGAACTGATAATCCTTGCCTGTGACGCCGGCATCTAATCTGGCCTTCTCGAAGCGGCTG
>JAUSBB010000096.1 GCA_030652245.1 Rhodocyclaceae bacterium | reverse complement strand
GACCTCGACCTCGAAGCCATCGTCAAGAAGGCTCCGGCCGGCGGCATCTACAACAACGCCGCGCAGGTCTGGAACCACAGCTTCTTCTGGAACTGCATGAAGCCGAACGGCGGCGGCGCCCCGACGGGCGCGCTGGCCGATGCCATCAACAAGAAGTGGGGCTCGCTCGACGAGTTCAAGAAAGCCTTCCAGACCTCCGCCGTCGGCAACTTCGGTTCGGGCTGGACCTGGCTGGTGAAGAAGGCCGACGGTTCGGTCGACATCGTCAACATGGGCGCCGCCGGCACCCCCTTGACCACCGGCGACAAGGCGCTGCTGTGCGTCGACGTCTGGGAGCATGCCTACTACATCGACTACCGCAATATGCGTCCCAAGTTCGTCGAGACCTTCCTCAACAATCTCGTGAACTGGCAATTCGCGGAAAAGAACTTCGCCTGAGCGTTCAGCACCAAACAAAACGGGCGCCCCTGGTGGGCGCCCGTTTTGCGTTGACTGAAGATCGACTCAACCGGCCAACACCTTGTCCAGCGCCTTGTCCAGCGTCGCAACGGTGCGATCGACGGCATAGAGCTTGTCCAGCCCGAACAGGCCGACGCGGAAGCTGCGGAAATCGGCCGGTTCGTCGCACTGCAAGGGCACGCCGGCGGCGCTTTGCAGGCCCTGGGCAATGAATTTCTTGCCCGACTGGATTTCGGGATCATCCGTATAGCTGACGACGACGCCAGGCGCCTCGAAACCCGGCGCGGCGACGCTCTTGAAGCCGCGCGCGGCAAGCAGCTTGCGCACCTTGCTGCCAAGTTCGCTCTGCGCCGTGCGCAGCTTTTCGAAACCATACGCTTCGGCTTCCAGCATCACCTTGCGCAATGTCACGAGCGCGTCGGTCGGCAGCGTGGCGTGGTAGGCATGACCGCCATTTTCGTAGGCCTGCATGATCTGCAGCCACTTCTTTAGATCGGCGGCAAAACTGGTGCTGGTCGTCGCTTCCATGCGTTTCAGCGCCTCCGCGCCAAGGCAGACCAGTGCGCCGCAGGGCGGCCCGCTCCAGCCCTTCTGCGGTGCGGTGACCATGACATCGATGCCGATGTCGGCCATATCCACCCACAGCGCGCCGGAGGCCACGCAGTCGAGCACGAACAGGCCGCCGACCGCATGCACCGCAGCCGCCACCTCACGCAGATAGGCGTCGGGCAGCAGCATGCCGGAGGCGGTTTCGACATGCGGCGCGAATACCAGATCGGGCTTTTCGGCACGGATCGTCGCCACCACCTCCTCGATGGGTGCGGGCGCGAACGGCGACTGCGGCGCATCGGCAATCCGCCGCGCCTTCAGCACCGTGGTCGAAGCAGGGATCGAACCCATCTCGAAGATCTGGCTCCAGCGAAAACTGAACCAGCCGTTGCGGATCACCAGACACTTCTTGCCGGTGGCGAACTGGCGCGCCACCGCCTCCATGCCGAAAGTGCCGCCCCCCGGCACGATCACGGCGGCTTCGGCGTGATAGACATCCTTGAGGATGCGGGAAATATCGCGCATCACGCCCTGAAAAACAGCGGACATGTGGTTCAGCGAGCGGTCGGTATAGACGACCGAGTATTCGAGCAATCCATCGGGATCGACATTGGGCAGCAGACCTGGCACGTAGGGCTCCTCGGGTTTCGTTGTTGGGGCCGAAAGCCTAGCACAGCCGACCGCAAAAGTCGGCGCTGGCGGGACGGCGCAGGGGCAAGCTTATAATCTTCCGATGCCCTCGCCCCTCCCCCGCGCCGATTTGCTGCGCCGCTGGCTTTCCGTGCTTTTGCGCGGGCTGCATCTGGTTGCGGTGGTCGCTTTCGGCGCGGCGCTGTTCGGGGCGCCGCTGGATCATCTGGGCGGCGTCGGCCGGCTGGCTGCCGCGGTGACGGTTACCGGCGTCGCGATGTTCGCGCTCGATATCTGGCGCAAGCCGAGCCATCTGATCGAGGTGGCGGGTGCCGGCGTGCTGGCCAAACTGCTGCTGGTGGGCGCGATGATGTTCGACGGCGCGCCGCGGCTGACGCTGTTCTGGATCATCATCGTCTGGTCGGCGCTGTTTTCGCACGCCCCGGCGACGTTTCGGCACGCCCGGCTCTTCGTACCGCGCGTACTGCGCTAGCGCGCCACAGGCGCGCGCTCGATGCCGCCGATGACGGCGCCGGGTTTGAGGCCGCGCCGGGCAAACCAGCCGGCGTTCATTTCCAGCGCATAGCGGGCGGGCCGCGCCGCGCAATGATTGTCTTCGCTCCCCGGCTGCATCTCGGCGACGTTGATGATGCGTCCGGCATCATCGAGAAAGGCGACGGCAAGCGGCAGCAAGGTGTTTTTCATCCACATGCAGTGCCGGTCGGACTCGGGAAAAACGAACAGCATGCCGCGCTGCGGCGGCATTTCGCGCCGCTGCATCAGGCCCTGCACCCGCGCGGGCTGCGTGTGGGCCACCTCGGCCTCGATGCGATGGAAGCCCGCTTGCAACTCCATCACGGGCAAAGCCTGCGCCGTCGCCAGCGCCGCAAACAGGCCAAAGCACAAGGACAAAAAAGCTTTCATTTTCCGCACCCCCCACCATAACGATTGCAAAAGCGCAGTTCCTCCGGGTAAGGGAAGAAGTCGCAGATAGCGCCACTGCGGATTTCCTCCTGCGCCCGTTGCCAGAACCCGGCATCCAGCAGGTCGGCGTGGTGACGCATGAAGGCAGCGCGAATTTTCGGCGAGGTCAGCAGGAAAAAGGCGAACTCCTCGGGGAAAATGTCATTCCTGCCCACCGAATACCAGGGCTCGCCGGACATCTCGGCTTCCTCGTTGGGGGCCGGCGGAATGCGCCGGAAGTTGCAGTCGGTCATGTATTCGATTTCGTCATAATCATAAAAAACGATGCGCCCGTAACGGGTGACGCCAAAGTTTTTCCACAGCATGTCGCCCGGAAAAATGTTGGCGATCGCCAGTTCACGGATGGCGTTGCCATACTCGATGACCGCCTGTTCAAGCAGGTCGGCGCGGCCGGCTTTCTCGGTGCGTTCGAGGTAAAGATTGAGGGGTTCCATGCGCCGCTCGATATACAGGTGCTTGATGATCAGGTCGGCGCCATCCTCTTCAAGCAAGGACGGCGCCTGTTGCATCAACTCCGCCAGCAAGTCCGGCGCAAACCGGTTCTTCGGCAGGGCAACATGGGAGAACTCCAGCGTGTCGGCCATCCGCCCGACCCGGTCGACCTGCTTCACCAGTTGATATTTGCGTTTCACCGTCGCGTGATCGACTTCCTTGGAGGGGCCGAACACATCCTTGATTACCTTGAAAACATAGGGATAGGACGGCAGGGTGAACACCATCATCACCAGGCCGCGAATGCCCGGTGCGACGATGAACTGGTCGGCCGAATGATGCAGGTGCGAGATCAGCCCGCGATAAAACGCCGTCTTCCCCTGCTTACCCAGGCCCAGCATCGAATACAGCTCGGCGCGCGGCTTGTGCGGCATGATGGAGCGCAAAAACTGGATGGTATTGGCGGGCACCGCCATGTCGACCATGAAATAGGCGCGCGACAGCGAGAACAACACGCCGATCAACCCCGCATCGAGCAGGATGCAATCCAGCGTCAGCTTGCCTGCGGCATCGTGCAGCACCGGCACCGCAAATGGATACTCCACCGAGCCATTCACCGCCTTGCCGATGATGTAGGCCCCCTTGTTGCGGTAAAAGGCCGCGGAGAGCACCTGAATCTGGAAATTCACCTCGCGGCGCGGCAGCACGCCCAGGTACGCGTTGACGGCGCTGCGCAGATATTCGACATCGCGATCGAGATCGGCAAATTCGCGTTGCCAGTCGAAGTCCAGGAAAATGCGCTTGAGGGATTCGCGGAAACCTGCTTCGTTGGGGTAATAGCAGCGATAGCAGGGCGGGTCGGATTCGATGTATTCGGTCGAAATCGCCGGTCGCACAAAGATAAAATCGTTGTGGAAATAGGTGCGGTGCATGATCTTGCAGAACACCGAATTGAAAAATGTTTCGGCGAGTTCCGGCTGATGATGATTGGTCAGCAGACCGATGTAATACAGCTTGGCCTGCTGCCAGATGACATCGTCCACCGTTTCGGCGCTGAACTCGGCATGCAGCAGCGCGGCGGTCTCGATGACCCGGTCGTCATAAAACTGGATGCGTTCCCGAACCGCGCGCTGCACGCCCGGCCAGTCGCCCTGCTCGAAACGCGTCTTGGCGCCCGCCGAGCTTGCGCGGAACAGCCGGTAGTGCTTGTTGAAACCATCGATCAGGGTTTGGGAGATCCTGAGCGCGGTCGCACTCGCTGACCGATCAGCTTTCACCCCGATACTTGCCGATATCTCCATGATATTCCTGAGTTATTTAATGAAAGTTGCAGGATGATTCTAGCATTCGATACCGCCCGACAAAGATCGACCCGCCGTTTTTGGTGGATAATGGAAAGCTCTTCAACACTGGAGCAGGCACATGAGCACGTCCCACATCAAGGTTCCCGCCGCAGGGCAAAAAATCGTTGCCGGACAACCCACCCCGGACAACCCCATCATCCCCTTCATCGAAGGCGATGGCATCGGCATCGACATCACGCCAGTGATGCAGGCGGTGGTCGACGCCGCGGTGGCCAAGGCTTACGGCGGCAAGAAAAAGATTTCGTGGATGGAAGTGTATGCCGGCGAAAAATCCACCCGCCTGTATGGCCCGGATGTCTGGATGCCGGAAGAAACCCTGAACGCCTGCAAGGAGTACGCCGTTTCGATCAAGGGCCCGATGACCACGCCGGTGGGCGGCGGCATCCGCTCGCTGAACGTCGCGCTGCGCCAGGAACTCGACCTCTATCAGTGCGTCCGCCCGGTGCGCTACTTCAAGGGCGTGCCCTCGCCGCTGAAGGACCCGACCAAGACCGACATGGTGATCTATCGCGAGAACACCGAGGACATCTACGCCGGCATCGAATGGGCGGCGGAGTCGGAGGGCGCGAAGAAGGTCATCAAGTTCCTGCAGGACGAGATGGGCGTCAAGAAGATCCGTTTCCCGAACACCTCGGGCATCGGCATCAAGCCGGTATCGCGGGAAGGCACTGCGCGCCTGGTGCGCGCCGCGATCAAGTACGCCATCGCCAATGACCGCAAGAGCATCACCCTGGTGCACAAGGGCAACATCCAGAAATACACCGAAGGCGCTTTCCGCGACTGGGGTTACGAAGTGGCGCAGAAGGAGTTCGGCGCCCAGCCCATCGACGGCGGGCCGTGGTGCAGTTTCAAGAACCCCAATACCGGACGCGACATCATCATCAAGGATGTGATCGCCGACGCCTTCCTGCAGCAGATCCTGCTGCGGCCGGCAGAATATGACGTCATCGCCACGCTCAACCTCAACGGCGACTACATCTCCGACGCGCTGGCCGCGCAGGTCGGCGGCATCGGCATCGCCCCGGGCGCCAACATTTCCGACCAGTATGCGGTGTTCGAGGCCACCCACGGCACGGCGCCGAAGTATGCCGGCAAGGACTATGTAAACCCGGGCTCCCTGATCCTCTCCGCCGAGATGATGCTGCGTCACATGGGCTGGACGGAGGCCGCCGACCTGATCATCAAGTCGATGGAAGCCGCCATCGCCGACAAGATCGTCACCTACGATTTTGCGCGCCTGATGGAAGGCGCCAAGGAAGTGAAGTGTTCCGCTTTCGGCCAGGCGATGATCGACAGGATGTAAATCTGAAAATGCCGTAAAAAAAGCCCGCCGGTTGGCGGGCTTTCACTTTCAGCGCCGACAAGCATCGGCGCTGACCAGACGGCGATCAGGCCTTCTGGATGTTTGAAGCCTGCTTGCCCTTGGGGCCCTGCACGACTTCGAAGCTGACCTTTTCTGCCTCTTTCAGGGTCTTGAAGCCCGGCATGTTGATTGCGGAGAAGTGCGCGAACAAGTCCTCGCTGCCATCATCCGGCGTGATAAAACCAAAACCCTTGGAATCATTGAACCACTTAACGGTACCCGTTGCCATAAAACCTCTTTCATAAAACGTGACACATAACCAACAACCAGCGGCGGAATGCCGCATTGCTGGCGACATGTTTGCGTTACAAGTTCTCGACAGCGGAGGGAACCGAAGCGGTGAAGCTTGAACCAAACACGCTCGCCTTTTACGCAGGTTTTTTGCCGGCGTCAACTAATTTCGATGTTGCGCAACAGCATGACATAAATTTTCCGGCGCGCCCCGGAACTACGCAGTCCCGCCGCCCGGGGGGATGGGTACCTTTTTCCAGCGCTTTTCCCCTGATGGCGGTGCAGTTGAATGGTGTTTGATTCGCATTAGAATCGTCGCATGGCAACTCGCAAGCAAACGCTCCACGACGCAGGTGTCGCCCTGGAGCCGGATCAACAAAAAGTCAAGCCGCCGCCGCTCTACAAAGTGCTGCTGCTCAATGACGATTACACGCCGATGGATTTTGTCATCGTCGTGCTGGAAAAGTTTTTTCGGATGCGCCGTGAACAAGCCACTGTCGTGATGTTGAAGGTGCATCGGGATGGCCGCGGGGTGTGCGGTGTATTTCCGCGCGACCTGGCCGTGACCAAGGTTGAGCAGGTGAACGAATTCGCCAAGCGCCACCAGCATCCGCTGGCTTGCGTGATGGAAGAGAATTGAATCGAAAGGTAATGTGATGATCGCTCAGGAACTTGAAGTCAGTCTGCACATGGCCTTTGTCGAAGCGCGACAGAAACGGCATGAATTCATCACCGTCGAGCATCTGTTGCTGGCGCTGCTCGACAACCCTTCGGCCGCCGAGGTGCTGCGCGCCTGTGCCGCCAACATCGAAGAGTTGCGCCGCGAGGTGGCCGGTTTCATCGACCAGCACACCCCCACCGTGGCCGGCGACAGTGAGATCGACACCCAGCCGACGCTGGGCTTCCAGCGCGTCATCCAGCGCGCCATCCTGCATGTGCAATCCTCGGGGAAAAAAGAGGTGAATGGCGCCAATGTGCTGGTGGCGATTTTCGGCGAGAAAGACTCGCATGCCGTCTATTTCCTGCAAAAGCAAAGCGTCTCGCGCCTCGACGTGGTGAACTTCATCTCCCACGGCATTACCAAGGCGCCGCAACCTGCCGGCAAGGGCGAAGCAGAGACCGAACCTGAAGCCGAGACGCCGCAACAGGCGAGCGCGCTCGACAACTTCACGCAGAACCTCAACCAACTCGCGCTGACTGGCAAGATCGACCCCTTGATCGGCCGCGACAAGGAACTCGAACGCGTCATTCAGACACTCTGCCGCCGCCGCAAAAACAACCCGCTGCTGGTCGGCGAGGCCGGCGTCGGCAAGACCGCCATCGCCGAAGGACTGGCACTGCGTATCGCCGCGAACCGCGTGCCGGAAATCCTCGCGGGCGCGACGGTGTATGCGCTGGACATGGGTGCGCTGCTGGCCGGCACCAAATATCGCGGCGATTTCGAGCAACGCCTCAAGGCAGTGCTCAAGCAACTGATCGACGACCCGCAGGCGATTCTCTTCATCGACGAGATCCACACCCTGATCGGCGCCGGCGCGGCATCGGGCGGCACGCTCGATGCGTCGAATCTGCTGAAGCCGGCGTTGTCCTCGGGCACGGTGAAGTGCATCGGCGCCACGACCTACAACGAGTTTCGCGGCGTGTTCGAGAAGGACCATGCCCTGTCGCGCCGCTTCCAGAAGATCGACGTCAATGAACCGAGCGTCGACGAAACGGTGTCGATCCTGCGCGGCCTCAAGACGCGCTTCGAGGAGCATCACGCCATCAAATAGTCCGCCGCCGCCATCACCAACGCCGCCGAGTTATCCGCCAACTCCATCACCGACCGGCACCTGCCGGACAAGGCCATCGACGTCATCGACGAGGCCGGCGCCGCGCAGCG
>JAUSBB010000107.1 GCA_030652245.1 Rhodocyclaceae bacterium | reverse complement strand
TTCCTTGGCGATGCGCGAAAACGCCGCGCCGCGTTTCTCGTCCTGGCGGCCTTTACGATGCTGGATGTTGGCCCATTTGCTGTGTCCGGCCATAGGTGTCGTTCCGTTTCTGTTGGGGCCGCCATTTTACGTCAGCCGACAGGGATCGATGCCTATCCGGTTCTTGGTTTGATTTCGACGACTTCGGTGACGGACAAGGTGGCGATGTCGTGGAGCTTTTCCGTGCGCGCGCCCTCTTGTTCGAGCAGCGCGGACATTTGCGAAAAGCTGGAGGAAACAAAGACTTCCCGGCCTTCGGGGGCGCGGCGCCGGACGCCATAGACGACGCGGGCGCGTTCTTCCGCCGACAGCCGGCTGATCAGGCTCTTGGTGACCCAGATGCTGCCATGGCGGGCAAAATCGGAGATCCGCGCCGCCTGGTTGATCGTGTCGCCGAGCACGACGAATTCGACGCTGGTCGGTGACTGGTAGGTGCCCAGCCACTCTTGGCCTTCGGTAATGCCGGTGTTGAGAAACAGCTCGTTGAACCACTGTTTGCGCAACTGCCAGGCCTTGGACAGGCGCTGAATTTCCTTCCGGATATCCTGCGCACAGGCCAGCGAGTTGGCTAGATAGTCGCTGTCTGGTTGCGGAAAGAAGTAGTACACCAGACCATCGCCGACGTGCTTGCCGCAGGTGCCGTGGTGCTTGCGAAATATTGGTGCCAGCACCTTCAAGATTTCGTTGATCAGCTCGAAATACTCCGCCGGAGGGAGTTCCGAGCAGATTTTTACCGAGCCCTGCAGGTCGGCCACCAGCACCGCCAGGTGCGTGAGCACCGGCAGGCGCTTCCGTAGCAGGCCGCGGATGATCTCGTCGCGCCGCGCCAGCAGGTCGAGCATTTCGTTGGCATACTCGGCCTCGGGAATCAGCACGATGAAGATGCCTTCGCGGAAGAACGTGGCGTAGGCGGTATGAATCTGTTCGGCTTCCTGGGTGGCCGGGTTGCCGGGCAGGATGACGGTGGATTGAACCACCGGGCGGATCGGCTCGGCCACCGTTTCGATGTAGGCGGCTTGCAGCCGCGCATAGGTGACCGGATCGAGCCCGTGGCACAGATTGCCGAAACAGTCCGGGCTCAGGCGCGACTTGGCCAGCCCGACGTGGAAATGCAGCAGGCTGCCCCACTCGTTGCGGCCCACCGGCAACAGGCGGAACAGGTTGCGCGCGTCGCTGGTCTGCGGCAGATCGGGGTGCCCGCCAAAAAACCGCTGCTGGGCGTGTTCGTTGATCCACACCAGCTCGAAATTCTGGTTGAGCATGTAGGCCGGATATTCGATGTTGTCCAGCGTCAGATGCAGCGTGGGTGCATGGGCAATGGGCGCGGCAGCCGGCTTGGGCGGCGGCGCGGCTAAAATCGTCGGACCCTCGTCGCCACTCAGGCGGTCGATGATCTGGGCCATGCTGAGCCCCTTTTGCTTGAGTCGTCGCACCTCGTCAATGCGGGGCGACATGCTTTCCGGATTGGGTTTCATGATGCGGATAAACGAGTCATGGCGATGGTGTCCCGTCAAGTCAAACACGCGGTCAGTGGCAAGTTGCGGAGGTCATGCTACGTTAAACAGCGGGGTTAATTGAAGTCTTTTTTGAGCTTAGCGCCACAAGCTGTTGTTTTAACGCACATGAACGTTCTGGATTCCTGCCGTGGCGCGCTTGCGTTATGCTTTGCGTCATTTCCGAACGAGCCCGATCAATCATGAACCTTCCGCTCCTCATTGCCAAGCACGGCGCAAGCGAACTCGCGCTGCTGCCCGCCCTCGCCAACCGTCACGGCCTGATCACCGGCGCCACCGGCACCGGCAAGACCGTCACCTTGCAGCGTCTCACCGAGCAGTTCTCGGCCATCGGCGTGCCGGTGTTCCTGGCCGACGTGAAGGGCGACCTTTCCGGCCTCGGCGCGGCGGGCGTGGCGTCCGACAAGTTGCAAAAACGGCTGGACAGCCTCGGTATCGCCGACTGGCAGCCGCGCGCCAATCCGGTGGTGTTCTGGGATGTGCTGGGTGCGTCCGGCCATCCGGTGCGGGCGACGGTTTCCGACATGGGGCCGCTGCTGCTGGCGCGTCTCCTGGGACTCAACGAGACGCAGGAAGGCGTGCTGCAGATCGTCTTTCGCGTTGCCGATGACGGCGGCCTGTTGCTTCTCGACCTCAAGGATCTGCGGGCAATGGTGCAGCATGTCGGCGAGAACGCCGCCGAATTCAAGACGAAGTATGGCAATGTCTCGGCGGCTTCGATCGGCGCCATCCAGCGCGGTCTGTTGACGTTGGAGGAGCAAGGCGGCGACCGCTTCTTCGGCGAACCGATGCTCGACATCGCTGATCTGATGCAGACGCAGGACGGCCGCGGCGTGGTGAATATCCTGGCCGCCGACCAGTTGATGAACTCGCCCAAGCTCTACGCTACCTTCCTGCTCTGGCTCCTGGCGGAGCTTTTCGAGCAGTTGCCCGAGGCCGGCGACCTGGACAAGCCCAAGCTGGTGTTCTTTTTCGACGAGGCGCATCTGCTCTTCGACGAGGCGCCGCCCGCGTTGATCGACAAGGTCGAGCAGGTGGTGCGGCTGATTCGTTCGAAGGGCGTCGGCATTTATTTCGTCACGCAAAATCCGCTCGACGTACCGGACAAGGTGCTCGGCCAGCTCGGCAACCGCGTGCAGCACGCGCTCCGGGCCTTCACGCCGCGCGACCAGAAGGCCGTCAAGGCGGCGGCCGAGACGATGCGCGCCAATCCGGCCTTCGACGCCACGACCGCGATCACCGAGCTGGGCGTGGGCGAGGCGCTGGTGTCCTTCCTCGACGAGAAGGGGCGGCCGC
Source organism: Rhodocyclaceae bacterium (assembly GCA_030652245.1). Taxonomy (GTDB): domain Bacteria; phylum Pseudomonadota; class Gammaproteobacteria; order Burkholderiales; family Rhodocyclaceae; genus Sulfuricystis. The sequence continues at coordinate 5,855 of JAUSBB010000107.1, read as the reverse complement.
AGGTGGTCGAACGCGCCTTTGTGCTGCCGCCGGCTTCGCGCCTCGGCCCGCTGACCCCCGCCGAACGGCAGGCGGCGATTCAGTCTTCCCTGTTGTTTGGCCACTATGAGAAGACGGTCGACCGCGAATCGGCTTACGAGAAATTGACGGCACGCGCGGCTAACGTGCCCGCAAAAGTCGGCGCTGGCGGGACGGCGCCAGCGGACAACAATGCGATCAGCGATCTCCTGTTCGGCCGCACCGGCCCGCGCGGCGGGCAGACCGACGGCCTGGCGCAGACGATGGCCAAAACCGTGGTGCGCACCATCGGTTCGCAGGTCGGGCGCGCGCTCATCCGCGGCGTGCTGGGTTCATTGCTCGGCGGACGACGTTGACCCTGGGCGGCAGTCACCGCGCTGGAATTGTGCTGGCGATTCTCGCGGCCTTCGGCTTTTCGTTCAAGGCGATTCTGGTCAAGCTGGCCTATCCGTATGGCGTCGATGCCATCACGCTGCTGGCCCTGCGCATGAGTTTCGCGCTGCCGATCTTCCTCTGGGTGGGCCTCACCGCTTCGCGCGGGGCGCCGGTGTTGTCCGGGCGCGACTGGCTGGGCATCGTGATCATGGGGCTGACCGGCTACTACGGCGCCAGCGTCTTCGACTTTCTCGGCTTGCAATACATTACAGCCGGTCTGGAACGCCTGATCCTGTTCACCTATCCGACCCTGACGCTCTTGTTCGGCATGGCGCTGACCCGGCGCTCGCCCAGCGGCCGCGAGCTGGGGGCGCTTGGGCTGTGCTACGCCGGGATCGGCGCGGCTTTCTGGCACGACCTCAAATTTGCGGAAGACGCGGCGACGATCTGGCTGGGGAGTGGGCTGGTGTTCGGCTCGGCGGTCTGTTACGCGATCTACCTCACCGGCAGCGCGGGGCTGATCGCCCGGATGGGCACCGCGCGCTTCGCCGCGCTGGCGACACTGGCCTCGACCGTCGCCGTGTTCGGCCATTTTTTTGCCGTGCAGCCGGAGCCGCTCGCGGCGCTGGCGCAGCCCTGGCCGGTGTACGGCTATGCGCTGGCGATGGGGCTGTTTTCCACCGCGCTGCCGGTGTTCGCTCAGTCGGCGGCGATCCGCCAACTGGGCAGTTCGCGCGTGGCGCTGGTTTCCATGCTCGGCCCGCTCGCCACCATCGGCCTAGCCGCCTGGCTGCTGGACGAGCCGCTCTCGCTCGCGCAACTGCTCGGCGCGGCGCTGGTGGTCGCGGGCATCGCGCTGGTTAGCCGCCGGGGGTAGTTGTTGCCAGCCATTCCGCTGCGTGACATCATGCGCGGCTCGACAAGACCAACAACAATCCATGCGCCTCCCTTTCCGCCCACTCATCCGTTCGCTTTGCGCGCTTGTCGCGAGCGGCGGCGTGCTGGCGGCCGAGTTGTCCGAACAGGACTACTTCAGCGAACTGCCGGTGGTTCTGACGGTCAGCCGGCTCGCCCAGCCGCTTGCCGAGACGCCGGGGGCGGTGACGATCATCGACAGGGAAATCATTCGCCGCTCAGGCGCGCGTGAAGTCGCCGATCTGCTGCGGCTGGTGCCCGGCTATCTGGTTTCGGGCCGCAATGGCGCCAACCCGAGCGCCACCTACCATGCCCCGCTCGACGATTATGGCGTGCGCAACCTGGTGTTGATTGATGGTCGCCCGGTGTATTCGACCTTTTATATTGGTGGCACCCATCAGGGCATGATGGGGGTGCTGCTGGAAGACATCGAGCGCATCGAGGTGTTGCGCGGTTCCAATTCGGCGGCCTATGGCGCCAATGCCTTGTTCGGCGTCATCAACATCATTACCCGCCACACGGCGGATACGCAGGGCGCTGAAGTTTCCGTGACGGGCGGCGGGGCGGGGGTGAACGATAACCTGGCGCGCATCGGCTGGGGCAACGAGGCCGCCAGTTTCCGGCTGTCGACCGGACGGCGCAGCGACACCGGTTATTCCAATGTCAATGACGACAAGATTGTCAGTCAGTTGCACCTGCGCGGTGATTTGCGGCCTGCCGCCGACAATGAGTTAATGGCCAAGGTCGGGGTCACACAGTTGTCGGCCGGAGAAGGTGTTCCCGGCAGCGTTGGCAATTCCTTGCGCGCCGTGTATAGGCGCGATTTTTATTTGCAGGGCCAGTGGCGGCGCCAGTTGTCGGCGACAGAGGAAATCACGCTCTCCGCCAGCTTCGACGAGGAAGTCTTCCGCGATGCCGTGCCCTATGCGCTAGACCCGAGTGTGACACTTGATTCCGGCGGGCGCGGCCGCCGCACGAATCTTGAGTTCCAGCATCAGCTGGGCATCAGCCCGGAATTGCGTGTCGTGTGGGGCGCCGGCTACAAGTACGAGGAAGCGCTGTCGCCTCCGCTGTATGCCCAGCAGGCGGCAGTGTCTTTTCACGAGGAGCGGTTGTTCGGCAATTTCGAGTGGCGGCCGCATCCGCAGTGGTTGATCAATGCCGGCGGCTTCTGGGGCCGGCACAGCCTGAAGGGCGGGTATTTCTCGCCGCGGCTGATGGCGAACCTGCATGTCCTGCCCGACCACACCCTGCGTGCGGGGGTGACCGAGTCGACGCGGATGCCGACCCTGTTCGAGTTGGCTGGCGATGTGCGCTATTACCCCAGGAGCACCGCAGCCACGAATCCCTATCGTTGGTTTGCCTTTTTCAACCTGCCCGTCCGCACGATCGTGGCATCCGGCAATCTCGAACCTGAATCGCTCTATACCGAGGAGGTCGGCTACTTCGGCAATTTTCGCGACTGGCGCATGACGCTCGATGTGCGCGGCTTCATCGAGCGGATGAGGGATAGCGTCGGCAATGGTGTGCGCACGATTCCCGGCTACGTCCTTCCTGTTGCGCCCTTTACGCCCATACCTGTCAGGGACTTCGTCAGCGGCAGCGGCTTCAAGATTCGCGGCCTCGAATACCAGCTACGCTGGAAACCACTGAACGATACCGAAATCTGGGTCAATCAGACCTTTGAGAAATTTGTTCACGACGCCACCTACGCCGAACGGTTTCCGCCAACCCGTTTCACCACCCTCGCCCTGTTCCAGAAGTTGCCGCATGATTTCGACCTGAGCGTGATGTGGCACGCCACGGGCGCCATGTCGTATGCGCGGAACATCGCGAGCGATATTCTGCCCGCCATGCAGCGGGTCGATCTGCGTCTCGCCTACCCCTTCCGCGTCGGCAGCACCCGCGCCGAAGCGGCGGTCACGGTGCAGGCGGCGGACGGCAGTCATCCCGAATATCGGCCGTTCTATTTGTTCGACCGCCGCGCCTACGGCACCCTGCGCTTCACGTTCTGACGATGGCCCGCTTCCTCTCCCGCCTCGCCATCGCTTGCCTGCTGGTTATGACTTTGGTATTACCGGCGGCGGCGTCCCAGCGGGTCTGGGTGGTGGTGGCGGAGGAAGGAGGCGTGCAGGCCGAAACGGCTGCCGTGCTGCAAGCCGGTCTGGACGGCCTGGAGCTGAAGGTCTCCCGGCGGCAACTCCCACTCCAGGACAGCGAGGAGCCCCCCGCGCTGATTGTCACGGTCGGCGCGGCGGCGTTCGATGAGACGCTTGGCTGGCTGGCCGGCAGGCCTGGCGCGTGGGAGCGCGTGCCGGTGCTGGCAACCCTGTTGCCGCGGGCGGCCTATGACGCTCGGGCGGCGCGGCATGCGCCGGGCATCGCCGGGCAGCGGGCGCTGTCCGCCGCCGTGCTCGATCAGCCGCTGGCGCGGCAACTGGCCTTGCTGAAGCGCGCGTTGCCCGACCGGCCGCGGGTGGGCGTGCTGGCCGGGCCGCAAACCCAGCCGCTGCTCCCCGCGCTGGAGAAGGCCGCGACGGCGCGGGGCCTCAGGCTGGTCGCGGCGCCCGTGAATGCGCCGGACGAGATTTACCCGGCGCTCAAGGCGGTACTTGAAAGCGCCGACGTGATCCTCGCCCTGCCCGAGCCGACGGTTTATCACAGCGCCACGCTGCAAAACATATTGCTCACCACCTACCGCGCGCGCGTGCCGCTGGTGGCGTTCTCGCCCGCTTATGTCAAGGCCGGGGCGGTGCTGGCGGTGTATGCGACGCCGACGCAGGTGGCGCGGCGCGCCATTGAGATGGTGCGCGGCTGGCAGGCCGGGCGCGGTTTGCCGCCGCCGCAAATGTCGCGCGAGTTTGACGTTGCCGTCAATACCAAGGTGGCCGCCTCCCTGGGTCTGTCCGTGGATGCCGGCGCGGCGATTGCCGAAGACCTGCGGCGGCAGGAGGGTGGGCCATGAAAACATTTGCCATCGGTTTTCGCGGCCGCCTGCTGCTGGGGGCGGTGTTGCCCGCCCTGATGATCGCGTCATTGCTGATCACGGTGTTTCTCGAGCGCTATCAGGTCGATCTGGAGCGCCTGTTTCAGGAGCGCAGCGAGACCATTGCGCGCCAGATCGGCCCGGCCGCCGAATATGCCCTGTTCAGCGGCAGCCACGAGACCCTGCGCATGCTGGCCGAAGGGGCGCGGCAGGGGGACGCCTCGATCCTGTCGGTGAGCGTGCTGGACCGCGATGGCCGGACGCTGGCGCGTTCGGGGCCGCCGCCGCGTCAAGCGGTTCCGCTGACCGATGCGCAGCAGGTGATGAGCAGCCAGTATCTGACGACCACGGCGGAACCGATCCGGCAATCGGCGCTGCATCTGGCGAGTGACGGCGGGGCGTGGGAGACGGGTGCCATGCCGTCCCAGCCGGCGGTGGTCGGCTATGTCCTGGTCGAGATTTCCCGCGCCGAGCTGGCCGCGCGCCAGCGCGAGATGGTCGAGATTGCGCTGATGATCCTGATGGGCGGTTTCCTGCTGGCGACCTGGGTGTCGATCAGGATCGCCGCCGGGGTGACACGGCCGATCGCCCATATCAACGCGGTGGTGGCGAGAATCGGCCGCGGCGATCTGGAGGCCCGGGTGGCCTACGATCCCGCCGAGGTGCTGGCGCCGCTTGAAGCGGGGATCAATGGCATGGCCGAAAAAATTGCCGCCGCGCAGCACGACCTGCAAGACAAGATCGCCGCCGCCACCGCCGAATTGCGCCAGCAAAAGGAGGCCGCCGAAGCCCTGGCGCGCGTCGACATGCTGACCGGGCTGGCCAACCGCCGTGCCTTCGACGAAGCCGCCCTGCATGAAATCCAGCGCGCCATCCGTTACGGCACGCCACTCGCGCTGGTCATGGCCGACCTCGATTTTTTCAAGGCGATCAACGACAAGTATGGCCACCACGTCGGCGACCATGTGCTGGTGGACTTTGCGCGCATGCTGAGCGCATCGGTGCGCGGCGTCGATCTGGCCGGACGCTGGGGCGGGGAGGAGTTCATCATCCTGATGCCGGGCGCGACACTTGACGAGGCGGTGCAGGCCGCCGAGCGCATGCGCCTGGCGGTGGCGGCCGCGCCGACGAAGATTGATGGCGCATCCTGCGGCTATACCGCCAGCTTTGGCGTCGCCGCGCTTTCAGCGCAGGCGCCGACGCTGGATGCACTGCTCGGCCGTGCCGACCGGGCGCTTTACCGGGCAAAGGCGCTGGGGCGGAATCGGGTGGAGGTAGGGTAACTTTCATGGCGAGGCCACCCCGCATCATGAAACCTGCCGAATTCCCCCTCTCTCCCAGCCTCTCTCCCGCGAGGGGAGAGAGGAGGCAGACAGCTTCCCTCTCCCCTCGCGGGAGAGGGATTGAGGGAGAGGGGCGGTGTTTCACGCCAAGCGCCGCCGTCCCGCCAGCGCCGACTTTTACCGGGCCAAGTTCAGCCGCCGCACAATTTCCATCGATAAGGTCGCCTGGTTGAGCGTGTAGAAATGCAGGCCGGGCGCGCCCAGGTCGAGCAGGCGCT
>JAUSBB010000091.1 GCA_030652245.1 Rhodocyclaceae bacterium | reverse complement strand
TTGTTGAAGATGCGCTTGTTCGGGTGCACCCAGCCGTTTTCCAGAACCATGCCGGCATGTTTGCCGAAGGCAGAATCGGTAAGCGAACGCAGCGTGTCCTTGACCTCGCCAATATAGTCTTCGGGCAGGCAGCGGGCGTCGGTACGCGGATAGGTCAGCACTTTGTGGCGCTCGTAAAGCGCCTGTGCCAGCGCCAGCGTGTTGCGGGCCGAGAAGCCGAAGCGGCCGTTGGCATCGCGCTGCAAGCTGGTCAGGTCGTACAGCATCGGACAGGCTTCGGTCTTCGGTTTGGCTTCTTCGGTGACCGTGCCGTGCTTGCCGAGGCATTTTTGGCGCAGGGCATCGGCCCGGGCTTTGTCCCACAGCCGCTCGGCCTTGGCGTGTTCGTCGCCTTCCGGCTTCTTGAACTTTTCATCAAACCAGCGGCCGCGATAAGTGCCGGCCACGGCCTGGAATTCCGCCTCGACTTCCCAGTAATCGCGTGGTTCGAAGGCGCGGATTTTGCGCTCGCGCTGCACCAGGATGGCGAGTGTCGGCGTCTGCACGCGGCCGACGGTGGTTTTATAAAAGCCGCCTTCCTTGGAGTTGAAGGCCGTCATGGCACGCGTGCCGTTGATGCCGATCAGCCAGTCGGCTTCCGAACGGCAACGCGCGGCGTCGGCCAGCGGCTGCATCTCTTCGTCTGAACGCAGGTGGGCAAACCCGTCGCGAATGGCGGCGGCGGTCATCGACTGCAGCCACAGGCGGCGGATCGGTTTGGCGTTCTTTTCGGACAGTGCGTGTTGCAGGACGTAGCGGAAGATCAGCTCCCCCTCGCGCCCCGCGTCGCAGGCATTCACCAGGCCGGTGACGTCCTTGCGCTTGATCAGCCGGGTCAACAGGCGCAGCCGGTCGGCGGTCTTGTCGATGGGGTTGACGGTGAAGCGCGGCGGAATCACCGGCAGGTGGGTGAAGGTCCATTTGCCGCGCTTGACCTCGTATTCCTCGGGCACGGCCAGCTCAAGCAGGTGGCCGATGGCCGAGGACAGCACATAGTGCTCGCTCTCGAAATATTCGCCGTCACGCGTGAAGCCGCCGAGCGCCTTGGCGATGTCCTGGGCGACGGAAGGTTTCTCGGCAATGATTAATTGTTTAGTCATGGGTGGCGGATATTAAGCGGGCTTGGCGTCGGCTGGCAAGTTAGCTTAATTTAGCCGCTGGTAGCGCCCCCCCGGCAAGCTGGCGATGCGGCCATCCAGTTCCAGGGGTAAAAGCCTCGCCAGCAAGTCATTGGCGGCGAACCCGCTCCGCTCGGTCAGCGTGTCGAGATCGCAGGGATCGCGGCCCAGCGCCACCAGGACCGGGTCGGTTTCCGCCTCCTGGGTGGGCGGCAGGGCGGCGGGGTTGGCGACATTACCCCAGCGCAACTCCTCCAATATATCTTGCGCGGATTCGACCAGCTTGGCGCCCTGCTTGATGAGCGCATGGCAACCTTTAGCCTGGGGCGAATGGATCGATCCGGGGATGGCGAACACCTCGCGCCCGGCTTCCGCCGCCAGCCGGGCGGTGATCAGCGAACCGCTCTGCTTCGCCGCCTCGACCACCAGCGTGCCGCGGCTCAAACCGGCGATCAGGCGGTTGCGGCGGGGGAAATTGGCCGGCAGGGGCGGGGTGCCGAGGGGGAATTCACTGATGACCACCCCGTGCGCGGCGATTTCACGCGCCAGCGCCTCATTGCTCGCCGGGTAGATGCGGTCGATGCCGGTGCCGATGACGGCGATGGTGGCGCCCGATGCTTTTAGTGCGCCTCGATGCGCGGCGGCGTCGATGCCGGCGGCCAGGCCACTGACCACGACAAACCCCGCGCCGCACAGCGCCGCGGCGAAAGCCTCGGCATTGGCCTCGCCCTGCTTTGTCGCGGAGCGGCTGCCGACGATGGCGAAGGCCGGGCGGTTGAGTAAATCAATGTCTCCCTTGGCATACAACAGCACCGGCGGATCGGCGGCGGTCAGGAGCGCCTGCGGATAGGCGGCATCGGCCAGCGTGAGGATGTAATTGCCGGGCTGCCCCGCCCAGGCCAGCGCGGCTTCGATCTCGGCGTGGCAATCAGGGCTCTGCAGGCGCGCCACCAGGCCGTCGCCGAGAATGCCGCGCAAGGCAGCGGGCGAGGCGCTGAAAACCGCCTCGGGACCACCGCGGGCTTTCAGCAGTTGTCGCTGGGTTTCGCCGCCGATGCCCGGGATCAGGGTCAGCCTGAGCCAGGCGGCCAGTTCATTCACGGCCACAGAGCCCTGCCGCCGGGCCGCCCCAAGGCAGGGCGGCACGCGGCGCCAGCCGCAATCCGCTCCGAACTCAGAACGAAGCTCCCCGTAACAAACGAGCGCAGCGAGCTACAGTCACCTCCACCGTGAGGGGGAGGCCGGGAGGGGGCGGGCATTCAAGGCTGACGCACGCGGTCGCCCGCCATCACCGGACGCCCGGCGTCGGTAACCAGGCCGTAGGCGACCCGGTCGAAGACGCGGAAGATGAACAGCAGGCCGTAGCGCTCGTCCGGCAGGGTGTGGCTCTTCAGTTTGTCGTCTTCAAAGCGATTGCTCACGGTGACGCCGGCGCGGTAGAGCGCCAGGACGTGACCCATTGCGAGGCCGTCCCGCGTTCCGCGCGAAATCGAGACAATCGAGTTGCGCCCGCCTTCGCCGACTCCGCCATACAGGGCCAGAACACGGCCGCTGACCGCTTGTTCAGGCACGCGGGGGACATAGCTCATGACTTCGGGACGGCTGGCGGCAACCAGGTAATCGCCCCGGCCGATTTCCTGCTTGACGCCGGAGAGCGTCAGCGGCATCGGCTCGCCGTCGCCGGCGGGACGCGCGTTGCCGAGATAAATCGCCTCCAGGCCGAGCGCTTCGCCGTTGTCGGGATCGACCAGCGGCTTGCCCGGGCGATAAACCTGCCACAGCTTGATGTTCGGGTCGACGCCCGTGGCATAGATCATGTCGCCCGTGGCGGTATAGACGCGGCTTTCCTGGGTGGCCACCACGCGCGGCGCATTCTCGAACGCGGCGGCATCGATCACCAGCGGCTGGGCCAGGAAGGGTTCGATGGCCTGCGCGGGAATGGCGGGGATTTCCTTGGCCGTCATCTCGACCCGCACTTGGGGTTCGAGCTTGATCACATTGCCGAGCCGCAGTTGCGGATCGGCGCCGCTGCGATCGAGAATCACCACTTGGCCGGGATAGATGCGATGCGGATTTTTGACCTGCTCCGCATTCATTTTCCACAGATCGGGCCAACGGTAGGGGTCCTTGAGAAATTTCGCCGCGATGCCCCACAGGGTATCGCCCGGAACGACGATGTGCCGGTCTGGCGCGTCAGGCGCGAGTTCGATGGGTTTGGCGAGTGGCTGTGCAAAGGTGGCCGCGCTTGAAAAACCGAGCAGCAGCGCGAATATAATGTGGCGCATCAAGGTAATGCTTTGTATCGAGGTAATGCCTTGCATTGGGGGTAGCCTCCGGCGCTCATTTGCAGATACTGCGTGGATTCTGCCCGCAAATCCCGCAAGCATCAATCACTTCAAGGCAGTTTTCATGGCTCTGTTACCTATATTGCGCTATCCCGATCCCCGCCTGCACACGCGCGCCCAGCCGGTGACGCGGGTCGATGCCGGCATCCGCAAACTCGCCGCCGACATGGCCGAGACGATGTATGCCGCGCCGGGCATCGGCTTGGCCGCCACCCAGGTGAATGTGCACCAGCGCCTTCTGGTGCTCGACATATCCGAGGACAAGTCGCAACTGCAGGTCTTCATCAACCCGGAAATCCTGTCGCGCGAAGGCGAATGCGCGGGCGAAGAGGGCTGCCTGTCGGTGCCCGGCATTTATGAAACGGTGAAGCGCAGCGAGCGGGTTCGGGTGCGCGCCCTCGACCGCGACGGCCAGCCTTTCGAGATCGACGCCGCCGGCCTCTTGGCCGTCTGCCTGCAACACGAAATCGCTCCCCTCGACGGCAAGGTGTTCGTCGAATACCTGTCGCGCCTGAAGCAGTCACGCATCCAGGCCAAGCTCGCCAAACAGGCGCGGATTACGGCGTGATTGCCCCG
>JAUSBB010000068.1 GCA_030652245.1 Rhodocyclaceae bacterium | reverse complement strand
CTCCGCGGCCGTGGTTTTGCCGCCTCCCGTGGCGAGCGCCCTGATCGGGAAACCGGCGCTCGTTGCCCGTAATCACATCGCCGAACCTCCGCGGCATCCCCCCAGACGTTTGAGCTGAAACAGGACCGGCATACGCCGGGTTCTTCGCGCTGGCCGCCGTCACCCTGCGGGTGATTTCATACCCCCAGCGCCAACTTTCAGTTCGCTCATTCGTTTTTTTCGGAGGTTCTCCATGAAATCCATTCTGCGTACACTCGCCTTCCTTGCCCTGGCGATTAGCCTGGTTCTACCCCTTTCCCTTCACGCCGCCGACAAATATCCCCTGTCCGAAGGCACGATCAAGAAAATCGACGCGGCCGGACAGCGCATCATGCTGGCGCACGGCCCGATCGAAAACCTGTTCATGCCGCCGATGACCATGATGTTCAAGGTCAAGGATGCGGCGCTGCTCAAGCAGGTCAAGGAAGGCGACAAGGTGCTGTTCCGCGTCGAGGAGGAGAAAAACGGCGACTACGTCGTCGTCAGCATCAAAGCCGCGAAGAAGTAGTCATGACAACCCGCTCTTTGTTGTTGGCGGCGGCGTTGGCCGTCGCCAGCGGGCTTGCGCTTGCCGCCGATGAAACACTCATCGGCGGCAACGTCGAGAGTCTGCTCGCCTTCGCCCGCGAGCGTCATCCCGAGTTCGCCGCCATGCGTGCCGAGGCCGACGCGGCGGCGGAGCGCGTGGCCCCGGCGGGCGCCCTGCCCGATCCGAGCTTCCGCGTCGAACTGCGCGATTTCACCAACGAGATGAGCGGCGGCAGCCCCAACCTGTTGCCGTCGCGAGTGGGCAGCACGAAGTACACGCTGACGCAAACCCTGCCGTGGGTCGGCAAGCGCGATCTGCGGCGCGATGCCGCCGCCGCCGGCGCGGACGCGGCGACTCAGGCGGCGCGAGCGAGCTGGCTGGAACTGGCGACGCAGATCAAGCAGGTCTACGCGCAGCACCACGTTCATCTCCACACCCTGCGGCTGATGGGCGAAAACCTCGACCTGCTGCTGCGGCTGGCCGACATCGCCCAGACCCGCTATGCCAACGGGCTGGCGCCGCAGCAGGATGTGCTGCGCGCCCTGACCGAGCGCGCGATGCTGCAAGGCGACCAGGCCATGTTCGAAGGCGAGAGCGCCCAGTCCAGCGCGCGCATGCGCAGCCTGCTGGGCCGGCCGCCGAATAACGTCAAGCTGCGCCCTCCGGAAAAGTTGCGCCCGCTGCCGCCGTCCGCCGCCCTCGATTTTCTCGCGCTGGAGGCCCGGCTATTGGCGAACAACCCGCAACTGGCCATGGCCGCGGCGCGTCTCACCGCAGCCGACAAGGGCCGCGAACTCGCTTACCGGAATCGCTATCCCGACGTGATGGTGGGCATTGCGCCGATTCAGTCGCGCACGCGCGTTGCCGAATGGGAACTGATGGTCGAGGTGAATATCCCCCTGCAGCAGGACAGCCGCCGCGCCCAGGAGCGGGAATCCGAGCGCATGTTCGAGGCGACCCGGTTGCGCCGTGAAGCGACGCTCAATCAGGCGCTGGCCGAACTGGGCGAAGCGCTGGCCGGGCTGGAAGCGGCCCGCCGCATCGAGACGCTACAGGCCGCCCAACTGTTGCCGCAGGCCGAGTTGTCCTTGCAAGCGGCGCTCGCGGGTTACGAAACCGGCAAGGTCGAGTTTGCCATGGTGCTCGAAGCGCAGCGGCAGATCCGCCGCGCCCGGCAGGACATCGTCAAGGCGCGCGGCGACCAGCAGTTGCGCCTCGCCGACATCGAACGCCTCATCGGAGAAGAATTATGAAAACAGCAACATTTGCCGTGGTTGCGCTGGCCGTTGCCATTGCCGCCGGCGTGGGTTACTGGGCTGGCGGCCAGCAACATGGTGTCGCAATAGTCGGCTCTGGCGAGACGGCGACCGCTGCCGCGCCGGGCGGGAAAAAACTGCTCTATTACCGTAACCCGATGGGCCTGCCCGATACCTCGCCGACGCCGAAAAAGGATTCGATGGGCATGGACTACATCGCCGTCTATGAGGGCGAGGAGGACACGGGCAGCGGTGAAGTCAAGATCAGCACCGCCCGCGTGCAGAAGCTCGGCGTGCGCGTCGAGGCGGCGAGCTTCCGCGAACTGTCGCGGCCGATTCGCGCGGCGGGCCGGGTGGAAATCGACGAGCGCCGTGTCCATACCGTTGCGCCAAAATTCGAGGGCTGGATCGAGAGTTTGCATGTAAGCGCCACCGGGCAGCCGGTCGGTCGGGGGCAGCCGCTCTTCGAGGCCTACAGCCCGGAGCTCGTGTCGGCGCAGCGCGAATATCAGGTGGCGGCGCAGGGACTGCTCGCGCTGAAGGACGCCTCGCCCGAGGCGCGCGAGGCAATGCGCCGGCTGGCCGATGCGGCGCTCGTCCGCCTGCGCAACTGGGATATTTCGGCCGAGCAGATCGAACGTCTTGCCCAGGGCGGCGAGGCCAGGCGCACCCTGAGCTTCCGCGCGCCGGCCGGCGGCGTGGTGCTGGAGAAGAAGGCGGTGGCCGGCATGCGCTTCATGCCGGGCGAGATGCTCTACCAGATCGCCGACATCGGCAGCGTCTGGGTGCCGGCCGATGTGTTCGAGCGCGACATTGGCGCGCTGAAGCTCGGGCAGCCGGTTCAGGTGGCGATCAACGCCTATCCCGACAAGGTTTTCACGGGCAAGCTCGCCTACATTTATCCCACGCTGAATGCCGCGACGCGCACGGTTCCGATCCGTGTCGAACTGGCCAATCCCGGCGGACTGCTCAAGCCCGCCATGTATGCGTCGGTGGAAGTCGGTGTCGGCAACACGGCGCGGGTCGTCGCCGTGCCGCTTTCGGCGGTGATCGACAGCGGCACGCGCCAGACGGTGCTGGTGCAAAAGGAAGAGGGACGCTTCGAGCCGCGCGCGGTGAAACTCGGTCTGCGCGGTGACGATTACGTCGAGGTGAAGGAAGGCGTGAAAGAGGGCGAGCAGGTGGTGGTCGCGGCCAACTTCCTGATCGATTCGGAGAGCAACCTGAAAGCCGCATTGGGTGGCATGAAGGAAAAGCCATCCGTCAGTCACCACGCAATCGGCACTCTCGACAGCATCGAGTCGGATGGATCGGTGATGGTCACGCATGAGCCGGTGGCGAGCCTCAACTGGCCGAAGATGACCATGGCCTTCGCCCCGGCTAATGCTGCGCTCGTCGCCAACATCAAGCCGGGCGCGCCGATCCATTTCGAGTTTGTCGAGCGCAAGCCCGGCGAGTGGGTCATCACGAAGATCGACAAGAAGGCGAAATGACATGTTGAACCACGTCATCGACTGGTCGGCGCGCAACAAGTTGTTGGTGTTGCTCGCCACGCTGTTCGTCATTCTGGGCGGCGTCATCGCGGTGCTGAAAACGCCGCTCGACGCCCTGCCCGATCTGTCGGACGTTCAGGTCATCGTCTATGCGGACTATCCAGGCCAGGCGCCGCAGGTCGTCGAGGATCAGGTGACCTACCCGCTCACCACGGCGCTGTTGTCGGTGCCGAAATCGAAGGTGGTGCGCGGGTTCTCCTTCTTTGGCGCCTCCTTCGTCTATGTGATCTTCGAGGACGGCACCGACATTTATTGGGCCCGGTCAAGGGTGCTGGAAAACTTAAGCACCGTCGCCGGGCGCCTGCCGCAAGGCGTGGCGCCCAGCCTCGGGCCGGACGCGTCCGGGGTGGGCTGGGTCTATCAATATGTGGTGCAGAGCGCGAACCACACGCTGGCCGAACTGCGCACGCTGCAGGACTGGTATCTGCGCTACCAGATCACCAAGGCGCATGGCGTGTCCGAAGTGGCCAGCATCGGCGGCTTCGTCCAGCAGTACCAGGTGACGGTCGATCCCGTGAAGCTGCGCGCCTATGGCGTGTCGCTGATGACCGTGGCGAATGCCATTCGCAACTCGAACCGCGACGTTGGCGGGCGCGTGGTGGAACTGGCCGAGACCGAATACATGGTGCGCGGTCGCGGCTACCTGCGGGGCAAAGGCGATCTGGAACAGTTGGTCGTCAAGGCGGACAAGGGCACGCCGGTGCTGTTGCGCGATATCGCGCGGGTCGAGCTGGGACCGGACGAGCGGCGCGGCATCGCCGAGCTTAACGGCGAGGGCGAGGTGGTGTCGGGCATCGCCGTGGCGCGTCACGGCCAGAACGCGCTCGAAGTCATCGACAACATCAAGGAAAAGATCAAGGAAGTTGCCCCCGGCCTGCCCGATGGCGTGACGATCGAAACGGTTTATGACCGTTCGGAACTGATCGAACGCGCCATCGACACGCTGCAGGCGACGCTCATCGAGGAAAGCCTGATCATCGCGGCCGTCTGCTTCATCTTCCTGCTGCACCTGCGCTCGGCGCTGGTGGCGATCCTCATCCTGCCGGTGGGCGTCCTGATCGCCTTCATCGCCATGCGCCTGCTCGGCATGAATTCCAACATCATGAGCCTGGCCGGCATCGCCATCGCGCTGGGCACCATGATCGATGCGTCGATCGTGATGGTCGAGAACGCGCACAAGCATCTGGAAAGATTGAAGCCTGGAGAGTCGCGCACGGAGGCGATGATTGCTGCTTGTAAAGAAGTCGGCCCGGCGCTGTTTTTCAGCCTGCTGATCATCACCGTCTCGTTCCTACCGATCTTCACGCTGGAATCGCAGGAGGGCCGCCTGTTCGGGCCGCTGGCCTTCACCAAGACCTTCTCGATGGCAGCGG
>JAUSBB010000060.1 GCA_030652245.1 Rhodocyclaceae bacterium | reverse complement strand
TGCCACGAGGCCGAGAAATCGACCGATGCCGCAGCGCTTGACCGCCATTTCCTGTCGCGGGTGTTCACCCGCATCGACCAGTCGGTCGCCATGGCGGCCTTGTTCACCGCGCACCATCTGCAGGTCAAGGCCATCGCCACGCTGACCCAGACCGGATCGACCGCGCTGTGGATTTCGCGCCTCGACTGCGGCGTGCCGATCTATGCCTTGACGACGGACATTCGCACCCGCTACAAGGTCAGCGCCTATCGCGGCGTGCACCCCTTGATGATGCGCTATGTCGGGCATGACCGCGACGAACTCCTGTTCGAGGCGGAAGAGGAATTAATCCGCTCCGGCGCAGTCGAACTTGGCGACCTGATCGTGCTGACCTATGGCGAACCCATCGGCCAGGCGGGCGGCACCAACACGCTGAAACTCGTCAGGGTCGGCGAACACAGACCCACGTACTAACCTTACAGAGAAGAGGAGATTTTCATGCCACTCGTATCGATGCGCCAACTGCTGGACCACGCCGCCGAAAACGGCTACGGCCTGCCCGCGTTCAACGTCAACAACCTCGAACAGATCCAGGCCATCATGGAAGCCGCCGAGGAAACCAACAGCCCGGTGATCATGCAGGGCTCCGCCGGCGCCCGCAAGTATGCCGGCGAGGCCTACCTGCGCCACCTCATCGAAGCGGCCATCGAGACTCATCCCGACATCCCGATTGTCATGCACCAGGATCACGGCGCCAGCCCGGCGGTCTGCATCCAGTCGATGCGTTCCGGCTTCTCCAGCGTGATGATGGACGGTTCGCTGCTGGAAGACGCCAAGACGCCTTCCAGTTTCCAGTACAACGTTGACACCACCCGGCACGTCGTCGACATCGCCCACGCCATCGGCGTTTCGGTCGAAGGCGAACTGGGCTGCCTGGGTTCGCTCGAATCCGGCATGGGCGAAAAGGAAGACGGCCACGGCGCCGAAGGCGTGCTGTCGCATGACCAGTTGCTCACCGACCCCAACGAAGCCGCCGAATTCGTCAAGGCCACCCAGGTCGACGCGCTGGCCATCGCCATCGGCACCAGTCACGGCGCCTACAAATTCACCCGTCCGCCCACCGGCGCGGTGCTGCGCATCGACCGCATCAAGGAAATCCACGCGCGTCTGCCCAACACCCATCTGGTGATGCACGGCTCCTCCAGCGTGCCGCAGGACTGGCTGAAGATCATCAACGAGAACGGCGGCGAAATGGGCGCCACCTACGGCGTGCCGGTCGAGGAAATCGTCGAAGGCATCAAGAATGGCGTGCGCAAGGTCAACATCGACACCGACCTGCGCATGGCCTCCACCGGCGCGATTCGCCAGTTCCTCAACAAGGATCGCAAGAACTTCGATCCGCGCAAGTTCCTGATCGAAGCGCGCAAGGCCATGAAGGCCATCTGCAAGGCGCGTTACGAAGCCTTCGGCTGCGCCGGCATGGCCAGCAAGATCAAGCCGATCAGCCTCGAGACCATGTCGCTCCGCTACAAGAAGGGCGAACTGAACGCGGTTATCAAGTAAGCAAAGCCTTTTCCTGATCGACAAGGGCCGCCTGGCTTGCCAGGCGGCCCTTGTCGTTTCCAAGGCGCAATTTTTTTGCGCTTGCGGCAGGCGACGACTACGCTTTGTAGAGGTGTTTTTTTTCCCGAGGAGAAATGTCATGACAACTGAAACCCTGCTGCAACAGCCGGCCACCGCTCAATCCACCCTGCGCGTCGAGAGTTTTACCGGAGGTATTGTCGGCCCGAGCATACCGATGCTCGGCCCATTGAAAAGCGGCGGCACCCTGATCGCCAGCACCGCTCCCGGCTGCTGGGGACCGATGATCACTCCGAAATTCAAGGGCGGCCACGAGGTCACCCGGCCGGTCGCCGTCGAGGGCGCCGAGGTCGGCGACGCATTAGTGCTGCGCATCCGCCGCGTCGAGGTGACCTCGCTTGCCACCGCCTCGGGCGTGATGCAGATCCTCGATGGCCGCTTTGTCGGCGATCCCTTCGTCGCGCGCGTCTGCCCCGGCTGCGGCGCGCCGTCGCCCGCGACCCATCTGGAAGGCATCGGCCAGCAGTCGGTGCGCTGCGACCAATGCGGCGCCGAGGCCAGCCCCTTCCGCATGAGCCACGGCTATACCATCGTCTTCGACGCCAAGACTCAGGTCGGCGTCACCGTGCCGCGTGAAGTCGCCGAGCTGATCGCGCGCGATGCACGCAAGTACGCGAGCCTGCCGGCTGCCTCCGAACAGCATTCGATCCTGAGCTACGCCGTGGCCGACCTGCCGGGCCTGGTCGCACCGATGGCGCCCTTCGTCGGCAACCTCGGCACCACGCCCTCGCGCGACATGCCCGATTCGCACAATGCCGGCGACTTCGGCGCCTTCCTCGTCGGCGCGCCGCACGCATACGGGCTCACCCAGGCAGAGCTCGACCGCCATAAAACCGACGGTCACATGGACGTCAACACCGTGCGACCCGGCGCGATTCTGATCTGTCCGGTCAAGGTGCCTGGCGGTGGTGTCTATATCGGCGACATGCACGCACAACAGGGCAACGGCGAGATCGCCGGCCACACCACCGACGTTTCCGGCGAAGTCGAATTGCAGGTCGAACTGCTCAAAGGGCTATCCATCG
>JAUSBB010000049.1 GCA_030652245.1 Rhodocyclaceae bacterium | reverse complement strand
CACCTTGACCCAAGCAGGTAGTTTTTCCATCGGCAATCTCCTTGCCGCAAGTATAAAGCGCTGTCCCGCCAGAGCCGACTTTTGTCAGGCGCCTCTCATTTCCCTAAATGCACCGGAATGCAGCGCGCGCCAAAGGGCTGGTCGAAATGCCCGAAACGGCCGGCGATGGCCGTGCCGCAGTGCTGGCATTTGCCTGCGGCGTCCAGTCGGTAATTCAATACTTCATACCAGTCGCGCTCGATGACGTTCTGACCGCAGCCAGGGCAGCGGGTCGCGTCGCCGGCGCGGTTGTGCACGTTGCCGGTGTAGACGTAGTGCAGGCCGGCTGCCAGGGCGATCTCGCGGGCGCGGGTGAGCGTGGCGGGCGGGGTGGCGGGGGCGTCGAGGAGTTTGTAGTCCGGGTGGAAGGCCGAGAAATGCAGCGGCACGTCGGGACCGAGTTCCTTGTGGCACCAGTCGGCCAGCGCCTTGATTTCGGCGGCGGAATCGTTCTTGCCGGGAATCAGCAGGGTCGTCAGCTCGATCCAGCAGTCGGTTTCGTGATGCACCATGGCGATCAGGTCGAGCACCGGTTGCAGGTGGCCGGCGCAAAGCTTGAAGTAGAAGTCGTCGGTGAAGGCCTTCAGGTCGATGTTGGCGGCATCAAGCTTGGCGTAGAACTCGCGCGCCGCCGGCAGGTGCATGTAGCCGGCGGTGACCGCGACCGCCTTGATGCCGAGCGCGTGGCAGGCATCAGCGGTGTCCATCGCGTATTCGGCGAAGATCACCGGGTCGTTGTAGGTGAAGGCGACGCTGTCGGCGCCGTAGCGCTGCGCTGCCTGGGCGATGGCTGCCGGGCTGGCGGTGTCCATCAGGATGTCCATCTCGCGCGATTTCGAGATGTCCCAGTTCTGACAGAACTTGCAGGCGAGATTGCAGCCGGCGGTGCCGAAGGAGAGGATACTGGAGCCGGGGTAGAAGTGGTTGAGCGGTTTCTTTTCGATGGGGTCGATGCAGAAACCCGAACTGCGGCCATAGGTGGTGAGGATCATCTCGCCCCCTTTGTTGGCGCGCACAAAGCAGGCGGCGCGCTGGCCGTCGTGCAGCTTGCAGTCACGCGGGCAGAGGTCGCACTGGATGCGGCCGTCATCGAGTGCATGCCACCAGCGGGCGGGTGCGCCGGTTAGTTGTTCTGCGGTTCTTTCCATTTTTGCACCTCGTAGTGATAGAGCTTCACGTCAGGCGACCAGAAGTCGGCAGCAAACCCGGCTTTTTGCTTGAGGTGAGCGAAAAATTGCTTCGGCTCGGGCAGGCCTTCCCAGACCTGTGGCAGAAAGGTGCCGCGCCGGTCATGACATTCGAAAATCACGCCGTCGATGTTGGGGCGCAGTTGGCGGAGGGCGTCGGCTTCATCGGTGAAGTGCAGTTCGACTGCCGGGGTCAGCAGCGAGACTTCGACGCGCGTGCGGGCGAATTCGTCGTGGCGGAGCGGATTGAAGCGCGGGTCGCGGAAGGCGGCGGCGCGCGCGTTTTCGTGCACATCGACATCGAGCGGCCGCCAGGCTTCCAGCGAGCCGATGCAGCCGCGCAACCCACCGTCCTGCATCAACGTGACGAAAGTGGCGCCGGGTTGTGCCAAGGCCGGGTGAGCGGGTTCGGGCAGCGCTGCTTCGCCGAACTGGCTGCCGATGGCATTGCGGGCGCGGGCCAGCAGTGCGGCGCCCAGCGCGTCGAGTGTATCGTCAGGCATGGCCGGTCGCCATGAACGCGAAACTCGCATAGCCGACGACACGCGATTTGTCGCCGGCGGTGTCGCCGGAATTGCGCAGATCGAGCAAATATGGGTGCAGGCCGCGCCGCTGGGCGATCTCGATTAGGCCGTTGATGGGCGTCGCGCCGCAGGCCTGCTCGTGGTCGAGGAGCAGCCGCAGGTGCATGATCGCGTCGGCGGTATGCCGGTCGCGCCGCTGTGCGTCGGCGTAAGGATGGTAATGCGAGAGGTCGGAGCTGATGACGATCAACGTTTCCGGCCCGCCCCACAGCAATTCCAGCACTTCGGCGACTTCGTCGGGCGTTGCGTAGCCGACGGCGAAGGGAACGAGGCTGAAGTCGTCCAGCACCTGTTGCAGGAAAGGCAGTTGCACTTCCAGTGAGTGCTCGTCGTCATGGGCCGCTTCAAGGCACACTACCTGAGGCAGGCGCAGTGCCTGCTCGATGGCTGCGGTGTCGAGCGGCACGCTGCCCAGCGGCGTGGTGAAGGTGCGAGACTGCGGTACCGCCAGACCGCGCACGGCAACGCGGTGACAGGGGCCGAGCAGCACGACGCGCCGGATCGTTGCCGCATGGGGCGCGAGCAGTGCATAGGCGCTCGCCGCGATCGGCCCGGAGTAAATGTAACCGGCATGCGGGACGATCAGCGCCTTGGGCGGGGATGCCGCTAAAGTCGGCGCTGGCGGGACGGCGCCAGCCGGACCCGCCGCGTGAATGGGGACGGCGCCAGCGAGCATGGCGCCCACTTCCATGGCCAGCATGTGCGGGTCGCCGGGATAGAACATGCCGGCGACGGCGGCGGGACGGATGCTGCGCGTTTCCATGGCGGCGATCCTTTCTGCCCGCGTGACGGGCTGCGGATTGCTAACTCAAGCCAACAGGATGATGCCTGGAATGAATCCTAATCCAATCGCGGCCATTCCGGGTAAAACGCGGCGCGCCAGCGCCGTGCCGCCGATGGTGACGATCAGGCCCGATTTGAAGAGCAGATTCGACAGCACCGCCAGCGCGATGGCGATGACGGCGGGCGTGGCAATCAGCGTTTCCTGGTTGAACAGCCGCAGGGTCGAGAGCGTGATCGCATCGACATCGGTGAGACCCGAGGCGAGCGCGACGAGATAGAGGCCCTGGCTGCCGGCGATGTCCTGTAGCCAGGCGGCGGCGAGCAGCACGATGCCGTAGAGCAGGCCGAATGACAGGGCGGCACGAATCTCGGTCGGGTTTTTTACATCGGGCATGGGCAGGTCGCCGGCGGCGGCGAGGCTGCGCCACCTGAACAACACGACGACGAGGCCGAGCAGCAGGCCGCCGCCCAGGACGATGGCCAGCGGCGCGAATAAAGTGGGCGCCAGCACCAGGGCGACGATGCCCAGCCGCACGGTGACCACCAGGTTGGCGATCAGGATGACCAGCGTGGCGGTGGCGGTCTGGCTGGCATCGGCGCGGGCATTGCGGGCGAAGATCATGGTGGTGGCGGTGGAGGACACCAGGCCGCCGAAAAAGCCGAGCAGGGGCGCGCCGTGGCGGTTGCCGACGATGCGCAGCGCGGCATAGCCGGCCAGCGAGAGGCCGGAGATCAGCACCACCATCCACCAGACCTGGTAGGGATTGAGCGCCTGATAGGGGCCGAAGTCGCGGTCCGGCAGAATCGGCAGCACGACCAGCGAGAGCACGGCGAATTGCAGGATGGAGAGCAGGTCCTTGTGGGTCAGGCGGCGCGTGACACCCTGTAATTGCTCCTTGAAATAGAGCAACACGGTGCTGGTGATGGCGATCATCACCGCCAGCGTGGCGTGGCCATACCAAACCAGTGCGCCGAGTCCATAGCAGAGCATCAGCGCGACGACTGAAGTGGTGCCGGGGTCGCCGTCATCCTGCGGGTCGCGGGCGATGGCGACGATCATCATTGTCGCCAACATCAGCAGGCCGACCGCCAGAATCCAGCCGCTGCCAGACTTTTCGCCAAGCAGGGCGGCCAGGCAGCCGAACAGCGCCGTCAGCGCGAAAGTGCGCAGCCCTGCCTTGGCGTCGGGCTTGCGCTCGCGTTCCAGGCCGATCAAGAGGCCGATGCCGAGGCTGACGGCGAAGGCCTGGACGTTCAGATAGGCGGCGGGCTCGAATGCGGTCATAAAGCCATTATAGAATCGCGGCATGACTTATTTCGCATTGGTTCCGGCCGCGGGCATGGGTGCGCGCATGGGTGGCGACTGCCCCAAACAATATCAGCCACTGCTCGGCCAGCCGCTGATCCGCCATGCCCTGCAAGTGCTGACCGCCGTACCGGCCATTCTGCGGGTGTTCGTCGTGCTGGCGCCGGACGATACACGCTGGGACAGTTTCGACTGGAGCGATCTGGCGCCGCGCCTGACCGTCCTGCGTTGTGGTGGCGCGACCCGGGCGGCGAGCGTCGCCAACGGACTGAAGGCGATGGCCGACGTGGCATTGGCGGACGATTGGGTGCTGGTGCATGACGCCGCCCGCGCCTGCCTGACGCCCGCTCATGTCGAGAAACTGCTCGCCGAAGTCGGCGATGATCCAGTTGGCGGCCTGCTTGCCGTGCCGTTGGCCGATACCCTGAAAAGAGTACAGGTGCCCGGCTTGCAAGGCCCTCGCGTGGCGGCTACCGTGCCGCGCGAGGGATTGTGGCAGGCGCAGACGCCGCAGATGTTCCGCTATGGATTGATCGTTGAGGCGCTCGAATACGCCCCGGCGGTGACCGACGAAGCCAGCGCCATCGAGGCGCTCGGCCTGCACCCCCGACTGGTGGCGGCCGATGTCACCAATCTGAAAGTAACTTACCCGCTCGACCTGCAATTGGCCGAATGGATATTGCAAAACAGGAACCGCTGAACATGGATATTCGAATCGGGCAAGGTTACGACGTGCATCCGCTGGTGCCGGGGCGGGCGCTGATCATCGGCGGCGTGACGATTCCTTACAGCATGGGCTTGCATGGCCACTCCGATGCCGATGTGCTGCTGCACGCCATCACGGACGCCCTGCTGGGCGCGGCAGGATTGGGCGACATCGGCCGCATGTTTCCCGACAGCGAAGTCCGCTGGCAAGGCGCCGACAGCCGCATGCTGCTTTGCGGCGCGCTCGCGGCGGTGCGCGCGGCCGGCTGGCGGGTGGGCAATATCGATTGCACGGTGATCGCCCAGGCGCCGCGCATTGCGCCCTATGTGGCGCAAATGCGCGAGCACATCGCCGCCGACCTCGGCATCGCGCCGGAGCGCGTGAACGTCAAGGGCAAAACCACCGAGCGGCTCGGTTTTACGGGGCGTGGCGAAGGCATTGCCGCCGAGGCCGTGGCCCTGTTATTGCGTGACTGAAGCAGCGGCAGCGCCGCAGCGGGTTTTTTTCGCCCTCTGGCCGGATGCGGCCGCGCTCGATGCGCTGGAAGCCGCCGCCACGGCGGGCGTCGCGCGCTGTGGCGGCCGGCGCATGGGCCGTGACAGCCTGCATCTGACGCTGGCCTTCATCGGCGCTGTTTCCCCCGCTCAATTGGATAAGCTGCGTAATCTTGCCGGTCAGTTAAGGGTGGCGCCTTTCGACCTGATGCTTGATCAGCTTGGTTGGTGGCCACACAACCGCATTCTCTGGGCGGGCTGCCAGGCAGCGCCGCCCTGCCAGCGCCGACTTTTCGATGAACTGTCGTTTGCACTGGCCGCCGCGGGTTTCCCCGTCGACCAGCGTCCGTATTCACCCCACGTGACGCTGGTACGCAACGCACGTTGCGCAGGTTGCGAGAACCTGCCCGTGCTGGCAGCGCCCATCCGCTGGCGAGTCGATACGCTCACCCTGGCCGAGTCCTGTTTGCAACCCTCCGGCGCCCGCTACCGCGTGCTGGCGCACTGGCCGTTGCGTGGGTAAAAGTGACCCGTGAAATATATTTCGAAGTAATGCTTGACGGTGTTTTGCCGATCCGTATAATGCGCCCCTCTCGCTGCTGGGCGGCGACTGATCTTTAACAAACTGACAACCGATAGGTGTAGGTGCTTGCTGAGTTAAGGCAGGCGACACATAGGCGTGCCGAGATCGAAGGCGCGGCTATAGAGGTGGCAAGGTACCTGGGGAACCGGGAAACTGATGCCGCATGGACAGCCGTAAAAGGCCGTCTTTTTCATCCTTAGGGGTGGGAATCTGGTCGAAAGACC
>JAUSBB010000045.1 GCA_030652245.1 Rhodocyclaceae bacterium | reverse complement strand
GCGGCGGCGAGCAGGATCAGGCCGGCGATGTAGCTGTCGATCTGGTCGGCGGGCAGGTAAGGGGCAAACAGGTGGCGGATGAAGATCCACCCCAGGAGCGCCATCGAGAAGGGCTTGACCAGCCAATTCACGACCAGCGTGACACCGATGCCCTTGACATGCTGGCGCATCTCGCTCAGCGCGCCGAAATCCACTTTCACGAGCATCGGGATGATCATGATCCAGATCAGCAGGCCGACCGGCAGATTGACCTGCGCGAACTCCATGCGACCGAGCGCCTGGAATGGCGTCGGGAAAAACTGGCCAAGGCCGATGCCGACGACGATGCAGAGGAAGACCCAGAGTGTCAGCCAGCGTTCGAAGAAACTCATGGGTGCGCCGGCGGCGGCCTTCGCGGTAACTTCGCATTGCGCCGACATGTCAAGCTCCCAGGTGAATTCTGCGCGCGGCGAAGCAGGCTTCGTCCGGACTCATCCCTTCAAGCGGCAGTGCGAGGAAGGCTTCGATGCGCTGCTTCAGCGATTGGTAGGCTTTCTCGAAAGCCGCACGGCGCGCTTCGATCGGTTCGACATGGGCAGGATCGTCGATGCCCCAGTGCGCGGTGGCCGGATGGCCGGGCCAGACCGGACAGGTTTCTTTCGCCGCATTGCCGCAGACGGTGAAGATAAATTGGAAAGTCGGCGCTGGCGAGACGGCGTTTGCGGAAAACTCGTCCCACGACTTGCTGCGCGCGCCTTCGCAGGAAATGCCATGCTTCTGCAAGGTCTCGAGCGCGACGGGATTCACCTGTCCCGCCGGCTGGCTACCGGCGGAATACGCCCGGACGCGCCCCTTGCCGAGATGATTGAAGAGCATCTCGCCGAGAATCGAGCGGGCCGAGTTGCCGGTGCACAGCACGAGAATATTGATGGTCATGCATATTCCTTGAGGGAATTTTTTCGTCGTTTTGCAGTTGTTGCCATGGCCGAAGTCTTCGGGAGACATGCGACGCCATTGCAGCAGTTCTGCGTCAGGAATGCGATCAGGTCGTCCATCGATGCGTAGTTGGCGGCGTAGTAGATGAAGCGTCCCTCTTGCCGTGCCACGAGCAATCCTGCTTGGGAGAGCGTTTTAAGGTGGAAAGACAGGGTATTGGCAGCTATGCCCAGTTGCGCACCGACCTCGCCCGCCGCCAAGCCGACCGGCCCGGCCGTCACCAGCAGGCGGAAGACCTTCAGGCGGGTTTCCTGGGCAAGGGCGGCAAGGGCATCGACAGCGGTGGCAGGGGTCATCGTTTCGTTATTTCCAGAAGTGTTGAAGCATTATGCCAAAAAATCAGGGGCAGCGCCCCCGAATTTTTGCTTTCCCGTCAGGCGTACCGGCGCGCTAAGTGTCCACTCACTCGCCCAGATAAGCAGCCCGCACGCGTGGGTCGGCGAGCAGATTGGCGGCCGTGTCGGCCAGCGTGATCTCGCCGCTTTCCATCACATAGCCGCGCGAACATGTTTGCAGGGCGAGCCGGGCATTCTGTTCGACGAGGAAAATCGTCACGCCCTGGGCGGCGACGGAGCGGATCACTTCGAAGACTTTTTCGACCATCAGCGGGGCCAGGCCCATCGAGGGTTCGTCGAGCAGCAGGAGCTGGGGACGTCCCATCAGGGCGCGGCCGATGGCGAGCATCTGCTGCTCGCCGCCCGACAGGGTGCCGGCGACCTGGGCGGCACGCTCCTTGAGGCGCGGCAGCATTTCGAAGATGCGCTGCAGGTCGAGCTCGATCTCGGCCTTGTCATTGCGGTGATAGGCGCCCATCGTGAGGTTTTCGGCGACCGTCAGCCGGGCGAAGATGCCGCGCCCTTCGGGCACCAGCGCCAGGCCGTGGCGGATCAGGTCATGGCTGGGGAGGTTGTCCAGCCGCATGTCGCGGTAGTGAATTTCGCCGGATGACGGAATCATGCGGGCGATCGCCTTGAGCGTCGAGGTCTTGCCCGCGCCGTTGGCGCCGATCAGGCAGACGAGTTCGCCCTTCTCGACGGCGAAGGAGATGCCGCGCACCGCGGCAATGCCGCCGTAATGCACATCGAGGTTGACCGCTTGCAACATGGCGTAGCGCTCCGGCTTCAGTTTTTCAGTCACCGCCGGCCCCGAGATAAGCCTCGATCACCTTGGGATCTTTCTGCACAACGCCGGGCACGTCCTCGGCAATCTTTTCGCCGTAATCGAGCACGGCGACGCGGTCGCACAGGCCCATCACGAGCTTGACGTCGTGTTCGATCAGCAATACCGTCAGACCGTCGGCGCGCAGCCCTTCGATCAGCTTGCGCAGGGCGACGGTTTCGGTGGCGTTCATGCCGGCGGCCGGCTCGTCGAGCGCCAGCAGTTGCGGCTCGGTCGCCAGGGCGCGGGCGATTTCGAGCCGGCGCTGGTCGCCATAGGAAAGGTTGCGCGCCAGGTCGTTGGCGCGATGGGAAATGCCGACATAGTGCAGCAACTCGTCGGCGCGGCGACGGATCGCGGCTTCTTCGGCGCGCTGGCCCGGGGTGCGCAAAATCGCGCCGAACACACCGACATGGGTGCGCACATGGCGGCCGACCATGACGTTCTCGATCGCCGTCATGTTGCCGAACAGGCGGATGTTCTGGAAGGTGCGGGCGATGCCGGCCTGGGCGACGAGGTAGGGCGTGCCGAGTTCGAGCGGGACGCCGCCAAACAACACTTCGCCGCCATCCCGCGGGTAAAGCCCGGTCATCACATTGAAGAAAGTGGTCTTGCCGGCGCCATTCGGGCCGATCAGGCCATAAATCTCCCGGGCGCGGATGGTCAGCGAAACATCCTTCAGGGCCTGCACGCCGCCAAAGCGTTTGCCGATGTTGCGCGCTTCGAGCAACACCTCGCCGCTCATGAAAGAAACACGCCGGGCCGCCCCAAGAGTTTCTCGCCCCTTGAGGGGAGAACCGAGCGCAGCGAAGGTTTGCGGGGTGGGCTCATTTTTCTTCGTTCATTTCGAGCTTGTGCCGCGATTCGGGCCACAGGCCGGCCGGGCGGAAGCGCATCGTCAGCACCAGTGCGCCGCCGAAGATCAACATGCGCAACACTTCGGGATCGACCAACAGTTTGCCGAACAGCATTTGCTGCACCGGCTCTACCGTGTAACGCAAAAATTCCGGCACGAAGGAGAGCAGCATCGCCCCGGCGAGCACGCCCCAGACATTGCCCATGCCGCCCAGCACCACCATCGCCAGCACCAAAATGGACTCGTGCAGGATGAAGCTCTCGGGGCTGACGAAGCCCTGCATGGCGGCGAACATGCCGCCGGCAGTGCCGCCGAAGGAGGCGCCCATGGCGAAGGCCAAGAGCTTCATGTTGCGGGTATTGATACCGGCCGCCTTGGCGGCAAGCTCATCCTCGCGGATGGCCACCCAGGCGCGGCCGATGCGCGACTTC
Organism: Rhodocyclaceae bacterium; assembly: GCA_030652245.1. Lineage (GTDB taxonomy): Bacteria > Pseudomonadota > Gammaproteobacteria > Burkholderiales > Rhodocyclaceae > Sulfuricystis. The sequence continues at coordinate 6,069 of JAUSBB010000045.1, read as the reverse complement.
TGCAGGCGCAGATTGACGACGATGACCAGGGTCAGCAGGATCAGCAGCACGTAGTAATACTTGGCCGGGCCGGTGAAGGGGATGCCGAACAGGGTGTGCGTGGCGGTGAAATTCATCCCCGCCACGTTCAGGCCATCGATGAGCGTGATGCCCTTGGGCCCGTTGGTGATGTTGAAGGGCTGCGACAGGTTGTTCATAAAAATGCGCACGATCTCGCCGAAGCCCAGCGTGACGATGGCGAGATAGTCGCCGCGCAGCCGCAGAGTCGGCGCGCCAAGAATGGCGCCCGCCATGCCCGCAAACAGGGCGCCCAGCGGCAGGATGATCCAGAACGGCAGATGCAAGCCGAAATGCGGCGAGGCGAGCAGCGCATAGACATAGGCGCCGACCGCGAAAAACGCGATGTAGCCCAGGTCGAGCAGCCCGGCCATGCCGACGACGATGTTCAGCCCCAGCGCGAGAAAGACGAAGAGGATCGCCAGATTGGTAATGCGCACCCAGGCCGTGCCGACGCTCGTCAGCACCAGCGGCAACGCCAGCAGCGCCAGCACGACCAGCGCCAGACCGAACCATTTTTTCGTGCTCATGCCCGCTCCGAGACGCGTTCGCCGAGGAGACCGGAAGGCCGGAAAACCAGCACCAGGATCAGCACCATGAAGGCGAACACGTCCTGATAGTTGCTGCCGAAGAGCACCACATTGCCGCCGTTGGCGCAGCGTTCGACGAGCAGGCCGTCGACCAGCGGCCAGCGGCACAGATCGGTGAATTCGCCGATATAGCCGGCGCCCAACGCCTCGACCAGGCCGAGCAGGATGCCGCCCAGCATGGCGCCGGCGAGGTTGCCGATGCCGCCCAGCACGGCGGCGGAGAACGCCTTCAGGCCGAGCATGAAGCCCATCGTGTAATGGGTGATGCCGTAATAGGTGCCATACATCACGCCGGCGACTGCGGCCAGGCCGGCGCCGATGACGAAGGTGGCGGCAATGGTGCGATTGGCGTCGACGCCCATCAGCGCGGCAACCCGCACGTCTTCGGCGGTGGCGCGGATGGCGATGCCGAAGCGCGTCCGGTAAACGAACCAGGTCAGCGCGGCCATGATCACCACCGACATGAGGATGATGGCAATCTGCACGGAGGTGATCGACGCGCCGCCGATGGCGAAGCTCTGGTTTTCCATGATCTGCGGGAAGGCTTTGGGATCGCGGCCCCAGATCAGCAGCGCGACCTGTTGCAGGACGATCGACATGCCGATGGCGGTGATCAGCGGCGCCAGACGCGGCGCGTGGCGCAGCGGCCGGTAGGCGGCGCGTTCGAGAAGATAACCAATGGCCATGCAGATGGGGATGGCGGCAATGATGCCGGCCAGCACCAGAACAATCGGCGGCAGGGGCAGGCCCATGCCGACCAGCGTGGTAATGACGGTGAGCGCGACCATGCCGCCGATCATCACGACCTCGCCATGGGCGAAGTTGATGAGCTGGATGATGCCATACACCATCGTGTAGCCCAGTGCGACGAGCGCATAGACGCTGCCGGCAGTCAGGCCGTTGATAATTTGTTGGGCGAAGATTTCCACGGGGGCGGATGATACTCAAGATATAGCAACGCCGTCTTGCGGTTTACCGCAAGACGGCGTTGCTTGGGTGGTGCAGGCGAGCTTACTTCTGCGCCGGGGCGGCAGCAGGCGCAGCAGGCACAGCCAGCGCAACGACAGGCGCCGGGGCGTTCATGGCCCCATACTCGTCGAGGGTCAGCGACTTGCCGCCCTTGATGATGGCGAGCGGCGTGACCTTGCCGGCCTTCATGGAGAAGATCGTCATCTCGGCGTCCTTGCGGTCACCCTTGTCGTCGAACTGGATGTTGCCGGAAGCGCCGTTGTAGTCGCTGGCGACGAGCGCCGGCAGGTACTTGGCCGGGTCGGCCGAATCCGCCTTCTGCATCGCGGCGATCAGGAGCTTGGCGGCGTCGTAGGTGAAGGGCGAGTAGAGGATCGGCTCGATGTTGAACTTGGCCTTGTAACCGTCGAGGAACTTCTTGCCGGACGCTTGCACGGGGATGCCGGCCTGCGAGCAGACCAGGCCCTCGGCGGCTGCGCCGGCGAGTTCGGCCATCTTGTCGGTACAGGCGCCATCGCCGAAGCTGAACACCGCGCCGAGCTTCAGCTCGCGCGCCTGCTTGAGCAGCGGGCCGCCGGTGGCGTCCATGCCGCCGTAGAAGACGACATCGGGCTTCTTGCCCTTGACCTTGGTCAGAATGGCCTTCCAGTCAACCGTCTTGTCGGTGCCCTTTTCGCGCGGCAATACCGTGACGCCGGCGGCCTTGAGCGCCTTCTCGACTTCGTTGGCGAGGCCTTCGCCGTAGGCGGTGGCGTCGTCGATGACGGCGGCGGTCTTCGGCTTGGCGGTGGCGATCAGGTAGTTGGCAACAGCCGGGCCCTGCTGGTCGTCACGACCGACGACGCGAAACACGGTCTTGAAGCCCTGGCCGGTCAGCGCGGGGTTGGTGGCGGAACCGGAGATCATCGGCAGGCCAGCCTGGTTGTAAATGGCCGAGGCGGGAATCGTCGTGCCGGAGTTCAGGTGGCCGACCACGCCGGCAACCTTGGCATCAACCAGCTTTTGCGCAACGGTGTTGCCGATTTTCGGGTCGGCCTGGTCATCTTCAGCAACCAGTTCGAACTTGACCGCGGCGCCGCCGATCTTGATGCCCGCGGCGTTGGCTTCTTCGATTGCCAGACGCGCGCCGTTTTCGTTGTCCTTGCCGAGGTGGGCAATGCCGCCGGTCAGCGGGCCGACATGGCCGATCTTGACGGTCAGGGCGGCGAGGGCGGTCGGGGCGGCGGCCTGGGGCTTGGGCGCTTCTTCTTTTTTGCCACAGCCCATCATCAGGACGGCGGCGGCGACGGACAGGGACAACACTTTAACGGGGACGTTCATGCGGTTCTCCAAAAAGGCAGTGGGATTCGGTGGGATTCTGATTGGGACTTGAATTTTTGCAGTCGCGGATTCTTTCAACTGCGGGTGCTATTGTCAATCGTGATAAGCGCCGGATTACTTGGCGCCGGCCAGAATCCATTTGACGAGGGTTTCGATGTCGGCGTCCTTGACGGCGGCGTTCGGCGGCATCGGCACCGGGCCCCAGACATCCTTGCTGCCCTTCTTCACATGCTCGGCCAGCAACTTGGGGGCATCCTTGTTGCCGGCGTACTTCTTGGCGACGTCCTGATAGGCCGGGCCGACCAGCTTTTTATCGACCATGTGGCAGGCCATGCAGTTGCTCTTCTTGGCCAGATCCAGGTTGGCCATGGCCGGTGCGGAAGCCAGCACGCCGGCGACGATGAATGCGCTAACAATCAGTTTCATGGTGGTCCTCTCAAGGGTTTTTGTTGTACAAAAAATTCGATCGGCAAGTCTAGCGGAAATCAACTGGCTTGCAAACGGCCTCTAGTTCAGCGAAATTCGCCAGCGGCGCAAGACAGGTAACGCCCTGGCAGACCCAGGCGTTGACCCGCGGCGTTTCCGGCTTGGCGAGCGCGGGCGGTAGTCCGGTCAGGCCGTTGGGCAGCGCCAACGTGATGACCGCATGCCGGCGGGCGAGGCGGCACTGCCAGTCCGGCAACTCACCGGCCGGTCCGCGCAGGATGACCAGGGTCGGCGGGGTGAGCGCTTCGTCCAGCGCCCGCAGCAGGGTTGCACAGCCGCCAGACTGACCCTTGAGTTGCGGCCAGAACGCATCGAGTGTGCGCCGCGCTGCATCGAGATAACGTGGCTCGCCGAGCAGATGGCCAAGGCGCTGCAAGGCCAGGGCGGCGACGCCATTGCCCGCTGGCGTTGCGGAATCATGGCAGGTCTTGGGGCGGTGAATCAGGGTTTCGTGATCATGCGCGGTGAAAAAGAAACCGCCCGCCGCGCGATCCTCGAAATGTTCCAGCAGGGCGTCGGCAAGTTCGCGGGCGAAGTCGAGGTCGGCAGCATGAAACTCGGCCTGCAGCAATTCCAGCAGCGCGGCGATGAGGTAAGCGTAGTCGTCGAGATAGGCGGGCAGATGGGCGCGGCCCTGGCGCGATGCGGCGAGCAGTCGGCCGCCCTGCCAATGCATCTGCCGCAGATACGCGAGCGCGCCACGCGCCGTCGCCAACCAGTCCGGACGCTCGCAGCGGCGCGCCGCGAGCGCCAGCCCTTCGATCATCAGGGCGTTCCAGGCGGTCAGCGTCTTGTCGTCCAGGCCGGGGCGAATGCGCTGTTCGCGCGCGGCAAAGAGCTTGGCGCGCGCCGACTCGAGCAAGGTGGCTTCGTCCTCGCCCAGCGCCGTGGCGCCCCCCGGCGCGGCGGCTACCCTAGGTGCCGCGGCTACTTTGAGGTGCCAGTGCTGCCCTTCGAAATTCGGCGTGCCAATCAATCCCCAGTACCGTCCCGCCAGCGCCGACTCTTGCGGCGTCAGCAGACGTTCGATTTCCGCGCGATCCCAGACGTAAAATCGTCCTTCCTCCCCCTCAGAATCGGCATCGATGGATGAATAAAAGGCGCCGGTGGGCGCCGTCATCTCACGAATTGTCCAGGCGGCTGTTGCCTCCGCCACGCGCCTAAATCCGGACTCGCCGGTGGCTGCCCAGGCGTCGGCGTAAAGCCCGAGCAACGGACCATTGTCATACAGCATCTTTTCGAAATGCGGAATTTCCCATTGCTCATCGACGCTGTAACGGCAGAAGCCGCCGCCGAGCTGGTCGTAAATGCCACCTGCCGCCATGCGACGGAGGGTCAGCAACGCGGCTTCATGGGCCGCCGGATCGTTCGGCCGACTCAGCAGAAAGGCCAGGTCGGTCGGATGCGGAAATTTCGGCGCGCCGCCGAAGCCGCCCCAGTCAGGGTCGAAGTTGTCCAGCAGCATGGCGCAGAAAGCCGCGCCGGGGCTGGCATCCAGCCGCGCCGGGCCGGTCGCCACGGCGGTTGGCTCCGCCAGCGCGCGGCGCAGTTCTTCGCTTTGCGCAACCACATCTTCCCGGCGGGTTCGCCAGACCTCGGCGACCTGCCGGCACAGTCCGACAAAGCCGGGCAGGCCGTAGCGCGCCTCTTTCGGGAAATAGGTGCCGCCGAAAAATGGCGTGCCGTCGGGCGCGAGAAACATCGTCAGCGGCCAGCCGCCGTGGCGGCCGGTCAGCATCTGGTGTGCGCTCTGGTATATCTGGTCGAGGTCGGGACGCTCCTCGCGGTCGACCTTGATATTGACGAACAACGCGTTCATCACCGCCGCCACCTCGGCATCTTCAAAAGATTCGTGGGCCATGACGTGGCACCAGTGGCAGGCCGAATAGCCAATGGACAGCAGAATCGGCTGGTCCGCGCGCCGCGCCTGAGTGAGCGCTTCCTCACCCCAGGGCAGCCAGGAAACCGGGTTGGCGGCGTGCTGCAGCAGGTAAGGGGAGGTCTCGGCGGCCAGCCGGTTGGCCGGGTGTTGCGGACTTCTATTCATGTCGGGTCTCCAAAGCGGAAACCCGACTATACCCGATTAAAACAGTCGACTATGCCCGGTCAGGGCATCAGGTCTTTCAACAGGCTGTCGACGTCCTTTTGCGACAGGCGCTGCTCTTCGGTGGGGCCTCCGCCCTCGACGACGATGATCGCCCCGACCAGCGCCTTCATGGCCTTGCGCAGGGCCTGGCCGGCCAGATCCTGGAATTCCTGGGCGACGATGATGTTGGTGAGGTGGCCGCCGACGCTGACCAGCTTCTCTTCCAGTTCCTTGCGGCTCCAGTCGCGACCGAGCGAAGCATGCGCTTCCTTGACCAGTTGCTTGGCAATCTCGGCCTCGACCAGCGACTTGGTGGCCGCTTCGGCGGTCATGCGCTCGACGTTGCCGAGAATGGTCGAGACTTCTTTCGGATGACTGCTCGCCGAGCGCTTGCCCAGCCCTTTGGCGGCCTGGCTCAGTTCCTTGGCGAGCAGTTTCAATTCGCTCAATACCTGGCCGGTATCCTGCACCGGTTGCTTCGTGGCGGACTTTTTCGCCGCTAGCAATTTGGCTTGTGTGGATTTGGCGACAGCTTTCGTCGCGGGTTTTGCGGCGCCGGAA
>JAUSBB010000044.1 GCA_030652245.1 Rhodocyclaceae bacterium | reverse complement strand
TGCCACTTACATCACTGTCAACATCTCCAGCCCCAACACCAAGAATCTGCGCGCCCTGCAGGACGAATCCGAACTGGCTGCCCTGCTCGGCGCGCTCAAGGCGCGTCAGGCCGAACTCGCCCAGCAACACGGCCGCCATGTGCCGCTCGCGCTGAAGATCGCCCCCGACCTCGACGACGCACAGATCAGCAACATCGCCGCTGCGCTGCGCCGCCACCGCATCGAAGCCGTCATCGCCACCAACACCACGCTCGACCGTAGCCGCGTCGCCGGCCAGCCGCATGCCGCCGAAGCCGGGGGACTTTCAGGCGCGCCGCTGTTCGAGTCATCGACACTGGTCGTCAAAAAACTCGCCGCCGCCCTGGCCGGCGAGGTGCCGATCATCGCCGCCGGCGGCGTGGTCGATGGCGCCAAGGCGAAAGCCAAGCTCGATGCCGGCGCAGAACTGGTGCAGATTTACTCCGGACTGATCTATCGCGGACCGGGGCTGGTCAAGGACTGCGTTACGGCAACCCGCTGCTGAGAAGCCGCCGACAGGTCCGTCACCCCGGCGCAGGCCAGGGTCCAAGTATTCGACAACACTGGATTCCGACTAAACCAGCCGCCGCATCATTGCGCTGACATCCGGGGCCAGCAGCGCTTCGGCCTGAGCAGCGGCGCGTTCGAGCGCGGCGCCGAACGCCAGCCGGCCTTCTGCATCTTCGCGCAGAATGCCGTTGTCAAGCAGATGATCAATCAGGGCGGCCATCAGGGGACGATCGGCAAACTCCGGGGTTTTGCCGGTATGCAGCAAGGCCAGCCGCTGCGCCAGCAGCACGCTCTGCTCCAACAGTGCTGTACGGGTCAGATTCCCGCTGCCGCCGTGGCGCAGCAGCATCAGGACCAGGAAGTAGCGTTCCATCTGCGGCCGCAGGATTTCGCCCAGCCAGAGCAGGTCGCTTTTCGCCACAGTGTTTGCGGTCGGCGCGCGGGCGTTGTCGGCCTGCCGCTCGATCAGCCCGCGTGCCGCGAGCTTTCCCAGCACATCCTCCAGCGCCGCCGGCAGATCTGCTTCGTCCAGCCGCAGATACAGGCTGTCGCGCATCAGCCCAAGCAGATCGGTCAGCGTTTCCAGCAGCCGTTTTTCTGACAACGGCCCGTGCTGCACGACCAGGCAGGCGACCAGCGCCGGCAGGGCAAACAGGTGAAAGACGTTGTTGCGGAAGTAGGCCAGCAGGGCGGCTTCGTTGCTGTTGGCGCCGATCAGCGCGCCGAGCGGATGTTCGATGCGATGCACCACCGCGAGCTTCAGCGCGGCGGCGATGCAGGCTGCGCCGTCGGCCGGCGCGGCGCTATGCTCCCCATCGAGAAATGCCTGCAAATGGCCGATCTGGCGGGCCAGCGCGTCGGCATCGGCGGTCGCCTTGGGCGTCGACAGCAGGGCGAGTCCCACCAGATTGACGGGATTGACCAGCGCCGCCGCGTTGATGCGCCGCACCAGTTCGCTGGCAATTTCACCCACGGCGCCGCGCTGCCAGCCGGTTTCTCCGGGAGATTCCGCCGCAACGGTGCGCCAGTCCGGATGCCGCGCATCGAGCCAGTCGGCGAGCGGCAACGGCTCGCCGAAATTTACATAGACCTGGCCGAAATGGCGGCGCAGCACGCGCAGGGCGGAGAACAGGCTCCACAGCGATTCACGGCGTTTTGGCCGGCCGCTGAGTTCGTCCACAAAGCTCGCGCCTTCGGGCAGTTTTTCGTAGCCCAGATACACCGGCACGAAAACCAGCGGCCGTTCGTGGTGGCGCACAAAGCTTTGCACCGTCATGCCCAGCAATCCGGCCTTGGGCGGCAGCATGCGGCCGCTGCGGCTGCGGCCGCCTTCGATGAAGAATTCGAGCGGAAAGCCGCGCGCCAGCATGCGATGCATGTATTCGGCAAACACCGTCGCATACAGGGGATCGCCCTTGAAGCTGCGGCGCAGGAAAAACGCGCCGCCGCGCCGCAGCAGCCGGCCGATCAGCGGCAGGTCGAGATTGTCGCCGGCGGCCACGTAGGGCGGCGTCAGTCCGTTGCGGAAGATCACATAGGACATCAGCAAGTAGTCGATGTGGCTGCGATGGCAGGGCACATAAACCAGGCTTTGCCCCGCCGCGATGCGGGTCAGCACGTCGAGGTTGCGCACTTCGACGCCATCGAACAGGCGGGTCCATAGCCAGGTCAGCAATATCTCGCCGGCCCGCACCACGCCATAGGAATAGTCCGAAGCGATGGCGAGCGCATGGCGCCGCGCCAACTGGCGCACCACTGCCGGCTTGAGGTTCTCGCGCGTCGCGGCGGCCGCCATGGCCGCGCCCACCTCGGGCGAAGCCAGCAAAGCCTCCACCTCGGTGTGGCGATGCGAAACATCCGGCCCGATGGCCATTTCCCGCTGACGGCGAAAATGGGCGCGCAGCACGCGCGCGCATTTTTTTCCGGCTAGCGCGGCATCGTCCACGCCCTCGATCAGGGTCCGCAGGGAAAGCGGCTGACCGAAATGGACATGGGTCTGGCGCCCGTGCAGCAGCACCGCCAGCCAGTGCCCGAGGGGATTGCGGCGCTGCCACGACTCGGCCAGCAGGGCGCGCAGCACCGAATCCTGCTGCTTCGGCGCCCGTCCCCACAACACCGTCACCGGCACGAGCTGCACATCCGCCGCCAGCGTCGCGATCAAGCGGGCCAGCAAGGGCGGCGCGGCATACTGCGCGCGCGCGCGGCCGAACAACCGCCACCCCCCGGTCAGCGCAAACCCGGAAACCCGGAGCGGCGTATCCGTCCTGGGCAAACCGGCGCGTTCGACCGCGTCCTGCAGCACCAGCCGGTCAGACCACCAGTTTTCGCGCAACACATAACAGACCGGCCGCGCCGGATCGAGCCCCAAGGTTTCGGGCACGCCGGCGTTTTCAGGAAACACCCGCACCTTCACCCACAGATGCAGCAGACGCAGCGCCAGATTCATGTCGACCAGAGTCAGTGAAGCCAAAGGGCCGTCAGTATAATTCCGGCTCTGCCAAGTTACGCACCGGCGCACCCCGAATTTCCCGCATGACCCGAGCCGCCTCCGCCCCACCAGGAGATTTCGCCGACCACACGCCGATGATGCAGCAATACCATCGGCTGAAGGCGGCGCATCCCGACGTGCTGCTGTTCTACCGCATGGGCGATTTCTACGAGTTGTTCTACGCCGACGCGGAACGCGCGGCCAGGCTGCTCGACATCACGCTGACGAAGCGCGGCCAGTCGGCCGGCCAACCGATTCCGATGGCCGGCGTGCCCTATCACGCTGTCGAGCAATATCTGGCGCGGCTGGTGAAGCTGGGCGAATCGGTGGCGATCTGCGAGCAGATCGGCGATCCGGTCACGAGCAAAGGCCCGGTCGAACGGCGGGTGGTGCGCATCGTCACGCCCGGCACACTCACCGACGCCGCGCTGCTCGACGAGAAGAGCGACAGCCTGCTGCTCGCCGTGAATGTGGCGCGCCAGCGTATCGGCTTGGCCTGGCTCAATCTCGCCAGCGGCGAACTGCGGCTGCTGGAAACCGCGGCAACCGCTCTTCCCGCGCAACTCAGCCGCCTCGCACCGGCGGAAATCCTGTGCGGCGAAAGCGTCAACCTCGCCCTGTCCGAGCAAAACTCGGCTCTGGCAAGGCGGCGGCCCGACTGGCATTTCGACACGGCGAGCGCGACGCAACTGCTGACCGACCACTTTGGCACCCGCGACCTCGCCGCTTTCATTCCGGCCGAGGACGAGTCCGCGCTGGCCGAATTGGCCTTAGGTGCGGCGGGCGCGCTGTTGCGCTATGCGCAGGCAACGCAGTTGCAAGCGCTCGTGCATGTCACCGGCCTGACGCTGGAGCGCGAGGCGCACTGGTTGCGGCTCGACGCGGCGACGCGCCGCAACCTCGAAATCACCGAAACGCTGCGCGGTGAATCCGCGCCGACGCTGCTGGCGCTCTTCGACACCTGCGCTACCGCGCCGGGCGCGCGCTGGCTGCGCCACTGCCTGCACCACCCATTCACCGACCGCGCGCTGGCGGCGGCGCGCCACGGCGCCATCGCCACGCTGCTTGATGACGGCCCGCTGGACAAACTCGTCCAGACATTGAAGGGCAGCGCCGATGTCGAGCGCATCGGCAGCCGCATCGCGCTGAAGAGCGCGCGCCCCCGCGATCTCGCCGCCCTGCGCGACACGCTGCGCCAACTGCCCGATATTGCCGGCCTGCTGACGAACTGCGCGGGATTGCTGCAAGCGTTGCGGGACGACCTCGCCGTACCCGGCGCCTGCCTCGACCGGCTGGAACGCACCCTGGCCGCCGAGCCGCCGACGCTGCTACGCGATGGTGGCGCCATCGCTACGGGCTTTGACGCCGAGCTCGACGAACTGCGGGCGATCCAGAGCAACTGCGGCCAGTTCCTGATCGCGCTCGAAGCCCGCGAAAAGGCGCGCACGGCCATCCCCAGCCTCAAGGTCGAATACAACAAGGTGCATGGCTTCTACATCGAAGTCACCCACGCCCATATCGACCGCATACCGGACGACTACCGCCGCCGCCAGACGCTGAAGAACGCCGAGCGCTACATCACGCCCGAGCTGAAGGCCTTCGAGGACAAGGCCCTTTCCGCGAATGAACGCGCCCTCGCGCTGGAGAAGCGCCTCTACGATGCGTTGCTGGAAGACCTGACGCCGCACATCGCTGCCTTGCAGAAGATCGCCCGCGCGCTGGCGCAGCTTGACGGCCTCTGCGCCTTCGCCACGGCGGCGCGGCGTTACGACTATTGTCGGCCGGAATTCGTCGATTACCCCTGCCTGGAAATCGTCGGCGGCCGCCATCCAGTGGTGGAACGGCAAGTCATCAAGGATGGAATGAGCTTCATCGCCAATGATCTCGACCTGTCGCCGACCCGCCGCATGCTGCTCATCACCGGCCCCAACATGGGCGGCAAGTCCACCTACATGCGGCAGACGGCGCTGATCGTGCTGCTCGCCCACTGCGGCAGTTTCGTGCCGGTGCAAAGCTGCCGGCTCGGCCCCATCGACGCCATCCACACGCGCATCGGCGCGGCCGACGACCTGGCCTCGGGACGCTCGACCTTCATGGTCGAGATGACCGAGGCCGCCGCCATTTTGCATGGCGCCACCGAGCGTTCGCTGGTGCTGATGGACGAGATCGGCCGCGGCACGTCCACCTTCGATGGTCTGGCGCTGGCCTTCGCCATCGCCCGTCAGTTGATCGAAAAAAACCGCTGCTGGACGCTGTTCGCCACCCACTACTTCGAGCTGACGCGTCTGGCGCTGGATCACCCCGCCTGCGCCAACGTGCATCTGGACGCCATCGAGCATGGCCAGTCGGTGGTATTCCTGCACGCCGTCGAGGCCGGGCCGGCCTCGCAATCCTATGGCATACAGGTGGCCGCGCTGGCCGGCGTGCCGCCCGCCGTCTTGCGCGAGGCGAAACGCCGTCTGCTGGAACTGGAGAACCGCGCGGCGCAAGCCGGGCCGCAAGCCGATCTCTTTGCGGCAGGCAGCGCCGTCCCGCCAGCGCCGACTTTTGAAAATGAAACTCACCCGGTGCTCGATGCCTTGCACACGCTCGATCCGGACACCCTGAGTCCGCGCGAAGCGCTCGACCGGCTCTACGCACTCAAGCGGCTGGCGGCGGACTGAGCCCCCGGCTTAACGCCACGCTCATTCCGCGGGCGAATGCGTCTCGTAGCGCCGATGATCACTGGCCAGAAAATCATTTGAACGCATCTAGAGCAGCCGCGACACCTAGCGCTTGAATTCACCGGCCTGCGGCCCGGCGACATAGAGTTCCTCGGCCGGCACGGCGGCGGCGAGCACCAGCTTGACGCGGTGGTCGTAGCAGACATCGACCAGCCAGGTGAAGCGGCGCGCGGCGTTGGCCTGCTCCGGCCCCAGGCGCGGCACGGCCGAGACGAACACGGTATGGAAACGATGCGCAAGATCGAGGTAGTCGTTTTGCGAGCGCGGCCCCTCGCACAGCGCGGCAAAGTCGCACCAGAGCACGCCTGGCGCGCGGTGAATCACCTTGATTTCCCGCCCTTCGACCATGATCGGCCGGGCATGCCCCGCGCCATGCGCCACCTGCGTGAAAACCTGCATCAACCGTTTTGTGCTGTCGCCATCCGACGGCAACAGATAGACCGCTGCCTGCTCCAGCGCCCGCAAGCGGTAGTCGATGCCGGCGTCGATCTCGATGACATCGAGCTTGTCGTTGAGCAATGCCAACGTCGGCAGCAAGCGTTCGCGCTGCAGTCC
>JAUSBB010000041.1 GCA_030652245.1 Rhodocyclaceae bacterium | reverse complement strand
TCGGCCACATAGCCATCGACCGGCTTTTCGCCCTTGCCGCTGCGATATTGCATGAGGTCGTAAAACTTGCCGCTGGCCAGGTCGGCGCCCTTGACGTACTTGGTCTTTTTGTCGTCCTTGCCGTCCTTCATCGAGCGCAGGTCGTTGTGGCAGGTCGCCCAGCAGCCGTTGAGTTCGGCGCCCTCGACCGTGCCGCCGCCGTCGAACAGCATGGTCAGCTTGACCTCGTTCTTGGCGTCCATCTTGACCGTGCCCGTCTTCGGCGGCACCCACTCGAAGCGGAAATAAATTTTCTCGCCGTCATGCGCGGCCTTGAAGGTCACCGGAATCCAGCCCACCTTGCCGGCGGGCGGTTTGGGTTCGAGCACGACCTTGGACTGGCCGACCGGCTTGCCGGCGACGATCTTGTCGCCGATCTCGTTGGCATCGCCCTCGTGGCACTTGGCGCAGGTGCGCTTCTTGTCGACGATGTCCGGCACCGCCGAGTGATCCGGCTTGTTCATCACCCATTCCAGACTCGACTGGCCGGGATAGAACAACTTGATCTTGCGCTCGGTTACCTTGTTCCAGTCGGGGGGGGCCGCAAAAGCCCCACTTGCTACAAATGCACCCATGACCGCCCAGCTAATCTTGTTCATTGTCTGACTCCTTACTTGTTCGATTACAAAAAACTGCGGAATCAACCTGCCTTCTTCGCGGCTTCTTCCTGTTCAAGCAGATGATGCAGGGGCTTGTGGGAGATGCCCTTGTGGCAGTCGATGCAGGTCTGGCCGTCCTCGATGGCGCTTTCGTGCTTGACCACGGAACGGTCCTTCTGTTTGTCGCCATCCATGGTCTTGAAGTCGTGACAGTTGCGGCATTCCTTCGAGTCGGCCGCCTTCATCTTTGCCCAAACACGTTTTTTCATGGTGAGGCGATGCGCCTCGTATTTTTCGGGCGTATCGACGGTGCCCAGAATGTGACCGATGATGTCGCGCGCCGCCATCACCTTGGCGGTGGACTGGCGGGCGTAGTCGATGGGATTTTTACTGCCGGCGACGTGGCAATCGGCGCAATGCACGGTCGTGCCGGTGCGGTTCTTGTAATGCACCGTCTGCTTGAGTTCCTCATACGGAATGGTCATCTCGTGGCACGAGATGCAAAACTCGGTGCGATTGGTCCAAGCCATGCCGGTATTCAGCCCACCCCAGATGATGATGCCGCCGATGATGCCGACGACGATCACGCGCAACACCGGAAACCGGCATAGCGGCACCGGCTGTTCGGGCAAGCCGGACTCAACCTTCTCCTGATTGGGGGTATTGCTGCTGTTTTGTGCATCGGCCATCGCTCGATCTTCCTCCTCTAGATTTGATATTTTTTTGTACTACCGATGATGAGTCGACATCATTCATTGGAATTGTCACAGATAGTTTGATGTAAATCAATCGCGTTAATGCTTGAATCCAATAACATTATTAGCAAATGCTAATGCAGCGGCGCGCGCCGTCCCGCCAGCGCCGACTTTTTGAATGAGTCCGCGCGGATTTCTGGCCGTTAGGGTTTAAGCTTTCCACCCGATGAAACCCGGTTGACGAACTCGCATGATTGCCGAACCCCAAGCGACCCTCCTGATTGTTGACGACGCGCCCGAAAATCTGAGCGTCTTGAGCGAACTGCTCAGGCCGCAATACCGGGTGCTGGTGGCGAATTCCGGCGAAGTCGGCTTGCGCGTGGCCGGCGGCGTGCCCCGGCCCGACCTGATCCTGCTCGATGTCATGATGCCGGGTCTGGATGGTTATGCAGTGCTGGCGCGTCTCCGGGAAAACCCCGCCACCCGCAACATTCCCGTCGTTTTTCTCACCGCGCTGGCCGGGGTGGGCGACGAGGAGCGCGGCCTGCAACTGGGTGCCGCCGACTACATCACCAAGCCGATCAAGCCCGCCGTGGTGCTGGCGCGGGTGCGCACCCAGCTCGACGTCAAGCAGGCGCGCGATTGCCTGACCCATCACAACGCCCTCCTCGAAGCCGAAGTGGCCCGGCGCATGGCCGAAAACGACCTCACCCAGCGGGTCAGCATCCGGGCGCTGGCCCACCTGGCCGAAACGCGCGACCCGGAAACCGGCAACCACATCGCGCGCACCCAGGAGTATGTGCAGCGCATGGCCCACGGGCTGCGCCAGCATCCGCGCCATGCCGCCACCCTGAGCGATCACTACATCGACCTGCTCGCCCGCTCGGCGCCGCTCCATGACATCGGCAAGGTCGGGATTCCCGATCACATTCTGCTGAAGCCCGGCCCGCTGTCGCCGGAGGAATGGGTCGTCATGCGCACCCATGCGCGCCTCGGCAGCGACGCCATCGAACAGGCCGAACGCGATATCGCCATGCCACTGGATTTTCTGGTGCTGGCCAAGGAAATCGCCCACTGGCACCACGAAAAATGGGACGGCAGCGGCTATCCCGATGGCCTGGCGGGCGAAGCCATCCCGCTGTCGGCGCGCCTGATGGCGCTGGCCGACGTGTTCGATGCGTTGATCACGCCGCGCGTCTATAAATCCGCGCTGTCCCACGTGGCAGCCCGCGACATCATCGCCGCCGGGCGCGGCCAGCACTTCGATCCCGACGTGGTCGATGTCTTTCTGGCCGGCTTCGCCGATTTTGTCGCCATCGCAGAGCGTTATCAAGAAGGCGGCGGATCATGAAAGCCTGGCTGACGGTCATGGAGCTTGGCCCCACCGCAAATAATGACAACCTCACGCCATGACCGCACCCTCTCCCCCAACCCCTCCCCCGTCAAGGGGGAGGGGAGCGGAGTGAGCCGCTCCGCGTCTTTCACGTTAATGCTGCTGCTCGCCCTGCTGGCGCTGGTCGGTTGCGGCGAGCCGCCGGCGCCGCCCCTGCGCGTCGGCACCAATCCCTGGGTGGGTTACGACCCGCTGGTGCTGGCGCGCGAGCGGCGCCTGCTCGATCCCGGCCAGGTGCAGGTGGTCGAGCTCGTCTCCAACACCGAAACCCAGCGCACCTTGCGCAACGGGCTGCTCGATGGCGCCGCGATGACCCTTGACGAGGCGCTGCGTCTGGCGGACGAAGGGGTGGCGCTGAAGATCGTCGCCGTGCTCGACATCTCCCACGGCGCCGATGCCGTGTTGGCCGGCCCCGGCATCACCACCCCGGCCCAGCTCAAGGGCCGGCGCATCGCCGTGGAGCAGACCGCCCTGGGCGCGCTGGTGCTGGATCGCCTGTTGCAGGCCGGCGGCCTGCGGCCGGACGAGGTCAGCCTGATCCAGGCCGAGGCGGGCCTGCACGAGGGCATGCTCGCCAGCGGGCGCGTCGATGCCGTCATCACCTTCGAGCCGATGAAAAGCCGGATTGTCGCCCTGGGTAACCGGGTGATTTTCGACAGCCGCCAGATGCCGGGCGAGATCGTCGATGTGCTGGCGGTGCGCGCGGACGCTTGGTCCACGCGTCGGCCCCAGGTGCTGGAACTGCTGGCCGGCTGGGAGCGCGGCCGCCGCGCCCTACTGGCCGACCCGTCGGCTGCCGCCGCGCTGCTCGCTCCCGGCGCCGATCTGCCCCCCGCGCAGTATCTCGCCACCCTGGAGGGTTTGAAGTTCCAGACCCTGGCCGACAGCGCCCGCTGGTTGGGTGGCCAGCCCGCACCGCTGGCGCAACATGCCGCCATGCTGGCCCGGACGCTGCAGCATCTCGGCCTGATCCGCCACCCGCCCGACTGGTCCGTCCTGCTCGATGGCCGGTCGGCCGCCGCGGCGCAGTCGCATCTGGTCAATTCGCCATGAGCTGGCAACCCCTGCTCGCGCTGCCGGCGCGCCTGCTCGCGCCGCTCCTGCTGCTGTTGCTGGCGCTGTTGCTGTCGGGCGCCCACTATCTGATCGAGGTGCACAAGCTTGGCGCGGCGGCTGAAACACAGGCGGCGCAACGCCTGAGAGATCGACTGGGTGTGGAGCAGACGCGGCTGGAAACGCAGTTGGGCCAGGGTAATCTCTTGGAGGTGCGCCGCCTGGTTCCCGGCCTGGCCCTGCATGAAGGCGTCAGCCACGGCTGGCTGGTGGATGGCGAAGGCCGCGTTGTCGCCGCGCTCGCGCGGCTGGAGCTGGGACGGCCGCTGGCCGAGGCGCTGGCCGGGCAGACGCCGCCGCTGCGTCAGGCCGCGCTCGATGCGGTGGGTGAAAAACACGCGGCTATCCAGATCGTCCCCATCGCGGGCGAGCCAGCCCTGCTCGGCTCTGTCCGCATCCAGCCGAACCATCATCTGCTGCTGCGCGTCGATCTGACCCATTCCCTGGCCACGGGCAGGCATGAAGCGCGCGGCGAACTCTGGCGCGAGGTGGCGACGTTCATGCTGCTCTCCGCCCTGATGGCGCTCCTGCTGCATGTCCTCTGGTTCAGCCGGGTCGGTCTGCTCACCGCGACGGTTGCCGAATTGGGCGCCGGTCGGCTCGATGCCCGCGCCAGGCTGGCCGGCCGCGACGAGCTCGCCGAGATCGGCGCCGCCATCGACCGCATGGCCGAGGAAATGCAACGGCACCATGGCCAGTTGCAGCGGCTCTCCACGCTCATCGCGCACTCGCCGGTGGTCGCCATCGCCTGGCAGAATGCCCCGGGCTGGCCGGTGTCATTCGTCAGCGAAAATATCCGGCAGTGGGGTTATGGCCGCGACGAGCTGCTGTCCGGCCGGCTGCACTATGCCACGCTCATTCACCCCGACGACTTGCCGCGCATCGAAGCCGACGTCGCTGCACATCTTGCCGCGGGCCCGGATGTATACCGCCAGAAATATCGGTTGCGCCATGCCGACGGCCATTGGCTGTGGATTGTCGACCGCACCTGGCTGACGCGGGATGTCGGCGGCGCGGTGACGGCCATCGAGGGCGTGTTGGTCGATATCAGCGAGCAACACCGGCTGGAAGAGGCAGAGCGGCAGCAAAGCGAGAGCCTGCGCCAGCAAAACGCGGAACTGGAGCGTTTCAACCGCGCCATGGTCGGCCGCGAACTCGACATGGTCCGGCTCAAGGAGCAGCTTGCCGCGCTGTCGCGGCGAGTGGAGAAATCATGAAGGACTTCGCCTATACCGCGCTGATCTTCAACGCCGCCCTGCTGCTGGTCGTCGCCCAGGTGTTCGAAATGGCGGCGGCGCGCTGCCGCTTCGACTGGCTGGCGCGGCGGCCGTGGGGGGTGGGGGTCGTGCTGGGCGGCATCGGCATCGGCCTCATGATGGCCCCGCTGACCCTGCTGCCCGGTATCATCTTCGATGTACGCTCGGTGCTGCTGGCCATTACCGGGCTGTTCTTCGGCATCATTCCCACGGCCGTCGCGATGGCGATGACGGCCGCCTATCGCCTGAGCCTCGGCGGCGCGGGCGCCTGGCCGGGCGTGGCGGTGATTTTGAGTTCCGGGCTGATTGGCCTGGCCTGGCGGCACTGGCGCCGGCCGGCGCTCGCCGCCCTGGGCTGGCGCGAACTCTATCTGCTCGGCCTGCTGGTGCATCTGGTCATGCTGGCGTGGATGCTGACCATTTCTCTGGAGGTGTTCCAGCGGATCGGCCTGGCGGTCCTGATCCTCCACCCGCTCCTGACGGTCGCGCTGGGCCTCCTGCTGTCGGCCCGGCTGGCGCGTCTGGACGCCGACCATGTCTTGAAGGAAAGCGAGGCGCGCTATCACAGCCTGTTCGACAACCATCACACGGTAATGCTGCTCATCGACCCGGACAACGGCGCCATCGTCGCCGCCAATCCGGCCGCCGCCGCCTATTACGGCTGGACGGTCGAGCAGTTGCAGGGCATGGACATCAAGCAGATCAACACGCTTGCACCGACCGAGATTCAGGCGGAAATGCAGCGCGCCCGCGCCCGGCAGCGCAATTATTTCAATTTCAAACACCGCCGGGCGGATGGTTCGGTGCGCGAGGTCGAGGTCTTCAGCGGGCCGATCGAGGTCGCGGGCAAGCCGCTGCTGTATTCCATCGTCCATGATGTCAGCGCGCGCCGCGCGGCCGAAGCCGCCCTGCGGGACAGCGAGGCCGCGCGCGCCAGGGAGCAGGCCGCCGCCCTCGAAGAACAGCGGCAGGCCCGGCTGGCGGCGTTGAATCTGATGGAGGATGCCGTCGCCGCCCGCGAACGCGCCGAAGCGGCGCTGTTCGAGCGCCAGCAGGCCGATGACAAAATCCGCGAGTTGCACGAGGCCTTGCGGCAGCAGGTCACCGAACTCGACTTGCATCGCCACCATCTCGAAAAACTGGTCGAGCTGCGCACCGAGGAGCTGAGCCTCGCCAAGACCCAGGCCGAAGCCGCCAACCGGGCCAAGAGCGCCTTCCTGGCCAACATGAGCCACGAAATCCGCACGCCGATGAACGCCATTCTCGGTCTTGCCCACCTGCTGCAGCGCGACGGGGTCACGCCGGCGCAGGCCGACCGGCTCGCCAAGATCGACAATGCCGGACGGCACCTGATATCGATCATCAACGACATTCTCGACCTCTCCAAGATCGAGGCCGGCCGGCTGCAACTGGAAAGCGCCGATTTTCATCTCTCCGCCATTTTGGATAATGTCGCCTCCATCATCGGCCAGGCGGCGCGGGACAAGGGGCTGCAAATCGAGATCGATCCCGATGGCGTGCCGCTCTGGCTTTCCGGCGACGCCACGCGGCTGCGCCAGGCCCTGCTCAACTACGCCGCCAACGCCGTCAAGTTCACCGAACACGGCACGATCCGCCTCGCCGCCAGGCTGCTGGAGGAGATTGGCGACGAATTGCTAGTGCGCTTCGAGGTCGCGGACAGCGGCATCGGCATCGCGCCCGAGAAACTGACCAACCTGTTCCAGGCCTTCGAACAGGCCGACGTATCCACCACGCGCCGCTACGGCGGAACCGGCCTGGGGCTCGCCATCACACGGCGGCTGGCGCTGCTGATGGGCGGCGCGGCCGGCGTCGACAGCGCGCCGGGGAGGGGCAGCACCTTCTGGTTCACCGCCCGGCTGCAGCGCGGCCACGGCATCATGCCCGCCGCGCCGGCGGCGGACGCAGCCGTTGCCGGGACCGCCGAAA
>JAUSBB010000030.1 GCA_030652245.1 Rhodocyclaceae bacterium | reverse complement strand
TTGGAAATGGCCTGCCCCTTTTCGGCAATCTGGCCCTGCTGCATGGCGTGGGAAGCCGTCGCCAGGGAGAGCAGTGCGCCGTCGAAAAGCATGAGAATCAGCTTGTGCGGGTTGGCGGCGGCCACGCCGGTTTCGATTCCGATTTTGGCATAGGCCTGGCTGGGGTTTGCGGTAGCGAACATGGTAACTCCGGAGATTAGCGGTTGCTCGACGCGCCGGGCAGGTTGGCGAGCTGTTGGGTGAGGAACTGGCTGGTCTTGTTCATGCCGGAAATCAGCGAATCGAGGGCCGTGAATTGCGTGCGGTAGCGTTTTTCGATATTCGCCAGGCGCATCGTCAAGGCCTCGCGACGCTTGCCGAGATCCTTGACTGAGGCGCTGATGCCGTCGGTGCGGCTGCTGATCAGCCCGCCCGTGCCGACCATGGCTTCCAGCGCCGCGTTGAAACGCACGGCGATGCCGATATTGCCGGTGGTGGTCTGGGTGAACAGCGCGCCGACGTCCTTTTCCCGGTCGGCCAGCGCGGCGTTGAGCTTGGTGTTGTCGACGGCCAGCGTGCCGTTGGCCTGCACGGTGACGCCGATGTCCGAAAGCCGCCCAATGCCGCCGGCGATTCCCGTCAGGCTGCTCTGCACCAGGCCGTTCAACTGGGACTGGATCGAGCGCACCGTGCTGTCGCCGGTCAGCGTCGATGCCTTCTTGTTGGTGGCATCGTAGGCCGACGAGTTTTTCAGCTGGGTGACGGCGTCGTTGTAGGCCTTGACGAAGGCGCCAATCGCGGCAGCGGTGGCACCGGTGTTTTTGGCAACGCTCAGCGTCGTCGTGCCGGGAGTGGCGAGCGTACCCTTGGCCAGCGACAGGGTGACGCCCTCGATGGCGTCGGTGATGGTGTTGGATGAGCGGGTAATCTCGATGCCATTGATGGTCAGTTTGGCGTCGTCGGCGGTCTGGGTCGGCACCAGGCTGGCAGAAGCGAGGCCGGAAAGCGCATGAGTGGCGGGCGGGGAGAGTGGGTCAGGAGTCACGGCCACGGTAATGGCGCCAGCCGAGCCACTGGTCGTGGAAGTCAGCACCAGCCGGTTGGTCGTACCGTCGTTGATGATGGCGGCGGTCACGCCCGCGTCGGCGTCGTTGATCGCCTGGCGGATGCCGGCCAGAGTGTTGTTGGTGGCGTCGATGGTGATGTCTTTGGGCGTGCCGCTGCCGATGCTGATGGATAGCGTGCCGGTGGTGAAGGTGTCGGTGGTCGCGGCGTAGTCGGTGTTGCTGCGCAGAGCGTGGAACTTGGCCAACTGGGTGACGCTGAGGTTGTAGTTGCCCGCGGCGGCGGTACTGCCGGCGCTGGCGGTGAGCACCGTCGAGTCGGACACCGAGGCCGACATGCCGGTGAAGGTGCCGACGGTCGTCAGCGTCTTGGCCGCCGTTTGCAGGCTGGCCAGTGCGCCCTTCAGCATGCCGAAGCTGGAAATCTTCGCCTGGAAGCCAGCCTCCTTCGTCGCCAGCGCCTTCAACGGCTGCTGCTCCAGCGCCATCAGTTGGCTGATGATGCTGTTGACGTCGAGCCCGGAACCCAAGCCGGATGCGGAAATGCCTGCCATGTCGTTTCCCTTGTTCAGTGGAACTTATAACGGTTTATCAGTGCGTTCCTTGAGACTCAGAAGCCGTGGATGAGAAAATCGATTGCGCCAGTAATTTCATCGCGTCTGGCGGCGAGGGACTCCACCGGGTTTTTGAGAATCCGCTCGGGCACCGCGGCCATCTTGGCAGTTTCGAGCAGGCATGCAATATCCTGCAAGGCAAAGACCGGGGTCAGCCGGGTGGGCAATATCTGCGCGGGGAAGGTGTCGCGCCTGCGGAGTGGAATGACCATGCGCGTGCCGAGGTCGCCGAGCAGGTCGGATTGGACATCGACCAGAAAAGGCGTGGTTCGCGCGCCCGCCCCGTTGTTCGTAAAAACGTCAAACTGCGCCATCAGAAGTTCCGCCATTGTTCGAGCGGCAAGCCTTCTTCAGCGACAATCTTGTTATACGCATCGATGAATTCCGCATGATCGGTGCGCCAGCGGCTGGCGCGCTCCCGCGCGACCAGATCGCGCAGAAAATCGTCGCAACTCTTTGAAATATTGATCCCCAAAGCCTTCGCTTCCGTGAGGACATCGGCCGACAAAGTGATGTTCGTCGCCTTGCGGGCAGGCGTGATGATCTGGTTCATGTTGCTCGTTAATGTTGTCAATATATGCGCATCATAGATGTTTAGTATTTTCCACGCAAGCGATCCATGCGCCGTCCCGCCAGCGCCGACTTTTGCGTCCCATTTTGATGGCCGGACGGCGACTGTTGAGGCTATACTGTATCGCACTGTAATACAGGAGAATACTAATGCCCTCAACCCCGGTGGCCGTTCGCCTGGCCGATCCGCTCAAGGCGCGCATGCGCACCCTGGCCGATCAACGCCGCCGCCCCATGCACTGGCTGATGCGTGAGGCCATCGAGCAGTATGTGACCCGCGAGGAACAGCGGGAAGCCTTCCGGCAGGAAGCGCTCGACGCATGGAATCACTACCAGACCACCGGCCTGCATGTCACCGGCACGGAGGCCGATGCCTGGCTGGCCGAGCTGGAAGCCGGCAACGACGTTGAGCCGCCCGCGAGCCACACCTGATGCCACGCCTGATCTGGTCTGAACCGGCGCTGGCCAATGTCCAGCGCTTGTATCGCTTCCTCGCGGAAAAAAATCCCGCCGCCGCCAAGCGCGCCGTGAAAGCGCTCCGCGAGGGCGTGACAATCCTTGCGCTGCACCCGCAGGTCGGGCGCGTGGCCGAGGACATGGACGAAGCATTCCGCGACTGGCCGGTGGATTCCGGCGATAGCGGTTATGTGGTGCGCTATCGCTTCGATGGCGAGCAGGTGACGATCCTGGCCGTGCGCCACCAGAAGGAAACCGGGTTCTGATGCCCCCCGCTCGCGCTTAGGCCGCAGCCAGTTCCGCAGCCGACTTCCTGCGCGACGCCTGGCGCGGCTTGATTGCCTGGGCCGGTGTGGCGTGCAGCTTGATCCCGAGGGCGGTGATGACTTTCATCACCGTTGAAAATTCTGGATTCCCGTCCGCCGATAGCGCCTTGTACAGATTTTCCCGCGCCAGGCCGGTGTCCTTGGCGATCTGCGTCATGCCCCTGGCTTTGGCGATGTCGCCGAGCGCCACGGCAATCATGCGCGGATCGCCATTGCTTTCCTCGATCATCGCGTCAAGGTAGAGCGCCATGTCCTCTTCGGTTTTCAGGCACTCAGACGCATCCCAGCGGGTGAATGTCTCGCGTTTTGCCATGATTTACTCCTTGTCCAGTGCTTCCGCCATTGCCTTTGCCTGCTTGATATCCCGGCGTTGGCTGCCTTTGTTGCCGCCCATCAGCAGAAAGATGATCCGATTGCCGCGATGAACGAAGTAGAGCCGATACCCCGGCCCGCAATGCACGCGCATTTCATGCACACCGTCACCAACAGGTTCGCAATCTCCAAGGTTTCCCTCCTTGGCCATGCTCAATCTGGCGGCGATCCGCAACCTGCCTACGGCATCCCGCAAGTCGTCATGCCAAGCCTTGAAAGTGCTTGATTGTTCAACGTCGTACATATTGCAAGTGTAATTCATGAAATACAGAAATGCAGCGTGAGGATGAAAAAAACCCGCCACGGCTTGCACCGGGCGGGCTTTGCTTTGCCTGTCTTTGCGTACAGTCTGTGCGAACGCTCAGGCTTCCTGCCTTAACAGCAACCCCTGCATCCTGTCGAGTGATTGGGCGATGTCCAGCATTTCCTCGGAAGGAATCTGCCGGATCAGTTCGCCGGTTTCGCCGTCGGTGACGCGGACGACGGTCTTGCCGGTGCTGTCGTCGATGGAAAAATTCAGGTTGTTGGAAACGACGGTTTCCACCAACTGCCTGAGTGCTTTGACGATTTGCTCGACCTTGGCCCGCTCGGGGGGTGGCTGGCTTGGCGGGGCCTGGAGTTGCACCTCCGGCCGGGCAGCCTGCGGCGCGGACGCTCCCCCTTGGGGGGCGGCCGGCTGCGGCGTACCTGTGCCGAAGTTGCCGACGGATGAAATTGCCATGTCCGACTCCTCGCCTGTGAGCGGGGGCGGTGTTAGCCGCCTCCCGTTACCTTAAACCGAGTCCCGATTAACCGCGCAGCAGCGTCAGCACGTTGTTCGGCAGCGCGTTGGCCTGCGCCAGCATCGCCACGCCCGCCTGTTGCAGAATCTGGTTGCGGGTCAGGTTGGCGGTCTCGGCCGCGAAGTCGGCGTCCTGGATGCGGGAACGCGAAGCCGACAGGTTTTCTGAGGTGGCTTGCAGGTTCGAGACGACGGACTCAAAGCGGTTCTGGATGGCGCCGAGAGTCGCACGCGCCGTATTCACGGCAGACAGCGCGGCGTCCATAGTGGTGATCGCCGTATCGGCGCCGGCATTGCTGGAAATGTCGAGC
>JAUSBB010000027.1 GCA_030652245.1 Rhodocyclaceae bacterium | reverse complement strand
AGATGGTGATGCCGGGCGACAACGTCCAGATGACGGTGAAGCTGATTGCCCCGATCGCCATGGAAGATGGCCTGCGCTTCGCGATTCGCGAAGGCGGCCGCACCGTCGGCGCCGGCGTCGTGGCGAAAATCATCGAGTAAGTTGTTGCTTTTCTAAGGGAAGGGCAGGATAATCCAGCCCTTTCGTTTTCTGGCGCCAGATTGAATACCGGTTGCCACTGCTCTTTAAGGATATTTTATGCAGAACCAGAAAATCCGCATTCGCCTGAAGGCGTTTGACTACCGTTTGATCGATCAGTCGGCGATGGAGATTGTGGATACGGCAAAACGTACCGGCGCTGTTGTGCGTGGCCCGGTCCCGTTGCCTACCAGAATTGAGCGCTACAACATCCTGCGCTCGCCACATGTCAACAAGACATCCAGAGATCAGTTCGAAATCCGCACACATCTTCGCCTGATGGACATTATCGATCCTACCGACAAGACGGTGGATGCGCTGATGAAGCTGGATCTTCCGGCAGGTGTCGATGTTGAGATCAAGCTGCAGTAAGAGGTATCGCGAGTCAGCGGGCTTGGCTTCGCGCCAGACATAAAAGAAGTACGTTGGTTGCCGTGATATACCGTGGCAACTGTAAATTGAAACAAACTAGCCCGGCCAATCGTAGCCGGATTTAGGAGAAAAAATGAGTCTAGGCCTTGTAGGACGCAAGGTCGGCATGACCCGCATCTTTGCCGAGGACGGTTCTACCGTTCCGGTAACTGTGCTGGATGTGTCGAACAATCGCGTTACACAAATCAAGACGCCTGAAACTGATGGCTATGCCGCAGTCCAGGTAGCCTACGGCAAACGCCGTGTTTCCAGGGTCAACAAAGCCGCAGCCGGGCATTTTGCGAAAGCAGGCGTCGAAGCGGGTACGACGCTGATGGAGTTTCGCGTGGCTGAAGCGCGCGCAGTTCAATTCAGGTTGGGTGAGGTGCTGGCCGCTTCTGTTTTTTCGGTTGGACAAAAGGTCGACGTGACCGGTGTGTCAATCGGCAAAGGCTTCGCTGGCGCCATCAAGCGCCACAACTTTTCATCGAACCGGGCTTCCCACGGTAACTCGCTATCCCACAACGCGCCGGGTTCGATCGGCATGGCGCAGGATCCAGGACGGGTATTCCCAGGCAAGCGCATGGCCGGACATCTCGGCGATGTTAAGTGCACCACGCAGAACCTGGAAGTCGTGCGAATTGATGAGGCACGCCAACTCCTGTTGATCAAAGGGGCTGTGCCGGGTTCGCGCGGTGGTGAAGTCATGGTTCAGCCGGCAGTGAAAGCTGCCGATGCGAATAAGTGAGGGCCCCATGGAACTGAAACTCATTAATGAGCAGGGTGAATTGGGCGAAACCACGGGCGCAACAATCAGCGTGTCCGACGGTTTGTTCGGCCGAGATTACAACGAGTCCCTGGTGCATCAACTGGTTGTCGCCTATCAGGCGAATGCGCGTGCAGGCAATCGCGCCCAGCTGACCCGCTCGGAAGTCAGGCACAGCACGAAAAAACCGTGGAAACAAAAAGGCACGGGTCGGGCGCGTATTGGCACGACGGCAAGCCCGCTGTGGAGAAGTGGTGGCCGCGCATTCCCGAATTCTCCCGATGAAAACTTTTCCCAAAAAGTTAACCGGAAAATGTATCGCGCAGGCATTGCCGCAATCCTTTCCCAGCTTGCGCGCGAAGACCGCCTTACCGTGGTTGAGAGTTTTACCGTTGAGGCGCCGAAGACGCGTCTGGTCATGCAAAAACTCAAAAGCCTGGGCATTGAATCAGCCTTGCTGGTTACCGACGACCTGAATGACAACCTGATGTTGGCGTCAAGAAATCTTCCCAATGTTCTGGTGCTTGAACCCAAGCAGGCCGATCCACTTTCATTGATTCGCTTCCCGCGTGTTGTGATGACCAAGGGTGCAGTTGCAAAACTAGAGGAGCTGCTGGGATGAGCGCTACTCAATTCAATCAGGAACGCCTGCTGCAAATTCTGTTGGCGCCGTTGATTTCTGAAAAGGCGACGATGCTCGCGGAGCGTAGCAACCAGATCATTTTCGTGGTGGCGCCCGACGCTACCAAGCCGGAAATCAAGGCGGCAGTCGAAATGCTATTCAAGGTTCGCGTGACGGGTGTGCAGGTGGCTAACGCCAAGGGCAAGAGCAAGCGTTTTGGCCGGACCATGGGCCGTCGTAGCGATGTCCGCAAAGCATTCATAAGTCTTGAAGCTGGGCAGGAAATCAATTTCGCAGAAGGAGTTGCGTAATGGCCCTCGTAAAAGTCAAGCCCACTTCCGCGGGAAGACGTGCGGTCGTTAAGGTAGTTAACCCGAACTTGCACAAAGGTCGGCCGCATGACGCCCTGACCGAAAGAAAATTCAGCAAGGCCGGCCGCAACAACCACGGCCATATTACGACGCGGCATCAGGGCGGCGGTCATAAGCAACAGTACCGAGTGATCGACTTCAAGCGCAACAAGGATGGCGTGGTTGCCAAGGTCGAGCGCCTTGAGTATGACCCCAACCGCACCGCCAACATTGCACTGCTTTGTTACGCGGATGGCGAGCGTCGTTACATCATTGCACCGAAGGGCATGGTGGTCGGTCAAGAGGTCATCAGTGGCCCAGAAGCACCCATCAAGCCGGGGAACAGCCTGCCGATTCGCAACATACCGGTCGGCAGCACGATTCATTGCATCGAGATCATGCCGGGCAAGGGCGCGCAGATGGCGCGTGCCGCGGGCACTTCCGTCCAATTGCTGGCGCGCGAGGGTTCGTATGCCCAGGTGCGGTTGCGTTCAGGGGAGATTCGTCGCATTCACATCGAGTGTCGTGCAACGATTGGCGAAGTCGGTAATGAAGAAAACAACCTGCGCAAGATCGGCAAGGCAGGCGCAAATCGCTGGCGCGGTATTCGTCCGACGGTGCGCGGTGTCGCCATGAACCCGATTGATCACCCGCATGGTGGTGGTGAGGGACGTACCGGCGAGGGTCGCGTGCCAGTGAGTCCGTGGGGACAGCCGGCCAAGGGTTATCGTACTCGCCGCAACAAGCGCACGGACAACATGATTGTTCAGCGCCGTCACAAGCGTTAAGGGGTAAAACATGGCACGTTCAATCAAAAAAGGTCCCTTCGTCGATGACCATCTGTTCAAGAAGGTTGGTGCGGCGCGCGCAGCAAATGACAAGCGCCCGATCAAGACCTGGTCACGTCGATCCACGGTTCTGCCTGATTTCATAGGCCTGACCATTGCCGTGCATAACGGCAAACAACATATCCCCGTGTATGTTTCTGAAAACATGGTGGGCCACAAACTCGGCGAGTTCGCACTGACGCGTACCTTCAAGGGTCATGCGGCAGGCAAGAAGGCGAAGAAGTAAGGATATGTCAATGGAAACTAACGCTATTTTGCGCGGGGTGCGTCTATCGGCCCAGAAGGGTCGGCTTGTGGCCGATCTGGTGCGCGGCAAACCGGTCGATCAAGCGCTGAACATCCTCGCCTTCTCTCCTAAAAAGGGTGCGGTGATCGTCAAAAAGGTACTCGAGTCTGCAATCGCGAATGCGGAACATAACGATGCGGCCGATATCGATGCTCTAAAAGTGACGCGTATTTACGTGGAACAAGGCACTGTGCTTAAGCGGTTCACCGCGCGAGCCAAAGGTCGGGGCAACCGCATCAGTAAACAGACCTGCCACATTTTTGTGACAGTCGGCGAGTAAGGAGCACTCATGGGACAAAAGATTCATCCGACCGGCTTTCGTTTATCAGTCACGCGCGACTGGTCCTCTCGCTGGTTTGCGAACTCGAAATCATTTTCCTCCATGCTGGGGGAAGATATCGCGGTGCGCGATTATCTGAAGAAAAAGCTGGCGCATGCATCGGTCGGTCGCGTCGTCATTGAGCGCCCCGCAAAAAACGCGCGGGTTACCGTGTTCAGCGCAAGGCCTGGTGTTGTGATTGGCAAAAAAGGCGAAGACATTGAGCAATTAAAACTTGAACTGCAGCGGCGCATGGGCGTTCCGGTGCATGTCAACATTGAAGAGATTCGCAAGCCGGAAACCGATGCGCAATTGATTGCCGATTCCATCGCGCAGCAGCTCGAGAAGCGCATCATGTTTCGCCGGGCGATGAAGCGCGCCATGCAAAATGCCATGCGACTGGGCGCGCAGGGCATCAAGATCATGAGCGCAGGTCGTTTGAACGGCGCTGAAATCGCCCGCACCGAATGGTATAGAGAGGGCCGTGTGCCCCTCCATACTCTGCGTGCCGATATTGATTACGGGACGTCAGAGGCTAAAACAACCTACGGCATTATCGGCATCAAGGTGTGGGTTTTCAAAGGTGAGATCAAGGGTCGCGGCGAAGCTCCGGCTGCGACGGTTGACCAAGCAAGCGAAGAGACCGCCAAGCGCCCCCGCCGTCCAGCCAAGGCCGCGCCGGGTGCTGACAATGAAGCGAAGGCATCAGCGCCGCGCCGCACCGCCAAAAAAACGGATGCTCAGGGAGTCGAAGCTAAACCGGAACAGGCGGGAGGCGCTGAAGTTGCAGTCAAGCCGCCGCTCAAACGGGTGCGAAAAACATCAGCGCCCCCTGCCGCTGCGGATACCGCCGGCCAGGATGCCAAGGAGTAATGGAAAATGTTGCAACCCGCACGCAGGAAGTATCGCAAGGAACAAAAAGGCCGCAACACCGGCTTGGCAACACGTGGCGCCAAAGTTAGTTTTGGTGATTTCGGCCTCAAGGCAACCGCCAGAGGGCGTTTGACCGCGCGCCAGATTGAAGCCGCGCGCCGCGCCATGACCCGTCACATCAAGCGGGGCGGGCGTATCTGGATCAGAATTTTCCCGGACAAGCCGGTTTCGAAAAAGCCCGCTGAAGTGCGGATGGGTAACGGTAAGGGAAATCCGGAGTATTGGGTCGCTGAAATTCAGCCGGGCAAGGTGCTGTATGAAATGGATGGCGTTGATGAGGCGCTGGCCCGCGAGGCATTCGAGTTGGCCGCCGCTAAATTGCCGCTCGCCACAACCTTTGTCACTCGCCACCTGGGGTAAGCAATGAAAGCAACCGAACTCAGACAAAAAAATGAAGCTGACCTTGGCAAGGAACTGCTCGAACTGCGCAAGGCCCAGTTCTCTCTGCGTATGCAGCTGGCAACTCAACAGCTCAGCAATACAAGTCAGGTAGACAAGCTGCGCAAGGACATTGCGCGCATCAAGACAATTCAGCACGAGAGGGCGACTGCAAAATGAACGAAGCAAGCCAGTCCATGCACCGCACCCTGGAGGGGCGGGTGGTAAGCGACAAGATGCAAAAAACCGTGACTGTCTTGATCGAGCGTCGCGTCAAGCACCCGGTTATCGGCAAGGTGATGATCCGCTCGAGAAAGTACCACGCACATATCGACGGATTGACCGCCATCGTTGGCGATCTGGTGCAGATTGAAGAGTGCGCGCCGATTGCAAAAACCAAGGCGTGGCGCGTAACAAAAATTCTCGAAAAGGGCGTCGTTGCCTGAATTATCTGTTGACACTGATTGGTGGGATAGATAGAATCCCGCCTCTTTGTCGGAAAGCTGCCGGTGTGATCAGGGCGGGTACCGGTAGAGTTAAGTCCCCCGAAGCTCAATAGCTGGGGTTCCAAAACTAACTGCGTATCCGGTTCGCCAGATGCAGGTTAAGTTGGAGAGTTAAATGATTCAAATGCAGTCACGGCTCGATGTAGCCGACAATACGGGTGCGCGCTCGGTTATGTGCATCAAGGTCATGGGCGGTTCGAAGCGCCGCTATGCCGGTATTGGCGACATCATTAAGGTCAGCATCAAGGATGCCGCGCCGCGCGGTCGCGTTAAAAAAGGCGAAGTGTACAGCGCGGTAGTCGTGCGTACCGCCAAAGGCGTGCGTCGCGCAGACGGCTCTCTAATCAAATTCGATAACAACGCCGCAGTATTGCTCAACAACAAGTTTGAGCCGATTGGTACGCGCATTTTTGGGCCGGTCACGCGTGAATTGCGCACAGAGCGCTTCATGAAGATCGTATCTCTTGCCCCCGAAGTTCTCTAAAAAATGCACTGAACCTGGATCGGGAAGGGAAGCAAATCATGCAAAAGATACGAAAAGGTGACGATGTCGTCGTCGTCGCTGGGCGGGACAAGGGAAAGCGTGGCTCGGTAATTCAGCGCCTCGACAGCGACATGCTGCTCGTGGGTGGGATTAACCGCGTGAAAAAGCACACCAAGCCGAACCCGATGAAAAATCAGCAGGGCGGGATTACTGAGAAGGAAATGCCGATTCACCTGTCAAATGTGGCCCTCTTCAATCCTGCGACGCAAAAGGCTGATCGCGTGGGGATCAAGTTTCTTGAGGATGGGCGCAAGGTCAGGATATTCAGGTCAAATGGTGAATTGGTCGAGGCTTAAGGGATAGATCATGGCGCGCTTGCAGGAATTTTATAAAGAAAAGGTTGTGCCACAGTTGCATGAGCAGTTCAAGTATGCATCTGTGATGGAGGTGCCGCGGATTACCAAGGTCACGCTGAATATGGGCGTGGGCGAGGCGGTGGCGGATAAAAAAGTTCTGGAAAATGCAGTAGGCGACATGACTAAGATCGCCGGCCAGAAGCCCGTGGTTACCAAGGCCCGTAAGGCCATTGCGGGTTTCAAGATTCGCGAGGGTTATCCGATCGGGTGCATGGTGACTTTGCGCGGTACGCGTATGTATGAGTTTCTTGATCGCCTGGTTAGCGTGGCGATGCCGCGGATTCGCGATTTTCGCGGCATTCCTGGCAACAAGGGCTTTGATGGTCGTGGCAACTACAACATCGGCGTCAAGGAGCAAATCATATTCCCGGAGATCGAGTACGACAAGATCGATGCTCTGCGCGGCATGAACATCAGCATCACCACGACGGCGAAAAACGACGAGGAAGCTAAAGCGCTTCTTTCTGCATTCAAGTTCCCCTTCAAGAACTGAGGGAGTTATGGCAAAACTTTCACTTAAGAACCGGGAAGCCAAGCGGACCAAAATGGTTGCCAAGTACGCCGCCAAAAGGGCGCAATTGACGGCTATTTTCAATGACAGCAAGCTTGGCGATGAGGAGCGCATGGAAGCGCGCCTCAAGTTCCAGCAATTGCCGCGCGACTCGAGCCCGGTGCGTCAGCGCATGCGTTGCGCTTTAACTGGACGCCCGCGGGGTGTGTTCAAGAAATTTGGTCTCTGCCGCATTAAGTTGCGCGAATACGCCATGCGCGGCATGGTGCCGGGTATGACCAAGGCCAGTTGGTAAGGGGTGCGATATGAGTATGACTGATCCAGTCGCTGACATGCTGACGCGAATCCGCAATGGACAAATGGCGGAAAAGCTCGGTGTTTCCATGCCCGCCTCGAAGCTGAAGCAGGCAATAGCGCAAGTTTTGCAGGACGAGGGGTATATCGGTGGGTTTGCTGTTCGCGATGGCGACGGCAAGGCGCAGCTCGATATCGAATTGAAATATTACGCAGGCCGACCGGTCATTGAGCGCATCGAGCGTGTCTCACGCCCTGGTTTGCGGATCTATCGTGGTATGCAGGATTTGCCGAAGGTCATGAACGGCCTGGGGATTGCCATTGTTTCGACGCCAAAGGGAGTCATGACGGAT
>JAUSBB010000007.1 GCA_030652245.1 Rhodocyclaceae bacterium | reverse complement strand
TCGCCATTGACGGCCATGGGTTCGAGCACGAACTTGAGGTCTTCCTGCGTGTAGCCGAAGGCCTGTTGCAGATCGAGCAGCGGCGCGCCCAACTTTTCCGCGCTCACGACCTCGGGCATCGCATCGACATAATGGCGCGTCTGCTCGATCCAGCGGCGGTACGGTTTCGCCTGGGCCAGCGTGTGCTTGACCTCCTCGTCACTGATGATGCGGCCCTCTTCGAGATCGATCAGCAGCATCTTGCCGGGCTGCAGGCGCCACTTCTTGACGATGCGTTCCTCGGCGATCGGCAACACGCCGGTCTCGGAGGCCAGGACCACCAGGTCGTCGTCGGTCACCAGATAGCGCGCCGGACGCAGGCCATTGCGGTCGAGCGTGGCGCCGATCTGCCGGCCGTCGGTGAAGGCCACCGCCGCCGGGCCGTCCCACGGCTCCATCAGCGCCATGTGATATTCATAAAAGGCGCGGCGATCCTCGTCCATCAGCGGGTTGCCGGCCCAGGCTTCGGGGATCAGCATCATCATGGCGTGCGGCAGGCTGTAGCCGCCCATCACCAAGAGCTCCAGCGCGTTGTCGAAGCTGGCGGAATCGGACTGGCCGTCGTAGATCAGCGGCCAGATTTTTTCCAGATCCTCGCCGAACAACGGCGACGAAATATTGTGCTCGCGGGCGCGAATCCAGTTCACATTGCCGCGCAGGGTGTTGATCTCGCCGTTGTGGGCGATCATGCGGAAGGGATGGGCCAGGTCCCAGGTCGGGAAGGTGTTGGTCGAGAAGCGCTGATGAACCAGCGCCAGCGCAGAATCCACGCGCTCGTCTTGCAGATCGAGAAAGTATTCGCCCACCTGATTGGCCAGCAGCATGCCCTTGTAAATGATCGTGCGCGTCGACAGCGAAGGGACGTAGAACATCTTCACATCCGGCAGCTTGAGCGCCTGGATGGCGTGGCCCGATGCCTTGCGCACGATGAATAGCTTGCGCTCCAGCGCAGCGCGATCGTTGGCGGCGTCGTTGGCCTCCCAGCCGATAAACACCTGACGGATGACCGGCTCGCGCTCCCGCGCCATCGCGGCCAGGCCGGAATTGTCGCGGGGCACGTCGCGCCAGCCGATCAGTTTCAGTCCCTCGTAGCGGATCGTGCGTTCGATGGCCGCCTCGCAGGCGCGCCGGCTGGCATCGTTGGGCGGCAGGAACATCATGCCCACGCCATAGGCGCCCGGCGGCGGCAGATCGATGCCCCGCGGCGCCAGCTCGGCGCGGAAAAAGCCGTCGGGAATCTGGATCAGGATGCCCGCGCCGTCGCCCAATAGTGGGTCGTAGCCGGTAGCGCCGCGGTGTTCGAGATTCTTGAGAATCTGCAGCCCCTGCTCGACAATCGCATGGCTCTTCTGGTTCTTGATGTGGGCGACAAAGCCGACGCCGCAGGCGTCGTGCTCAAAGGCGGGGTCGTACAGACCGACGGTTGGGCCACAGAGACCAACGGTCGGGCCATCAATACCCTGCTGCGCGGGGTTTTCCATTATGTATTCCTAGCAGTGCGGCCAAAAGTGAACCGCAAAATATACCCGGAATCACCCTATGGCTCAAGATACCCGACGTCGAAGAGGCGGCGATGCTCCTTGATTGCGTAACGGTCGGTCATGCCGGCGATGTAGTCGGCGATCACGCGTGGCATGCCTTCTTGCTCGCCGCTCGCCTGGTATTGCGGCGGCAGCAGTCGGGGCTCCGCCAGAAAAGCGGCGAACAAGTCACGGATCACCCGGCGCGCCTTGTTGGTCATGCGGACCACCTGGTAATGCCGGTACAGTTCCGTGCGCAAAAAAGTTTTCAGTTCCCGGTTTTCCGCCTGCATCGCGGCGGAAAAACCCACCAGGGGCGGGGCGCGCTCGACATCCGCCAGCGTCTTGATCCCGTTGGCCGCAATCCGCTGTTGCGTTTCCGTCAGCAGATCGGTCACCTGCGCATCAATCACCCGCCGCACCGTTTCGTGAATCAGCCGCCGCCCGACAAGTGTGGGGAATTCAAGGAGCGCCTGCCTGGCGTGGCGCGCAAACAGGCTGATTTGCTCAAGCTGTTCGAGCGTGATCAACCCCGAGCGCAACCCGTCATCCACGTCGTGGTTGTTGTAGGCGATTTCATCCGCCAGATTGCAGATTTGCGCTTCCAGTGACGGCCGCCGGTCTTCAAGAAAGCGGTTTCCGAGTTCGCCCAGTTCACGCGCCGTGGCTGGCGCGCAATGCTTGAGAATGCCGGCGCGCGTCTCGAACATCAGATTCAGCCCGTCAAAGGCGCCGTAGCGCTCTTCCAGCCGATCAACGATCCGCAAGGACTGCAGATTGTGCTCAAAGCCGCCATGCGCGGCCATGCACTCGTTCAACGCATCCTGGCCGGCATGGCCGAAGGGCGTGTGCCCCAGATCATGCGCCAGCGCAATCGCCTCGGTCTGGTCATCGTTCAAACTCAAAGCCCGGGCAATCGAACGGGCGATCTGGGCGACCTCGATCGAGTGCGTCAGGCGGGTGCGGAACAGGTCTCCTTCGTGATTGACGAAAACCTGGGTCTTGTATTCCAACCGCCGGAACGCCGTGGAATGCACGATGCGGTCGCGGTCGCGCTGAAACTCGCCGCGCGTCTTGGGGCGCGGCTCGGCATGCACGCGCCCGCGCGAGATCGCTTCGCTGACCGCCCAGGCCGCCAGCTCAGTTACGTGTTCATTCACAGCAGGCTTCGATCGCGGCGCGGATTTCCGCTTGCGGTGCATCCGCCCAGGTCACCGCCTCGCCCAGCCGCCTGAGCAGCACCAGCCGCAGACGTCCCGCGATCACCTTCTTGTCGTGCCCCATCAGGTCGAGATACTGCGCCGCGCCGAGCGCCGGACCGCGCACCGGCAGCCCGGCTCGCACCAGCAGCCGCTCAACGCGCAGGACATCGGCATCGTTGAGCCAGCCCAGCCGCCGCGAGAGTTCCACGGCCATCAGGGTTCCTGCCGCAACCGCCTCGCCATGCAGCCATACCCCGTAGCCCATGCCGGTTTCGATGGCATGGCCGAAGGTATGGCCCAGATTCAGGAGCGCCCGCCCGCCCTGTGCTGCGGTTTCCAGTTCGTCGCCCGCCACCACCTCGGCCTTGTTGATACAGGAGCGTTCGATGGCGTAAGACAATGCAGCGGAATCGCGCGCCCTGAGCCTATCCATGTGGGCTTCCAGCCATTCGAGAAAGGGCAGGTCGCGGATCAGGCCATATTTGATGACCTCGGCCAGACCGGCCGACAACTCCCGATCCGGCAGGGTATTCAGCGTATCGGTATCGGCCAGCACCAGTCGCGGCTGCCAGAATGCGCCGACCAGGTTTTTCCCGCGCGGATGGTTGATGCCGGTCTTGCCGCCCACGGAAGAATCCACCTGCGCCAGCAGGGTGGTCGGCACCTGGATGAAGGGGACGCCACGCTGATAGGTCGCCGCCGCGAAACCCGCCAGGTCGCCAACGACGCCACCACCGAGGGCGATGATCGGGGTGGTGCGATCGCAACGTTCGGCCAGCAACCGATCATAAATATGGTTCAGGGACTCCCAGTTCTTGTGGGCTTCGCCATCGGGCAAAATGATTTCGGTGACGAGAATTCCGGCCTGTTTCAGCGGCCGGGTCAACCGCTCAAGATAAAGCGGCGCCACGACTTCGTTGGTGACGATCGCCACCTGCCGCCCGACAAATGAGCCAAGCGGCATGTCAAGCAGCGCCGGGCCGATGTGGATCGGGTAGCTACGCGCACCCAGGCTGACATTCAAGCTAAGCATAAGGATCTGATTTCTTTTTCTATGGCGCTGACCGCGTTGCTCAGTCCGCCGTTCGGCTCGATGATGAAATCCGCCACCTCCCGGTAGAGCGGGTCGCGTTTTTCGACGAGACTGGTGATGCGCGCCAGCGGATCAGCTACCTGAAGCAGGGGACGGGTTTTGTCGTGCCGGGTGCGCTCAAACAGCAATCCCGGAGGTGCGCACAAATATACAACAACCCCGCTGGCAGTCATCCGCGCCCGGTTCAGCGGATTCAGCACAACCCCGCCGCCAGTGGCGACAATCAGTTCCCCCGCACTCGCCAGTTGCTTCAGCGCCAGCGCTTCGCGCTGTCGGAATCCCGCCTCGCCCTCGATTTCGAAAATGGTCGCCACCGATACCCCGGTGGAGCTTTCGATGTGCTGGTCGAGGTCGACAAACGGCCAGCCGATCGATTTGGACAAGCGCCGGCCGACGGTCGTCTTGCCGGCACCCATCATGCCGACGAGGTATATCAGCGGCCGTCCCAATACCGGATTCACGCAAGCAAGGAAACCATCACCTCAGCGCGACGGCATCGTCCATGATTTTTGGCGTGATCATGATGAGCAACTCGACCCGCTTGTCTGACTTCTGTTTGGTCTTGAACAGGAATCCGACGTAGGGGAGGTCGCCCAGGAACGGCACGCGCTGGGTGCTTTCAAGCTCTTCTTGCTCGAAAATTCCGCCAATCACAATAGTCCCGCCGTTTTCCACCAGGACGTCCGAGACGACTTCCTTCGTTTTGATGGTGTAACCCAGCACATCCCGCGGCCCCAGGGCATTTTTGGTGATCATCAGCTTCATCATCACGCGCCCATCGGGGGTGATGTGCGGCTTGACCTTCAAGGACAGGTTCGCATCCTGCCAGGCGACCGACGTTGCCCCGGATGCCGTCGCCACCAGGTACGGCACGCGCAAGCCCTGCTGAATGGTCGCCTCCATCTGGTCCATGGTCATGATGCGCGGACTGGAGATGGTCTTGCCCTTGCCGTCGGCTTCGAGGGCCTGCAGCTCAAGTGTCAGCAACTGCGTCTTTGCGCTGTTGAACAGGGTCAGTGCAAACTGGCCGGCGGGGTTGCCTGTCAGCGGATTATTGGAAAACTGGCTATCCGCCAATACTGGGGTGGGCACTTCTCGTGTATAGGTAATCTGACCCGTCGTTCTATCCACGTTGGTGATAATTGCCGTGGCAGGATAATTCCCCGCCTCTGGCAGGTGAGCGTAAGCATCTTTGGTTGATCCCGCCAAGCCGAAGCGCAGACCATCCTGACCCAGCACCTTGTGGCCGACATTCATCCCCTGATGGTCATGCCCGCCCAGCCTGACGCCCAACTGTTTGGAGAAATTGGTGTCGGCCTCGACGATCCGGGCCTCGATCAATACCTGCCGCACCGGACGGTCGATCTGTTTCAGCAGCGTGCCGATCAGTTCCAGCTTGGTCGGTATGTCGTAGATGAATACCTGGTTGGTTCTTTTGTCGATCGTGATGTTGCCGATCGGCGAGAGAAAGTTGGAAGCGGCCTTGACGCCCGTCTTCTCGGCGCCTCCCGCCGTTCCGCTGGCCGAGATCATGGCGACGAAATCTTCCGCCTTCATGTAGTTCAACTGGAACAGTTCCAGCCGCGGCGGATCGGCGGCAAAGGCCGACTCGCGCGACTTAACCAGCTGGTCATCGCGCGCCGCGAGTTCATCCTGCGGCGCAATCCAGATCACGCTGCCGCTTTTGCGCATGGCCAGATTCTTCTGCTGCAGGACGATTTCCAGTGCCTGATCCCAGGGCACGTCATTCAAACGCAGGGAGACGTTGCCGCTCACCGAGTCGCTGACGACGATATTGAAGTTGGTGATGTCGGCAAAGACGTGCAGCAGTTCGCGGAGTGGAATGTTCTGGAAGTTCAGCGAGATGGCATCGCCCTGGTAACCTTTCTTCGAGCCCTGGAACAGCTTGTTGGCATCTTCCTTGACTGGGCGCACTTCGACGATGAACTGGCCGTCGCTCTGGTAGGCCGTGTGTTCCCACAAGCCGCGCGGGACGATTTCGATGGTGACATCGTCGCCATCCGTCCGGGTATTCACGGCAGTGACCGGCGTGGCGAAGTCGACCACGTCGAGGCGCCGCCGGAGCGGGTCGGGGAGTTTGGTTTTCTTGAAAGAAACCAGCAGATTCGTGCCTTTTTGCCTGACATCGATGCCCGTGTCGCTCGATGACAGATCGACCAGCACGACTCCCGCGCCATCCTTGCTGCGGCGGAACTTGATGTCGCGCACACTGGTTGCCGCGTCCTTGCCGGTGGGAGCGAAATGCTGCACGGCGCCTACGGCGCCAACGGCTGCCGTAGCGCCCTCGTCTTGCAGGGTGATGAGCAGAAACTTCCCTTCCGGGCGCGCTTCAAACCTTGATGTCTTGTCGAGGTTGAGCACCAGCCGCGAGCGGTCGCCGGCCTGGACCAGGCTGAAGCTGCGCAAGCCACCTTCATTGATGACCTTGTTGCTGTAACCCAGGCCATTCTCGGTTGCCGGGAAATCAAAGACGATCCGCGCCGGGTTGGCGATGACAAAGTTCGCGGGGGTCGCGGTCAGCGCCTGTTGCAGGCCGATCTTGAGAATGGTGTTGCCGCCGGCCTTGCTGACCGCCAGATTTTCAATCACGTTGGGTTTGACGACCGTCTGCCCCACGGCCGCCGGAATGACCGCCAACAGCGCGGCAAAACACGCCCAGATACGCATGAATTTCATTTCTTTGACTCCTTGCCCGCTGTCCCGTCCAGTAACTGAAGGGTCATTTGCCGTTCCACCCAGTCGGTGGTCTGGCCACTTGGATCCTGCACGATTTCCTTGAGGATGATCTCGGTATCGGTTATCGCGACGATGCGGCCAAAATTCTGGCCCATGTAATTCCCTTTGCTTGCCTGATAAACCACCCCGTCAACTTGCACCAGCGCGTGCCGGGATTTGCTCTTGGTCTTGCTCACGACACCGATGTACTGCAAGGATTCGAGTGGGAAATTTTCCAGTTGCTCGCGCGGACGATCAAAGTCAGGCCGGGCGCCCCCGCCGCCTTCCCTTTTTTCCGGCTCGACGCGATTCGCGCTGAAGGGGTCCATCTGGTCATGCGCCTCATAGGCAATCAGCGGAAAGGGCTTCAGCTCGGGCAGCGGTTTGACGCGACCACGCAGGTCGCGCGAGGATTCGTCCATCCATTGCTTGATGTCCTGATGCTCGGCATCACCGCAACCGGAGAGCGCGGCGGCCAACAACAGCAGCGAGAAAAGGCGTAGCGCGCTCACTTTTTCGCCCCCTTCGCCTTGTCTTTTTCGGCTTTCTTCTGCGCCGCCACCTCTGCCTCGTCGAGGTAACGGAAGGTCTTGGCCGTGGCGACCAGCAGCAGGGTCTCGCCAGCTTTGCCGGCGGGGTTCACATTGATGTCATTCAGGGTGACGATGCGCGACAGCTTGGCGATGTCGCCGGCGAACGCGCCAAAATCATGATAGTTGCCGGTCACATTGAGGGTGATCGGCAGTTCGGCATAGAAATCCTTGGAGACTTCAGTCCCCGGCTTGAACAGTTCGAACTGGAGGCCCCGGCCCAAACCCGACTGGTTGATGTCGATCAACAGGGATTCCATCTCCGCGGCGTTGGGCAACTGTTTGAGCAATGCCCCGAACGAACGCTCGATCTCCGCCAGTTGATTTTTGTGTTCGTCGAGATTGATGGCCTGCTTCTTCTTGTTGAGCCACTCGTCCTTGAGTTTGGTTTCTTCCTGGACCTTCTGCTCCAGTTCTTCGTTCTGCGCATTCCAGCCGAACCAGGCCGCCGCGGCCAGCAAGCCCATGAACATGCCGACCAGGATAACGATGCGCGGCCCCAGCGGCCAGGCGCCCGGATCCTTGGGGTCGAGCGTCTTGAAATCCTCGGCGATCTGCTTGAAATCCACCTTGGGTAAATTGAACTTTGGCAAAGCCGGAAGGGCAGGCTTTTTCATGGCTTGCCTCCCGGTTTTTTGCCGTCCTTGACGGCGGCTTCTGTGGTTTGGCGTGAAAAATAAATGTTCAGCGTAAATTCGTTCATGCGCCGCTTGCCCACTGGAACCGCCTTGATCTGGATGAGTTCGGGGCGCTCCAGCACCGGGGAACTATCCAGGTTATTCATCAGCGTCGAAACGCGGGCATTCGATTGCGCATGGCCGATCAGGGTGACCTTTTGCTTGTCCTGCTTGATTGAGCGCAGATAGACCCCGGCGGGCAATTGCCGCGCCAGCTCGTTGAATAGATGCACGGTCTCGGAGCGATTGGCTTGCAGCGATTCGATCACCTGTTTTCTGGCCAGCAGGGCTTCGGTTTCCTCGCGGAGTTTTTTGATCTCCTCAAGCTGCGTGTCCAGCACGGCGATTTCTTTTTTGAGAAAGGCGTTCTTTTCCGACTGCCGATCGATCTGGGCGTTGATGTAGGTAAACCCGGCGAACCAGATCACGCCGGCCAGCACGGTGACCAGGCCGGAAAGGGCATAAAACTGCTGGCGCGATGCCTTGCGCCTGGCCTCGCGGTGCGGCAGCAGGTTGATGCGGATCATTGATCGAACCTCCGCAATGCCAGGCCGCACGCCACCATCAGCGAGGGGGCATCAGCCAGTAAATACTTGGGCCGGATGCGTGACGACAAAGTCATTTTCGCGAAGGGGTTGGCCAGGGCAACATCGACCTGCGTACGCTCGGCAACCACTTCCGCAATGCCCGGCAGCAAAGCACTGCCACCCGTAAGGATGATGTGATCCACCTCGCTGTATTGCGTGGAGGTAAAGAAAAACTGCAAGGCGCGGGACACTTCCAGCGCCAGGTTTTCCAGGAAGGGTCGCAAAATCTCGGTTTCGTAATTGTCCGGCATCGGGCCGGTTCGCTTCAGATTTTCAGCCTCCTCATGGCTCATGCCATAGGCGCGCACCATGTCCTGGGTCAACTGGTTGCCGCCGAAAGCCTGTTCCCGGTTATAGATCTGCTGGTCGCCTTTTATCACGGTGACCTTCATTGCACTGGCGCCAACATCGACCAACGCGAACACCATGCTGTTGACATCGCCCGGAAACTGCTCGCGCACCAGGTCGAAGGCGGCCAGCGCGGCAAAGGATTCCACGTCCATCACCACGGGCTTGAGTTTTGCCGCCTCGGCACAGGCCACCCGGTCTTCGACACCCTCCTTGCGGGAAGCGGCAATCAATACTTCAACCTCGTCAGCACTTGATGGGGCGGGACCGATCACCTGAAAATCGAGATTCACCTCTTCGAGCGTGAAGGGAATGTACTGATTGGCCTCCGACTCGACTTGGACTTCCATTTCGGAGTCACGCAGACCGGCCGGCAAAATGATTTTCTTGGTGATCACCGCCGCCGTGGGCAAGGCCATGGCGACATACTTTGTGGATGTCCCGAGCCGTCGCCAGCAACGGTCGATCGTATCGGCGACGCCATCGAGGTTGGCGATGTTGCCATCCACCACCGCACCCTCCGGCAGGGTCTCGATGGCGTAGCACTCGAGCTGGTAACCACCGGCCCGGCTACCCGACAGCTCCACCATCTTGATCGCGGACGAGCTGATATTCAGCCCGACGAGCGAGCGTGCCTTGGGGTTGAGTATCGAAAGGTCGATATCCAAGATAATCCTTTATTTTCAGTGTATTACAGCATAAACTGACAATTCACTTCAGATGCTAGCAGCAACTATATCGGCTGTAAAGAAAATTCTTTAAGGGGAACGGCCAATTCTCTTTGCTGATCAGCATCTGCGCAACAGCCCCCAGAAAAAACTTCAGTCTCGGCTGGACTCTCAAGAAACATGCCGGGCCGCCCCCAAGTGTTTCTTGGCCCCCTGGGGGGAGAACGCCGCGCAGCGGTGTTTTCGGGGGGGGCTATAATCCCCGCCCGCCCATTCGTCTGCCCTTTATCGTGTTGCGCTGGATACTCCTGCCGTTCACCCTCCTCGCCGGCGCAGCCCTTGCGGCACTCGCCCTCCTAGGCATTGCCCTGATCCTTGCCTATCCGCGCCTGCCCTCGATTGACGCCCTGACCGATTATCGCCCCAAGATTCCGTTGCGGGTCTACACCGCCGATGGCCACCTGATCGGCGAGTTCGGCGAGGAACGCCGCCACTTCGTGCGCATCCAGGATGTCCCGGAGACCATGAAGCAGGCCATCCTGGCCGCCGAGGACGAGCGTTTCTACCAGCACCCGGGCGTCGACACCCTAGGCATTCTGCGCGCGGCCTATTCGAATTTTATTGGCGGCGGCAAACGTCAAGGCGCCTCGACCATCACCATGCAGGTGGCGCGCAATTTCTTCCTGTCATCCGAGAAAACGCTCACGCGCAAGCTCTATGAGGCCATGCTGGCCTTCAAGATCGAGAACAGCCTCTCCAAGGATGAAATCCTGCAGATCTATATCAACCAGATCTACCTCGGCCAGCGCGCCTACGGCTTTTCCTCCGCCGCGCGGATCTATTTCGGCAAGGAACTCAAGGAACTCTCCATCGCCGAAACGGCCATGCTGGCGGGCTTGCCCAAAGCGCCGTCCGCCTACAACCCGGTGGCCAATCCCAAGCGGGCGCAGTTGCGCCAGCAGTACGTGCTGCGCCGCATGCAGCAACTGGGCTTTATCGACGCCGGACAGTTCACCCTGGCGCGCGACCAGCCGCTCCATGTCCGCCGCCAGATCGACAATTTCGCCGTCAAGGCCGACTATGCCGCCGAAATGGCGCGGCAGATCGCCGTGGCCGCTTTCCCCGATGAAATCTACTCAGCCGGCTTGCAGGTCGTCACCACGCTGACCAGGAAGGAACAGCTTGCCGCCTATCGCAGCCTGCGCCAGGCGGTGCTGGACTACGACCGCCGCCACGGCTATCGCGGCGCGGAAGCCTATGTCGACATGAAGGCCGTCAAGCGCGACGACGACGACCTGATCGACGAACTGCTCTACGACTTCGAGGATGCCGACGATCTGCGTCTGGCACTGGTGCTCGACGCCAACCCTGAAAAATTGCGCGCTTACCTGCCCGGCGGCGAGATCGTGACCGTCGAAGGCGCCGGACTCAAGTTCGCCCAGCGCATGCTCGATGCCAAGGCGCCGGCCAACAAGCGGCTGCGGCGCGGCGCGATCATGCGGCTGACCCAGGACAGCAAGGGACGCTGGCAGGTCGCCCAGTGGCCGGAGGTCGAAGCCGCCTTCGTCGCCGCCAATCCGAACGACGGAGCGGTACGCGCGCTGGTCGGCGGTTTCGATTTCAGCCGCAACAAGTTCAACCATGTCACGCAGGCCTGGCGTCAGCCCGGCTCGAGCTTCAAGCCTTTTATCTACTCGGCGGCGCTCGAAAAAGGCTACACGCCCCTGTCGGTACTGCCCGACGAGCCGCTCTCGGTCTCGGCCGAAGAAACCGGCAGCCAGGCCTGGGAACCGAAAAACTACGACGGCAAGTACGACGGCCCGATGACGCTCCGCACGGCGCTGGCCAAGTCGAAAAACATGGTCTCGATCCGCCTGATTCGCGCCATTACGCCGCAGTACGCCCAGGACTATGCCAG
The DNA here is from genome assembly GCA_030652245.1 of Rhodocyclaceae bacterium. Taxonomy (GTDB): domain Bacteria; phylum Pseudomonadota; class Gammaproteobacteria; order Burkholderiales; family Rhodocyclaceae; genus Sulfuricystis. The sequence continues at coordinate 18,709 of JAUSBB010000007.1, read as the reverse complement.
CCGCTTCGGTTTCGACGCGGACAAGAACCCGCCGTATCTCACGCTGGCGCTGGGCGCCGGGGCGGTCACCCCCTGGCAGCAACTGACCGCCTATGCGGTATTCGCCAATGGCGGTTACAAAATCGAGCCCTTTATCGTCAAGCAGATTCTTGACGCCAACGGCAAGGTGCTCGCGGAAACCACCCCCGTGCTGGCCGGCGACGAATCCCTGCGCATCATCGACGCACGCAACGCCTGGGTGATGGACAGCATGATGAAGGATGTCGTGCGGCGCGGCACCGCCACGCGCGCGCAGTCGCTGAAGCGCACCGATCTGGCCGGCAAGACCGGCACCACCAACGATTATGTCGATGCCTGGTTTTGCGGCTACCAGCCCGCGATGGTGGGCGTCGCGTGGATCGGCTTCGATCAGCCCAAGCGCCTGGGCAACGGCGAAACCGGTGGCTCGGCCGCCTTGCCGATCTGGATCGGCTACATGGAAACCGCCCTGAAAGACGTGCCGGAAATGCACCGCGAAGCGCCCGCCGGCCTGACGCGCGTGGAAAGCCGCGACCCCGCGAGCGGCGCGGCCATTCACGACCTGATCTATGCCGAGTCAATCCCGGCGCCAGCGCCGGCGGCAGACCGGGAATTTTCCCTGCCGGAATTCCTGCGCCCCTCACCACAACCATCCCAGCCGCCCGCCCCGGTCCAGGAAGCCCAGATCAAACCGGTGGCACCCGACCGGCGCGTGCCGATGCCGCCGACTAGCAATCCAGCCGAAGCGTCGCGCCCGCCTGCTCGCTGAGGCAGCGCGACAACACGTCCGCCAGGTCCTGCCCGTCGCGCGTGCCGATCCAGCGCCCGGCCTCGGGCTTGAAGTGAAAGCCGCCCGAGCGCGCCGCCACCCAGATTTCCCGCGCTGCCGCATGGCGATTGACGATCACCTTGCTGTCATCCGCAAAGGCAATTTCGATGATCCCGCCGGGCTTCAATTCATAGTCCAGATCGACATCGCCCGCATCCACCAGTTTATCCAGCCCGGTTTCCAGTCGCGCCAACTGGGCATCCGCCAGCGCCAGGAATTCGCGTTCTTCCATCTCAGTATCCACTCCGTCTCCGTGTTAACATCGCCGTCATGCCAGCTCATTCAGTCATCCTAGCCGCGCTCGTCGGCGCCGCCCTGTTGCTTTCCGCCTGTGGCAACCGGGGGCCGCTGACGCTGCCGCCAAAACCAATCCCTGCGGCTTCCGCCCCGGAAAAATCCGCCGTCGATCATAGCAGCACGCCCACCCCTCCCCCATCCCGATGAACATGCTCAATAACACCCACGACGCCGCTTGCGTCGAAGGCGTGGCCTTGACCGCCATCGCCGCACAATTCGGCACGCCCTGTTACGTTTACTCCCGCGCCGCCCTGACAGCCGCCTATGCCAGCTACCAAACCGCGCTGGAGGGGCGAAACGCCCGCATCTGTTATGCCGTCAAGGCCAACTCCAACCTGGCCATCCTCAACGTGTTCGCGCGACTCGGCGCCGGCTTCGATATCGTTTCCGGCGGCGAACTGGCGCGCGTCATCGCGGCGGGCGGCGATCCGGCCAAGGTCGTATTTTCCGGCGTTGGCAAGTCGCGCGCCGAAATGCGCCAGGCGCTCCAGGCGGGCATTCATTGCTTCAACGTGGAATCGGCCAGCGAGCTTGAACTGCTCAACACCGTTGCCGGAGAAATGGGCCGGCGCGCGCCGATCGCGCTGCGCGTCAATCCGAACGTCGACCCGAAAACCCACCCCTATATCTCGACCGGCCTGAAAACCTCCAAATTCGGCGTGGCCTTCGCTACCGCGCGGGAACTCTACCGCCGCGCCCATGCCTTGCCGAATCTTGAGATACGCGGCATCGCCTGCCACATCGGCTCGCAACTGCTCGACCCGCAACCGGCCGCCGATGCCGCCGGTCGTGTGCTCGAACTGGTCGACAGCCTGGCCGCCGAAGGGATCGCGCTGCAGCACATCGATCTGGGCGGTGGCATGGGTATCCGTTACCGCGCTGAAACCGTTTTGCCGACAGCCGACTATCTGGCGCCCATGCTGGCGCGACTGGCGGGGCGCAAGGAAGTGCTGTTCTTCGAACCGGGCCGCTCGCTGGTCGGCAACGCGGGCCTGCTGCTGACGCAGGTCGAGGTGCTCAAACATGGCGAGGAAAAGAACTTCGCCGTCGTCGATGCCGCCATGAACGACCTGGCGCGCCCGGCGCTTTATGATGCCTGGCACGACATGGTAAAAGTCGGCGCTGGCGGGACGGCGCCAGCCGGTACCGCCGCGTTGATGGGGACGGCGCCAATTCAGGCACGCCGCTATGAAATCGTCGGCCCGATCTGCGAATCCGGCGACTTCCTCGGCCACGACCGCGAACTGGCACTGGCTGAAGGCGACCTGCTGGCCATTCTGTCGGCCGGCGCCTATGGCATGGCGATGAGCTCAAATTACAACACCCGGCCGCGCGCCGCCGAGGTCATGGTGGATGGCGACCAGATGCACCTGATCCGCCGCCGCGAAGAAGTCGCGCAACTTTTCGCGCTGGAATCTGTCCTTCCCTGACGATGACACGCCTACTGTTGATTTGCGCCGTCCTGGTTCTGGCCGCCTGCGACAAGAAACCCGAGGAAAAGAAGCCGTCCGGCCCGCCGCCGACGCTGATCACCGTGGCGACGGTCAAGAGCGGGGCCTTCGAGGTCAGTGAGGACACACTGGGGACGCTCGAAGCGGTCAACGACCCGAAGGTCGGCGCCGAAGTCGCCGGCAAGGTCATCAAGCTGCTCGCCGTGTCGGGCAAGACCGTCAAGCAGGGCGAGGCGCTGGCGGTGATCGACGCCAGCGATTTCTTGCTGCAAAACCAGTCTGATCAGGCCGAGGTCAAACGGCTCGAAGCCCTGCTGGCCCAACAGGACCGACTGGTCGAACGGCAACAGAGCCTGGTGGCGAAGGGCTTTCTCTCGCAGAACGCCGCGGACGATGCCCTGGCGCAACGCACCGCGCTGTCCTCCCAACTCGCCGCCGCCCAGGCGCGAGCCGGCATCAGCCAGCGCTCGGTGGGCAAGACCACGGTCACGGCTCCGTTCGCTGGTGTCATCGAAAGCCAGTTGATCGCCCCCGGCGACTACGTCAAGCTCGGCGACCCCCTGTTCCAGCTCATCTCCAACCAGCGCCTGCGCGCCCACCTGCCCTTCCCCGAGAGCGCCGCGTCACGATTGTTTCGCGGGCAGGCGGTGCGGGTCACCTCCCCACAGGCGCCGGGCAAGGTATTCACGGCAAGCATCGCCGACATCCGCCCCGCCGTCGCCGAATCGAGCCGCGCGCTTGACGTGATTGTCGATCTGGACGGCGCGGGCCTCCTGCGGGCGGGCGGCACGGTCAATGCCTCGGTGCAGATTGCCGCCAAGGCAGCGGCGCTGGTGGTTCCCGAGCAGAGCGTGGTGCTGCGCCCGGCGGGCAAGGTGGTGTATGCCATCGTCGAAGCAGAGGGCAAGCAGACGGCACAACAGCGCATCGTCCAGGCCGGTGCCAAGCAGGGCGGCGTGATCGAGATTCTTGCCGGTCTCAAAGAGGGTGAGATTGTCGCGCAGGACGGTGCCGGATTCCTGACCAACGGGGCGACAGTCACCGTCAAACCTCCCCTCTCCCCCAGCCCCTCTCCCACAAGGGGCGAGGGGAGCGGCGTGAGTCGCTGACGCGACTTTCACGGCAATGACGCTCCCCGAGTTTGCCATCAAGCGCCATGTCATGGCGTGGATGCTCTCCGCCGTGCTGGTGCTGTTCGGCATCATCTCCTTCGACCGCATCGGCATGGATCGCTACCCTTACATCGAGTTTCCGGTGGTGTCGGTCACCACGGTGCTGAAGGGCGCCAACCCGGACATCGTCGATGCCTCGATCACCAACGTCATCGAGACTTCGGTGAACTCGGTGCCGGGCATCGAGCATATCCAGTCCACTTCCTCGCCCGGCGTCTCGGTGATCGCCATCACCTTCGGCCTGGAAAAAAAGGTCGATGTCGCTTTCAACGAGGTGCAGTCCAAGGTCAATCAAGCATTGCGCCGACTGCCCAAGGACACCGAACCGCCCATCGTCGCCAAGGTCGAGACCAACGCCCAGCCCATCATGTGGCTCGCCTTGCAGGGCGACCGCACACAACAGCAATTGAACCAGTACGCAATCAATGTGCTGAAGAAGCGGCTGGAGACCATCGACGGCGTCGGCGAGGTGCGCCTCGGCGGCCGCCGCGATCGCACCATCCGCGTCAACCTTCTGCCCGACCGCATGACGGCGCTGGGCGTCACCGCCCAGGACATCAACACCGCCTTCGCCACCGAACATGTGCAGATGGCCGGCGGCTTCGTCGTCGGCCAGCAGACCGAAAGCCTGGTCAAGCTCGATCTCGAATTCCACAGCACCGATGCGCTGGCCGGGATGGTCGTCGGCTACAGGGGCGGGGCGCCGATCAGACTCAAGGATGTCGCCGAAATTGTTGACGGCCTCACCGACAACCGCCAGCTCGCCCGCTTCAATGGCGAACCCACCATCGGACTCGGCATTGTCAAGATCGCCAACACCAATACCGTCGAGATCGTCGACAAGATCAAGGCGCGCCTGGAAAACGAGCTGCGCCCGCAACTGCCGCCCGGTCTCAAGCTGCACGTCGTTTCCAATGACGCCGTGCTCATCCTCGAGATCGTCAACTCGCTCAAGGAGCACCTGATCGCCGGCACCCTGCTCGCCGCGCTGGTCGTCTGGTTCTTCCTGCGCTCGGTGCGCTCGACGCTGATCATCGCGCTGGCGATTCCGGTCTCGCTCTTCGGCGCCATCGCCGTGATCTACCTGTTTGGCTTCACCCTCAATTCGCTCACCATGCTGGCGCTGCTGCTCTTGATCGGGGTGGTCGTCGATGATGCCATTGTGGTATTGGAGAATATTTTCCGGCACCGCGAGGAGATCGACCCCGATCCGCGCAGCGCCGCCGTGAACGGCAGCAACGAAGTGGTGTTCGCGGTGATCGCCGCCACCGCCGCGCTGGTGTCGATCTTCGCGCCGGTGATCTTCCTGTCCGGCATCATCGGCCAGTTTTTCCGCTCCTTCGCGGTGGTCGTCACCTTTGGCGTGCTGGTGTCGCTGTTCGTTTCGCTGACGCTGACACCGATGCTTTGCGCGCGTTATCTCAAGGTCGAAAAACAGCACGGCCGCGTCTACCATTGGCTCGACCGTTTCTTTGCGAAACTGGACTGGCTCTACGTCCACACGCTGGCCTGGGCGCTGGCCCATCGCTGGAAGGTGGTTTTGCTCACCGCCGCCATCGTTGCCTCCAGCAGCTTCTTTTTCGCCAATATCGGCAAGGCCTTCGCGCCCGAACAGGACGAGGGCCGCTTCCTCGTCTTCCTGCGCGCGCCGCTCGGCTCTTCCATCGACTACACCAACGCCAAGCTCAAAGAGGTCGAAGCCCTGCTCGACACGCATCCGGAAATCCACACCGAGTTCGCCATCATCGGCCTCGGCAGCGCCGGCCAGGTCAATCAAGGCACCGTGGTGGTGCGCATGGCGCCGCGCGAAGAACGCCGCGCATCGCAACAGGAAGTGCTGGCGAAGCTTAGAAAGAATCTGGCGACAGTGGCCGGCGCGCGCGTCTTCGCCGCGCCCTATCCGATGGTGCAAGGCCAGCGCGGCGAGCCGCTGCAATTCGTCTTGTCCGGCACCAGCATGCAGGAAGTCGGCCAGTTGTCCCGCGCGCTCCAGCAGAAACTCGCCGCCGTGCCCGGCATCGGTCGCATCGACACCGACCTGCAGCTCGACCTGCCGCAACTGGTGTTCCAGCCCGACCGCCTGCGCATCGCCGCTTCCGGCCTGAATTCTGCCGACGTCGCACTGGCCGTGAACATGCTGACCGGCGGCATCGACATCGCCAAGTACAACGACGAACCCGGCGACGGCCAGCGCTATGACATTCGCGTCAAGGCGAAGGAGGGCGAATTCACCCAGCCCGCCGATCTCGCCAAGATTTTCATCCGCTCGCGAGACGGCAAGATGGTGCGGCTTGACTCGGTGGCCAGCTTCAAGGAAGCGCTGGGGCCGGCGATCATCGGTCGCTTCGACCTGCAATACGCCACGACTTTCTACGCTTCGCCCACCATGCCGCTGGGCGAAGCGGTGACCAAGGTCCGCGAACTCTCCGCCGACCTGCCGACCGGCTACCAGGTGAAAATGATCGGCCAGGCCGAGGAGTTCGGCAAAACCATGAAATACATGGTCTTCACCTTCGCGCTGGCCCTGGTGCTGCTCTACATGGTGCTGGCCAGCCAATTCAACAGCTTCCTGCAACCGGCCATCGTCATGTTGGCGCAGCCGCTCGCCATCGTCGGCGGCGTCGCCGCGCTGTGGCTGTTCAACCAGTCGCTCAACATCTACTCGATGATTGGCCTGGTGCTGCTGGTCGGCCTCGTCGCCAAAAACTCCATCCTCCTGGTCGATCTCACCAACCAGCGGCGTACCCAGGGCATGCCGGTCGACGCGGCGCTGAAAAACGCCTGTCCGATCCGCATGCGACCGGTGCTGATGACCTCGGCCACCGTGATCCTCGCCCTCTTCCCCGCCGCGCTGGGCCTGGGCGCCGGCTCGGAAACCAACCAGCCGCTATCGATCGCCGTCATCGGCGGCATGATCTCATCGACGCTGCTGACGCTGGTGGTCGTTCCTGCCGTCTATTCGCTGGTCGAAGGCTGGCGCGAGCGCCGCACTGCTAGGGAAACGCTGATTAACCCCGGTTTCGTCATTCCGGCGGAAGCCGGAATCCAGGAAAATCAACAACCTGGACACCGGCCTGCGCCGGTGTGACGGACTTAATCGGCGCTTCCCTAAGTAATGCTCATGGCCAGCGCCAGCGGCACGAACAATAATGCCCCCAGGTTGCCGAGCATCACGATCGAGGCGACCTTGGTCGGTTCCTGCTGGTAGCGTTCGGCAAACACATAGTTGAGCACGGCGGGCGGCAGCGCACCAAACACCAGCAGCATGGCGGCCGTGTGCGCATCGAGGGCGAGAGCCTGCGCCAGCACCCACGCCAGCGCCATGCCCATCACCGGACAGGCCACCGCGCCGATCAGGCCGATCTTCAGGTCGGAGAACCGCGACACCGCCATCCGCACGCCCAGCGAAAACAGCAGGAGCGGAATCGCCACATCACCCAGCAGTTTGATGGCCGTATATAACGGCGGCCAGACTGCGATGTTGAGTCCGCCAAGTACCAGCGCCGCCAGCGCGGCAAAGATCACCGGCACGCGCCAGAGATTCCACAGCCGGGCGCGGTGATCGAGCATCCAGGTGCCGAGGACGTATTGCAAGGTGTTTTCGACGAAGAACAGCACCACGGCCGCCGGCAGCGCCGCTTCGCCGAAGGCCAGCACCAGCAGCGGCAGTCCCATGTTGCCGGCATTGACGAACATCATCGGCGGCACAAAAGTCTTCGGCTGCTCGCCGAGCGCGCGGGCCAGGCCCCAGGCGATCAGCCCGGAGCCGAACATCACGCCCAGCGCACCCAGAGCCAGTTGGTCGTAGGCGGCCAGGTCGAAACTCTTCGTCGCCAGCGCGGCGAACACCAGCGCGGGCACGAAGATATCCATGTTGAGCTGGTTGGCGAACGCCATGTCGAGTCCGCCCTGCGACTGCCGGTAGCGGGCATACAGCCAGCCCGCCGCGATGATCGCGAAGATCGGGAAGACGATCGAAAAAATGCGGAACAACACGCGGGCGGCCGCCGGCGACTACAGCACGTAACGCGACAAATCCTCGCGATGCGCCAGTGCGGCAAGGCGGTCATCGACATAGGCGGCATCCACCGTCAACGCCGCTGCGGCCCCCGCCGCGCCGGCAGCGAAGGAGACCTCTTCCAGCAGCTTTTCCATCACGGTGTACAACCGGCGCGCGCCGATGTTTTCGGTTTTCTCATTCACCTCGAAGGCGATCTGCGCCAGCCGGCGGATACCGTCGCTGGCGAAAGCCACCGTCACGCCCTCGGTCGCCAGGAGCGCCGCATACTGGCGCGTCAGGCAGGCATCGGTCTGCGTGAGGATGCACTCGAAATCACCCACCGAGAGCGAATCCAGCTCGACGCGGATCGGGAAGCGGCCCTGCAATTCGGGAATCAGGTCGGAGGGCTTGGCGAAATGGAACGCCCCGCTGGCGATGAACAGGATGTGGTCGGTCTTGATCATGCCGAATTTGGTCGACACCGTCGTGCCTTCCACCAGCGGCAACAGGTCGCGCTGCACGCCCTGGCGCGACACATCCGCCCCTTGCGTTTCGCTGCGCGAGGCGATCTTGTCCATCTCGTCAAGGAAAACGATGCCGTTTTGCTCGACGTTCTTCATCGCCGTCGCCTTGATTTCATCATCGTTGATGAGCCGCGCCGCCTCTTCATCGGTCATGACCTTCAAAGCGTCGGCAATGCGCATGCGACGCGATTTTTTCTTGCCGCCGCCCACATTCTGGAACATGCCCTGAATCTGCTGGGTCAGCTCTTCCATGCCCGGCGGGGCAAAGATTTCCATGCTGGCCGATGGTGCGCTGACCTCGATGTCGACCTCCTTGTCGTCCAGCTCGCCTTCGCGCAGCTTCTTCCGGAACTTCTGCCGGGTGGTCGTTTCCTCGGGCGCCGTCTCGCCAGCGCCGATTCTTGCCGGGGGCAGCAACACGTCGAGAATGCGATCCTCGGCGGCATCGAGCGCCCGGTCACGCACCTGCTTCATGGCGCGTTCCCGCTCATCCTTCATCGCCGTCTCGGCGAGGTCGCGGATGATGGTATCGACATCGCGGCCGACATAGCCGACCTCGGTAAACTTGGTCGCCTCGACCTTGATGAAGGGCGCGTTGGCCAGGCGGGCCAGCCGTCGCGCGATCTCGGTCTTGCCGACCCCCGTCGGGCCGATCATCAGGATGTTTTTCGGCGTGATCTCGGAACGCAGCGGCTCGGTCACCTGGGAACGCCGCCAGCGGTTGCGCAGCGCAATGGCCACCGCGCGCTTGGCGCGGCTTTGGCCGACGATATTCTTGTCGAGCTCCGAGACGATCTCGGCCGGGGTCATCTGGGTCATGACAGTTCTTCGATCTGGTGATTCTGGTTGGTGTAAATGCACAGGTCGCCGGCAATCGTCAGCGCCTTTTTCACAATCTCCGCCGGGGTCAGGTCGGTGTTTTCCAGCAGCGCCCGCGCGGCCGCCTGGGCGTAAGGCCCGCCGCTGCCGATGGCGACCAGACCCAGCTCGGGTTCCAGCACATCGCCATTGCCGGTAATCACCAGCGAATGGTCCGTGTCGGCGACCGCCAGCATCGCTTCCAGCCGCCGCAACATGCGATCGGTGCGCCAGTCCTTGGCCAGTTCGACGGCGGAACGCAGGAGGTTGCCCTGGTGCTTTTCCAGCTTGGCCTCGAAGCGCTCAAATAAGGTAAAAGCATCGGCCGTGCCCCCGGCAAAGCCAGCCAGAATCTCTCCGCCAAACAACCGCCGCACCTTCTTCGCGCCAGCCTTGATGACGATATTGCCCAGCGTGACCTGACCGTCGCCGCCGAGCGCAACGACATTGCCGCGCCGCACGGAGAGGATGGTGGTGCCGTGATATTGCTCCATGATTTTCTTCCAAAAACGGGAGCGTCGATTCTACCGCGCTGAAAAGTCGGCGCTGGCGGGACGGCGCGACAAGGTCGCCAGCGCCAGAAAGCTGATGCCGACGAGGCAACAGACGACGGCGGCGCCCGCCGGCAGATCCGCCACGGCCGACAGCGCGAGTCCGACCGCGTACGCGAGCGCGCCGATGCCATAGGCCGCGACCAGGCGCCAGCGCCGCAGCCCGCTCACCGCCACCGCCGGCGCGATCAGGCTGGCGAAGACCAGCAACACGCCCACCAGTTGCACCGACGCCGTCACCATGAGCGCGAACAGCAGATAGAAGCCGCTGCGGCCCAGCCGCTCGCGGGCAGCGAACCAGAGCGGCAGCAGCACTGCGTACAGCAGCGCCACGGGCAGCAGTTGCGCCCAGCCGACCCAGAGGATCTGCCCGGCCAGCAGGTCCTGCAAATGCTGGCCGCCATGCGGATTGCCGGCCAGCAGCAGGATGCCGGCCGCGGCGGCGGCGACGAACAGCAGGCCGATCAGCGCCTCCTGCACCGCGGGCCAGCGGCGCTCCGTCCAGTGGAGCAGCAGCGCGCCACCCAGCGCGGCACCGGCCGCCGCCCCCTGCACGGCAAGCGGCGCGTCCCAGTCGAACAGCAGCGCGACGATCACCCCCAGCCCCGCCACCTGCGCGATGGCGAGGTCGATGAAGATGATGCCCCGGCGCAGCACTTCGATGCCGAGCGGCACGTGGATCGCCAGCACCAGCAACCCCGCCGCCAGTGGCGCGGCCAGCAACGCGAAGTCGAGGCTCACTGCAGGGCCGCCAGCAGGCGGCCGACGGTGTCGTCGAACAGGCCGAACAGATCCCGCGCCCGCTCGCTGCCGCCGACGGTGAAGGGCACGACGACCACCGGCACCCGCGCCGCGCGGGCGAACCACTCGGCGGCCTGCGGCGACTGGTAGGCCGCGCGCAGCACCAGCCGCGGCGGATTGTCCGCCGCCTGGGCAAGCAGCTTGCCGAGGTGGGCGACCGAAGGTTCGACACCGGGCTTGGGTTCCAGCACCGTCACCGTCTTCAGGCCGAGCCAGTCTTCAAGGTAGGGAAAGGCCTTGTGTTGCACGGCGATGGGCAGGCCGCGCAATGGCGCCGCCTGGCTCTCCCAGCGCGCGATGGCGGCACGCCAGCGCGCGGCGAACGCTTGCCAGTTGGCGCGATAGGTCGCCGCATCCGCCGGGGAAAGCTCGGCCATGCGCGCGGCCAGGGCGGCGCCGACCAGCAGGAAATTGCGCGGATCGGTCTGGATATGGGGATTGCCGCCCGCATGCACGTCGCCATCGGCACGGTCGAGGCGCGTCGGTAGTTCGCGCAGCGCGACATGCCGTGCTGCCTCGAAATAGCCCGGTTGTCCCGCCTGGATGAGCGCATTGCCGGATTCGCGCTGCACCAATGGCAGCCAGCCGATCTCCAGTTCCGCGCCCGTGGCGACGAGCAGTCCGGCAGCGCGGGCGCGGGCGATCAGCGCGGGCCGCGCCTGAATGTGGTGCGGATCCTGCAGGCCGCTCGTGGCGACGAACACCTCGGCCCTGTCGCCGCCGATTTCCTTCGCCAGCGCCCCCCATTCCGGCACGGTGGCGAATATTTTCAGCGCCGCCTGCGCGGGCAGGGCGAGCAGGCTCGCCAGCAGCAGAAGCAAGATTTTCATGGCGCGCTACCTCAGAAAGCGTGGGCGCCGTGGGCGCCGAGGCTGACCACGTATTGCAACCAGAACTGGTTGTCGGTGGCCTGCGGACGCGACTGGTCGCGGGCCAGCTGCAGGCGCCAGCGCGAGTATTCGGACGGCGAATAATCGGCCATCACGGTGTTGCGCTGGGGCTTGTAAGCGGCCAGCAGCGGGAAGTCGGCCGGATTCAGCGTACTGCCGAAACTCACTGTCCCCGCATCGAGGCGATCGTAGCGGTAGCCGACGCGCCAGTGCGGCATGAACTGATACACGGTCTGCGCATAGAAGCCCGACTGACGCGCGGCGTAAGCATCGGCGCGATTCGCACCGGTCACGTCGAATGCCAGGCTGCCGGTCTCGCGGCGCTGGAAATATTCGCCCTGGACGATCAGATTGCGCACCGAGGCATTCCCGGCGGGCGCCCACTTCCAGACGAAATCGGCAATCCAGGTGCGGCTGCGGCCGGAAAAAGCGTTGGTCACGGGGACGCCGGCGCTGTCCGCATCTTCGTACTGCCGGTCGCGCGGCGCAGTGCCGAGCAGCGACAGGCCGGTCCGCCAACTGTGCGACAGGCCGACGTCGCCGCCGACATGGGCGAACAGCGCGCCCAGCGTGGCGCCGTTCCGGTTGCGGTCGGTCGACGGGAAAGCGCCGCCGCTGGCGGCTTCCGCGCCCAGTTCGACCAGCAGGTCGGTCGGCGCGAGCCATTTCAATTGCACGCCGTCATTCTTCAGCCGCCCGCCGAGCATCGCCTGATAGGCGAGCGGCGCGTCGGCGAAGTCCCAGGCGTGCGCATGCTGACCGTTCAGGTAGCCGATCCCGGAAAGAAAGCGGCCGGCCTTGAGTGTCGCGCCATGGCCGAGGCCAAGCGTCTGGATGAACGCCTCCTCCACCGTGGCGCCGCCTTCCGGCGCCAGCGCAAAGGTCAGCCGGCCGCGCAGCGTCGGGTCGATGTTGGCGGCGATGCCGAGTTCGGATTCGCCGAGCCCGAAACTGCGGCGGGGCGGCCCGATCTCGCCGCCGCTCGGCAGGAAGCCGGCGATGGCGTATTTTTCCGGATCCTGCGAGAGACGCGCATAGGTGCCGGCGAGCACCAGCGAAATGGCCGGATTGAAAGCGGCTTCGCTCGCCGGCTTGCGGGTGGCGGCAACGGCAGCCTGGGGCGCGGCGCCGGCCGCGTCGCCGGGCTTGGCCGCCGGCGCGGCGAGACGCGTTTCCAGTGCCGCGATGCGCGACTCGTAGGCTTGGCGCAACTGCGCGATTTCCTCGCGCAGTGCGGTCAGGTCGGCCTCGGCCGCAGCTGCGGGAAGGGAGATCAGCGCGCCGGCAGCGGCGCGCGCGATCAGAGCAATACGGTTCATGGGATTCTCCAAAATAAAAAGGCATAGCGGCCGCAACGGCCGCGCACGTCGGGGGAAGTTCAGCTTTGGAGAAAAGGCGGCGCGCGACTCAGAAAAGGCGCGGGACGCGCAAAAGTCGGCGCTGGCGGAACGGCGACGTTGGCGACGACGCGCGCCGCCGACATGCTGGCCGGCGGCGGCGCGGCCAGCGGCGGCATCCCCTGGATGCCGGACAGCGCCAGGCATTCGGAGCAGACCTCACGCGTCTCGCCACCGTCCGGCGCATGTCCGATGCCGTGTCCCACGAGGATTGCCTGGGCAAACAGCAGGATCGCCGCGAGCAATCCGGCACGCCAGAAGCGCATCATTGCGCCGCTCCGGCGCGCGTGCACTGCGCACAGGTGCCGCGCACGTCGAATTCCACCTCGCCGAGCTGGAAGCCGCGCGGCAGCTTGGGCGGCGGCGGCGGTTCGGCCGCGAGGCAGAACACGCCGCCGCAGTCGGTGCAACGGAAATGCACATGACCGGCATGCTGGCGTTGCGCCCCCGCGGCGGAAAACCGGAACACGCCGCGCGGGTCGACCGCCTTCAGCGCCAGGCCGCAGCCCACCAGCGAATCGAGGATGCGATAGAGCGTCACGCGATCGATCGCCGCGCCGTTATCGTCACCGTCGCCGCCAAGCTGGGCATCGAGTTCGCCATGACACAGCGGCTGGCGCGCCGCCCGCAGCGCGTCGAGCACGCGCACCCGCTGCCGCGTCACCTTGACCCCGGCGGCGCGGATCATGTCGCAGGAGTTTGCCGGAGCGGTCGTCGTAGCCATGACTGAATGAAACCACAGCAGCACCCCAAACGCAACATTGTTGCATTTGCAACCATGCTGTGATTGAATGACGGCCGCCCATCACGCCGCTCCCCGGCCTTTCCAAACGCCGCCATGCAACTGCCCCTGCTCGTCCAAATCGTCCTCGCCTGCCTGCTCGGCGGGGTGCTCTCTGTTGCCGCCGCGGCGCTGGTGATGTTCGGCCTGCCGAAGCGCTGGCTGGGGCTGACGGTCAGTTTTTCCACCGGTCTGCTGCTGGCCACCGCCACCCTGCACCTGCTCCCCGAGGCGCTGGAGTCCGGACTGACGCCGCACGAGGTCTTTCCGCTCTTGCTGGCCGGCATCCTCGGTTTTTTTGCGCTGGAGAAGTTCGCCCTCTGGCGGCACACTCACGCCGGGGCCGGCGAAACCGACGCGCACTGCGGCGACCAGCAATGCGACGACCACACGCACAGCCATCATCATCTGCACGATCCGCGCGGCGAAACCCTGCTGATCCTGATCGGCGACGGTTTTCACAATTTCACCGACGGCCTGCTCATCGCCGCGGCCTTCCTCGCCGACCCGGTGCTGGGCTGGGCGACCACGCTGGCCATCATCGCCCACGAGGTGCCGCAGGAGGCCGGAGATTTCGCCATCCTGCTCGCGGCGGGCTGGACACGCAGCCGCGCGCTGTTCTGGAACGGGGTTTCGAGCCTGACGGCCATCTTCGGCGGCATCGTCGGCTATCTGGCGCTGGAACGCGCCCAGGGCTGGGTGCCCGTCATCATCACCATCGCGGCAGCGAGCTTTTTGTATATCGCCATTGCCGACCTGATGCCGCGCCTGAAACGCGAAACCCAATCCGTCGGCTGGCACGGCGTGCTGCTCCTCGCCGGCATCGCCATGGTGGTTTTGGGCCGCGCCCACGTCCATTAATTTCCATTGATTTCCCCGGAGCCGCCAATGCCTAGCCTTTTTTTCAGCGCCGCCCTGATCGCCGCGCTCGCCCTGCTCCCCGTTGCCCATGCCGCCAAGGGACATGCGCATGGCGAGGGACGCCTCGATGTCGCCATCGGCAAGGAACAAATCGTGCTGAGCCTCGAATTGCCACTGGATGCCGCCATTGGGTTTGAACGAGCCCCGAAGAACGACAAGGAAAAGGCGCTGCTCGCCGCCGCCGCGGCAACCCTCAACGACGCTGCAGCGCTGTTTCTGCCGACGCCCGCCGCAAGTTGCACGCTGCACTCGGTGCAGATCGACATGCCGCAATTCGACGGCGGCGCGCACGCCGATATCGCCGCGAACTACACTTTTCGTTGTGCCAATCCCGCCGCGCTGAAGAGCATCGAAACGACCCTTTTCAGAAGTTTCAAGCGCCTCTATCGGATCGAAGTGCAGCGCGTCAGCCCCGCCGGTCAGGGTGCGGCCAGGCTTTCGCCGAAGCAGTCTGTCCTGAGCTGGTAATCTCTGGCGCATGACTGCGCTTTCCATCGTCGATCTTGTTTATCGCTGGCCGCGCCAGCAGGCCGCCTGCCTCGACATTCCCCGTTTTGAAATCGCCGCGGGCGAACATGTCTTCCTGCATGGGCCGAGCGGCGGCGGCAAAAGCACGCTGCTCGGCCTCCTGGGCGGCGTCGCCGTGCCCGAGCGCGGCAGCATCGCGTTGCTCGGCGGCGACATCACGCGGCTCGCAGGCCACGCGCGCGACCGCTTTCGCGCCGACCACATCGGCTTCATCTTCCAGCAGTTCAATCTGCTGCCCTGGCTGTCCGCGCTCGACAACGTATTGCTGCCCTGCACCTTCTCGACGCGACGGCGACAGCGCGCCGGGGATGCGCATGCCGCCGCCACGCGCCTGCTCACCCACCTCGATCTTGCCCCCGCTAGCTGGCACAAGCCGGCCGCCGAACTTTCCGTCGGCCAGCAGCAGCGCGTCGCGGCGGCGCGCGCCCTGATCGGCCGGCCGGAAATCCTCATCGCCGACGAGCCCACCTCGGCGCTGGACGCACCGCGCCAGCAAATTTTCATCGACCTGTTGCTTGCTGAGGCGACAGCAGCCGGCGCCGCGTTGCTGTTCGTCAGCCACGATGAACGCCTGGCCGCGCATTTCAGCCGGAAAATTGCGCTCGCGGACATCAACCGCGCCGCTGCCGTCGAACCATGAGAGCCGTCCTGATTCTCGCCGTGAAAAGCGCCTGGGCGCGGCGGCTGACGCTTTCCGTCACGCTTTGCGCCATCGCACTGGCCAGCGCGCTGCTCTTCGCCGTCGAGCGGGTGCGGCACGATGCGCGGCAGAGCTTCACGCAGGCGGTGTCGGGCGTCGACCTGGTGGTTGGCGCCAGAAGCGGCGGCGTGCAACTGATGCTGCATGCCGTGTTCCACTCCGGCTCCGCCACCCACAACATCCGTTGGGAAAGCTTCGAGGCCATCGCCACGCACCCGGCGGTGGACTGGGCTGTGCCGCTCGTCCTCGGTGACTCACATCGCGGTTTTCCCGTGCTCGGCACCCCGCCGGATTACTTTCGCCACTTTCAATACAGCGACCAGCGCCCCCTGGCCTTTGCCGCCGGGCAAGCCTTCGCCGACATTTTCGAGACCGTGCTGGGCAGTGCGGTTGCCGCCGAGCTGAAGCTGGACGTCGGCGACCGGATCGCACTGACGCACGGCATGGCCGAGGCGGGGCCGGGGCATGACGACAAGCCCTTCACCGTCGTCGGCGTGCTCGCGCCCACCGGCACGCCGGTCGACCGCGGCGTCCATGTGAGCCTTGAGTCAAT
This sequence comes from Rhodocyclaceae bacterium, assembly GCA_030652245.1. Taxonomy (GTDB): domain Bacteria; phylum Pseudomonadota; class Gammaproteobacteria; order Burkholderiales; family Rhodocyclaceae; genus Sulfuricystis. Next base: position 2,438 of record JAUSBB010000007.1, on the reverse strand, counting down.
CAGCGCGATTCATCTTGACTGGGCTGGCGGCGCGCCACTGCCCGGCCTGGCGATACCCGCCGAATTTGTGCGCAAGTTCGACCTGCAACCCAAGGAAATCACCGCCCTCCTGATCGGCCTGAAAAACCGCGCCGACGTCTTCCGCCTGCAACGCCACATCAACAGCTACCGCGGTGAGCCGCTGATGGCCGTGATGCCCGGCGTGGCGCTGGACGAACTCTGGCAGACGCTCGGCATGGTCGAGCAAACGCTCCTGGCGATGTCGGCGCTGGTGGTGGTGATTGGCCTGGCCGGCCTGCTGGCGACAATGCTCGCCGGCCTCAACGAACGCCGCCGCGAGCTGGCCATCCTGCGCGCGCTGGGCGCCAGCCCGCGCGACCTGTTTCTGATGCTCACCGCCGAAGGCCTGCTGATCACCACGCTCGGCGTGGCGTTTGGCCTGGGTTTGCTGGCCGTCGGCACATTCTTTTTCGCGCCGCTCTTGCAGGCGCATTTCGGCATCATTCTGCAATGGCGCCTGTTCGCGCCCAACGAGTGGCTGCTGCTGGCGGCCATCCTCGCCACCGGTCTCGTCGCCAGCCTGATCCCCGGCGCTCGCGCCTGGCGCATGTCGCTGGCCGACGGACTCACGCCACGTAACTAAAATGAACAAACTACTCATTGCCCTGCTCGCCGCTCTCCTCCTGGGACAAACTACCCACGCCGCCGATCCCTATCCCGAAATCAAGTGGGAGGCGCTGGTGCCGAAGGGCTGGGATCCGTCGCGCGATTTCAAAAACCTCAATCTGGGCAGCCTGCAGGATTCCGATCCGCGCGCCATGGAAGCGCTCGACAAGCTCAAGGCCCTGTGGGACAACGCACCGGCCGAGCCGGCGCACAACGGCAAGAAGATCCGCCTCGCCGGCTATGTCCTGCCACTCGAACGCAACAAGGAAGGCAAGGTCACCGAGTTCCTCCTCGTTCCCTACTACGGCGCCTGCATCCACACCCCGCCGCCGCCGGCCAACCAGATCATCCACGCCAGGTCGGCAAAACCTCTGGCAGGCGTGAAGATGATGGAAGCCCTCTGGGTATACGGCACGCTCACCGTGCAGCGCGGCGAAACCACCTGGGGTGTCGCCGGCTACCGCCTGACGGTCGACAAAGTCGCGCCCTACGAGTTGCCAGCGACTAATAAATAGGCGCAAAAACAAGCCCCGGCACAATCTTGCCGGGGCCTGTGGGTGAAGCATGGCGCGCTGTGTTTCTCGCGCGCCAGCCAGCCCTCCTCACACCCTGCGGCGACGGAGCCCCGCCAGGGCAGCCAGACCCAAGCCAAGCAATGCCAGCGAAGCCGGTTCGGGCACATTATTGCAATCACCAGTACATACGGTGCCATTGCGCACTCCCCATACGTAGCGACCGGCCACAGTGGAATTAAGGGAGTTGGCAATCAGAGCGTTCGGACCACCGTCCAAGAAAGCGCCATTGATCGCCGAACCGGCCAGTTCAAACGTATTGGTAGCCCCATTGGACCAGCCAACTCGGGCCGAATTGCCACCCAAGCCACCGGAACCACCGCTGGCGTCACCGGTTTCCCACTGAATCTGGTCGTAGTTGAATTCGAAATCAAAGTTGCCGACACCGGTGTCGGAACGATCAGTGATGATCAACTGGGCGCTATTCAGCCTGTCGGTACCATAGTAGTAGTAACCGATATTGATCCAGTTCACACCAAAAGCGTTGCGACCATCAACGGTACCCGTGCCATATTGCGTTATACCGTAGGAAGTGGGGCGGGTGTCCCAATCGGCGAAAAATGGCGCCAGAATCTGCCTTGACGTGGTGCTCAGTGCAAACGGAGTGTAAGTACCAAGCGCGCCGTCAAAGGTGACGTTGCCATTGTTGTTTACGTAAAGATTTGACGTAGTAAGGCCGTAAAAGTTGATGCCAAAACCCATGGCCACCAAACCGGTAGAGCCATCGTCGTTGCGGGCCAACGAGAAATCGGTGAAATCGCTGGCTTGGCGAATCGCCGCCGCCTGAGCCGAGGAAAGCGGCAGGGCGATCAGTAGCGAGGCGGCAAGCGCGGTTAAAGCAAAGCGGTAATTGTTTTTCATTTTATTTCCCTTCAAAACAAGTTTCCGGAAGGTTAGAAGGGAGCATCCAGCTCCTGTGCCGACACAAGCATTTATCAGGCCATCACTTATAATCCATTGTTTTTAAATGTATTTGCTCATGGCAATGAGCCTATGCGCGCTATAAATGTAAATTTTTCCGACACTCAAAAACACTGACGTCAGAAAGTCGGCGCTGGCGGGACGGCGCAGCCGGGCCGCCGCCACAACGGGGACGGCGCTCAATCGACCTGCAACAGCAAGCCCTTGAGGTATTCGCCTTCCGGAAACGCCAGATCGACCGGATGGTCGGCGCTGCCTTGCAGCCGTTTGACAATGCGC
>JAUSBB010000212.1 GCA_030652245.1 Rhodocyclaceae bacterium | reverse complement strand
ATGCAGTTGCGCTATCTGCAGACGCTCGCCGCCATTGCCGGCGACAAGACGAATACCATCGTCTTCCCGGTGCCGGGCGAATTCATGGATATGCTGCGCAAGAAAGCACCGGATGGCAATGTCTGACACGCAATGTCACAGGAGCCAAGCGCAATGAATCTCAGCTTTCTCGGCGCGGCACGTGAAGTCACCGGTTCCAGCTACCTGATTGAAGCCGACGGATTCCGTTTTCTGGTGGATTGCGGCATGTTTCAGGGCGGCCGCGAGACGCGCGCAAAAAACCACCACGCCTTCAGCTTCGATCCCGAGACCATCAGTTTCGTCATTCTCACCCACGCCCACATCGACCATTCCGGCTTGCTGCCCCGCCTCGTGGCCCTCGGCTTCAAAGGCCCCATTTTCGCCACCCGCGCCACCTGCGACCTGCTGGGGGTGATGCTGCCGGATGCGGCACACATTCAGGAAAAGGAAGCGGAGCGTGAAAATTACCGGCGCTTCAAATCCCGGCAGCCGCCACGTAACGCACGCAACGAAGCGGCCCCGCTGTACACCGTGGAGCAGGCGCGCACCTGCCTGAAGCGCCTGCACGCGGCAGGCTATGACACGGAGATTAACCCGCATCCCGCAGTCCGCTGCATCTTCCGCGACGCCGGGCATATCCTCGGCTCGGCCATCGCGGAAGTGTGGGTGGGCAAAGGGACGCAGCAGCGCAAGATCGTCTTTTCCGGCGATCTGGGCCAGCCGGCGCGGCCCCTGGTGCGCGACCCCACGCCGATCACCGCCGCCGACTGGCTGGTGGTGGAATCGACCTACGGCAACCGGCTGCACAAGAGCATGCAGGCGACGGAGGACGAACTGACGCAGGCCGTCAATGACACCCTCGAGAAAAAGGGCGGCAACCTCGTCGTTCCGGCCTTCGCCGTCGGGCGCGCACAGGAAATACTATATTTGCTGGCCGACCTGACCCGGCGGGGGCGCATCCCCAAGCTCACCGTCTATGTCGATTCACCAATGGCGACCGCCGCCACCGAGGTCACCTACCGGCACATGGCGCTGCTGGACGCGGAAACCCATGCGTTGATGGGCCGGCACGGTGGTGCGAAGTATTTCCACAAGCTGGCCTTTGTCGAGGATGTCGAAGAGTCGATGGCGCTCGACAAGATCAATGGGGGCGCGGTCATCATTTCCGCCAGCGGCATGTGCGATGCCGGCCGCATCAGGTATCACCTGCGCGCCAATCTGCCGCGCCCAGAGTCCACCATCCTCATCACCGGTTTTCAGGCGGCGGGCACCCTGGGCCGCCGACTGGTGGACGGCGCCAAGCGGGTAAAGATCGGCGGCGAGGAGGTGCCGGTCCGGGCCGAGCTGTACACGCTGGGCGGTCTCTCCGCCCACGCCGACCAGGCCGCTCTGCTGAGTTGGCTCGGCCACTTCAGCAAGCCGCCGCAGCGAACCTTTGTCGTCCATGGCGAGGAAGAAACAGCACTCGGTTTTGCCGCCCTGATCAAGGAAAAACTTGGCTGGCGGACCGAAGCGCCACTGGCCGGACAAAGCGTCACCCTGTCCTGAGCCAGCAGTCCATCGGCATGATGCGGCGGTCGGCGCTCCCCTTCCTGCTGTTGCTGCTTCTGCTGGCCGGCTGCGCACCGGTGCGCCACTACGAGGCCGCGCTGGTGTTGCAGGATATCGCCGCCGAGCAGGGCGCTTCATGCCTCAAACAGGCCACTGCCGCGCCAGTGCGCAAATCCATCGCCTATACGGTGGATGGACGGGAACGGCGCGGCGACCTGTATTTGCCTGAGAAAGTCGGTGCCGGGCCGCCCCAAACCGACGCCCCCCCTGTGGGGGGCAACGAGCCGGGGTTGCGAGCGAGGGGGGCCAACAATATCCGCGCCGCCATCGTCGCCATTCCCGGCGCGGTACCGCTGGGCAAGGACGACCCGCGCCTGGTGGCCTTTGCCATGACGCTCGCGCGCGCCGGTTTTGCGGTGCTGGCGCCCGATCTCGCCGGTTTCCGGCAACTCGCGGTGCGCCCCACGGACGCCCGCGAGATCGCCGATGCCTTCGCCTGGATCTCCAGTCGCGCGGAACTGGCCCCCGCTGGCCATGCCGGAATGTTCGCCTTCAGCTATGCGGTTGGCCCGGCCGTCCTCGCCGCGCTGGAGCCCGACATCCGCTCAAAGGTGCGCTTCGTCGTCGGCCTGGGCGGCTACCACGACCTGCCGCGCGCGATGCGTTTCTTCACCACAGGCTGGTTCGCGCATGACGGTCAATGGCAGCGCATGACCCCGGACGACACCGGCAAGATGGTGTTGCTCTACGCCAGCCTGCCCTATCTGGAGAACGACAGTGATCGTGGCATATTCGACAGGATGGTGACATTGCGCATGCGCGACCCCGCCGCCGACCTGAGCCCGCTCGCCGCCGACTTGAGTCGCGGCGCCCAGGCTGTCTACGCGCTTGCCGCCAACACCGACCCCGCGCGGTTTGCCGAGTTGCTGGCGCAGTTGCCCGCAGCCATGCGTGCTGACATGGAACGCCTGAATCTCGCCCGCCACGACCTGAAACCATTGCAGGCGCGACTCATTTTGCTGCACGGCAGAAACGACAATCTCATCCCCTGGCCGGAAAGCCTGGCGCTTGCCGCCGCCGCGCCCGCCGGCCAGGCCGAGGTATTTCTCATCCAGCGCGTGCTCGGCCATGTCGATCTGAAATTTTCCAATCTATTTTCCTGGCGCTTCTGGAGCGAAGACCTCCCCGATCTATGGCGGCTGTGGCGAGTGATCGACTTGCTTTTGGCGGAGCGGGCGGGATGAAGAAAATTTTCATCCCATGGCTATTGGCGGCTGCGCTGGCAATGCTGGCCCTCTCGCTGCCACCCATCGCGCAGCCGCTTTGGTACCACGATTTCGCCGACCAGCGCGCCTGTTTCGGCCTGCCCAACTGCCTCGACACCGCCTCCAACCTCCTGTTCGTGCTGGCAGGGGTGGTCGGTCTGCTATTCCTGCGCGGTAAAACCGGGCAGCGCGCCTTTAACACCCCGAGCGAATTCCGGCTCCATGCACTGTTCTTTTGCGCCATCATCCTCATCGGTTTTGCATCGGGTTACTACCACCTCGCCCCGGATCATGCGGGGCTGGCGTGGGATCGGGCGGCGATTGTGCTGGCGTTCATGGTCTGGTTCGCCGCCATCATCAGCGAGCGCGTCAGCCTCAGGGCCGGGCTCATCCTGCTGCCGCTCCTGCTCGCTCTTGGCCTCGCCAGCGTCGCCTACTGGTACTGGAGCGAAACAGCGGGCTTGGGCGACCTGCGTTTTTACATCCTGACGCAGCTCGCGCCAATTCTGCTGATTCCGCTCTTGCTGTGGCTCTACCCACCGCGTTACAGCGGCGGACGGATCATTCTGGCGGTGATCGGGCTATATCTGCTGGCCCTGCTGCTCGATCTCAGCGATCATGCGGTGTTCGCGCTGACCGGCGGCCTCGTCAGCGGCCACACGGCGAAGCACGGCGTCGCCGCGCTGGCGGCGCTGCTGGTCGTGCATTACCTGCAACGAAGGAAGCCTATTTGATGGACGCATTGCAAGACGACGTCAAACCCCGCGAGTTGTGGGCCTGGGCGATGTACGACTTCGCCAATTCCGGCTTCACCACCGTCGTCATCACCGCGCTCTTCAACGCCTACTTCGTCGCGGTAGTGGCGGGCAACGCGCCGTGGGCCACCTTCGCCTGGACCGCCGCGTTGTCCGTCTCGTATGCATTGATCATTGTCTCCGCTCCGCTGATCGGCGCCTACGCCGACCAGCACGCGGCCAAAAAGAAACTGCTCGTCATCACCACCCTGGGCTGCGTTTTGTTCACCGCCCTGCTCTGGTTCGCCCAACCGGAAACGCTGTGGTTCGCCATCGCCTGCGTGATCGCCGCCAACTTCTTTTTCGGCAGCGGCGAGAATCTCATCGCGGCGTTTCTGCCGGAACTCGCCAAGTCGCGCGCCCTGGGCAGGGTGTCGGGCTGGGGCTGGAGCCTGGGCTACCTCGGCGGCCTGTTTACCCTCGGCCTCTGCCTGGCCTACCTCACCTGGGCGGAAGCACGGGGCATGGGCGCCAGCGCGTATGTGCCGGTGACGATGCTGATCACCGCCGGGATTTTCGCGCTGGCCAGCCTACCGACCTTTTTGTTGCTCAAAGAGCGCGCCGTGCCGCGCCCGGTGAAGAAAACCGCGCCGTTCATCGAGGCGTGGCGGGAGGTCGGGCAGACACTGCGTCAGGTTCGGCAATTCACCGATCTCGCCCGCTTCCTGCTGTGCAGCCTGTTTTATCAGGCCGGCATTCAGGCCGTCATCACCCTCGCCGCCATCTATGCCAGTCAGGCGATGGGTTTCAGCACGCGCGAGACCCTGCTGCTGATTTTCGCCGTCAACATCACGGCGGCGATCGGCGCCTTCCTGTTCGGCCATGTGCAGGATCGCATCGGCCATGTGCGCACCATCGCGCTGACGCTGATCGGCTGGATCGGCGCCATCGGACTCCTCTGGGCGGCGCCGATCCACCCGGAGAGCGCCAGCGTATTCTGGATCGCGGCGAATCTCGCCGGTCTGTGCCTGGGCGCCGCGCAATCCGCCGGACGCGCGCTGGTGGGCCTCCTGGCGCCGCCATCCCGACTGGCTGAGTTCTATGGCTTCTGGGGCTTGTCGGTCAAGCTCTCCGCAATCATGGGGCCGCTGACCTACGGCGTCGTCACCTGGGTCACCGGCGGCGACCACCGCAGCGCCCTCTTGCTGACCGGCAGTTTTTTCATTGTCGGACTGATTCTGCTGGCCGGCGTTAAAGTGGCACGCGGCCGGCGCGCAGCCTTGCGCGCAGCGCGACTCGACAAGGTAGCATTACAGCCATGAATAACGCCGACGCAGAGCACCTGCTCGACATCATTCGCGCACTCTCCCTGGAAATGCGCCCGGGCGCGACCGGCATCGAGGCGCTGGGGCTGGATCATGCGCTGGAACGCGATTTCGGCCTCGACAGCCTGGCGCGCGTCGAACTGCTCGCCCGCATCGAGCGCGATCTGGGAGTGAAGCTGGCCGAGGCGGCCTTCGCCGAAGCCGAAACGCCGCGCGACCTGTTGCAGCAGATGGGCCACGCGGCCCACGCCGTCCCCATCAACGCGGCGGGCACGGCTGACGCCGTCCCGCCAGCGCCGACTTTTAGCGACAAGATCGAGCACCCGCCGGAGACCATTGCCACGCTGACCGAAATGCTCGACTGGCATGTCGCGCAACACGGCGAACGGGTGCACATCACCTTGTATGGCGAGGATGAACAGAGCGCGGACATCACCTACCGCATGCTGCAAGCGGAGGCGCTGGCGCTGGCGGCTGGGCTGCTCGAAGAAAACGTGCATCCTGGTGACCGCATCGCCATCATGCTGCCCACCGGGCGCGAATTCTTCGCCGCCTTCTACGGCGCCCTGTATGCCGGCTGCGTGCCCGTGCCGCTCTATCCGCCCGCGCGGCCCTCGCAACTCGAAGATCACATGCGCCGCATCGCCGGCATCGTCGCCAATGCCGAAGCCACCGTGCTCGTCACCGACCCGCGCGCCAAGCTGCTCGGTCATCTGCTCTCCGCGCAATGCGTCTCGCTGCGGGAGGTGGCAACCCCGACGGATGTTTCCCGGCCCGGCGGCACGCCACCATCCCTGCCGCAAGTAAGGGGGGAGGATATCGCCTTCCTGCAATACACCTCCGGCAGCACCGGCAACCCCAAGGGCGTGGTGCTGACCCACGCCAACCTGCTGGCCAATCTGCGCGCGATGGAGCAGGCCTCGGGCGTCACCGCCCGTGACATCTTCGTTTCCTGGCTGCCGCTCTACCACGACATGGGCCTGATCGGCGCCTGCCTTGGCAGTCTGACGCTGGGCTTCAAGCTCGTGCTCATGTCGCCGCTGGCCTTTCTCGCCCGCCCGCAGCGCTGGCTCGCCGCCATCCACCGCCACCGCGCCACCGTTTCGGCGGCGCCCAACTTCGCCTACGAACTGTGCGCCAACAAGCTCACGGACAGCGAGCTTGCCGGGCTCGACCTCTCCTGCTGGCGGCTGGCCTACAACGGCGCCGAGCCGGTCAGCCCGGACACGCTGGCGCGTTTTGCCGCGCGCCTGGCGCACTGTGGCTTTAATTCAACGGCCATGACCCCCGTGTATGGCCTGGCGGAATCCTCCGTGGGGCTGGCCTTTCCGCCGCTGGGGCGAGGCCCGCTGATCGACTGCGTGGATCGCAACACACTATCGACGACCGGCATCGCCCGCCCCGCCAGGGAAATGCAAAGCGGACAAAAGATCGTCACCTGCGGCCGGGTGCTGCCGGGTCACGACCTGCGCATCGTCGATGCCAAGGGCCGCGAACTGCCCGAACGCACCCAGGGCCGCGTGCAGTTTCGCGGCCCCTCCGCGACCCG
>JAUSBB010000208.1 GCA_030652245.1 Rhodocyclaceae bacterium | reverse complement strand
GACGACGAGACCGATGGCGACCAAATTCGGCTGCGTGGCATTGGCATAGTGATAGCAGAAGCCGCCGCCATAAGTGTCGTTGGTCAGCGGCCAGCCGGCGCTGTGCATCACCAGGCCATTGACATGCTGGGCGGGCGCGACCTGCCAGAGTTCCTTGATGCCGATGCCATAGACCTGCGGGGCCGCGCCGGCGCGCAGGTTGAAGCGTTGTTCCAGCCGCTTGCCGAGGTGGCCGCGGCAGCCCTCGGCGAACAGCGTGTATTTGCCGCGCAGTTCCATGCCCGGCTGGAAGTTCTGGCCCGGTGCGCCATCGCGGCCGACGCCCATGTCGCCGGTGATCACGCCGACGATGCGCCCGTCCTCCTCGATGAGCTCGGCCCCGGCGAATCCCGGATAAATCTCGACGCCCAGCGCTTCGGCTTGTGTCCCCAGCCAGCGACAGAGCTCGCCGAGGCTGATCACGTAGTTGCCGGCGTTGTGGAAGCAGGCCGGCAGCAGCGCGGCGGGCAGGCCATGGCTGCCTTTTTCAGTGAGGAACAACAGGCGATCTTCGCTGACCGGTGTGTCGAGCGGGGCATTGCGTTCCTGCCAGTCGGGAAACAACTCGGTCAGCGCGCGCGGGTCCATCACCGCGCCGGAGAGGATGTGGGCGCCGATCTCCGCGCCTTTTTCAATCAGGCAGACGCCGAGATCAGCGTTCAATTGCTTGAGCCGGATCGCGGCAGCCAGTCCCGCCGGCCCGCCGCCCACCACCACCACATCGAATTCCATCGCTTCGCGTTCCATGACGTTTCTCCCAAGGCGGTGACGAGGCGCGATTATAATTTGATCGTCCAATTATTCTCGGTCTATCCATCCATGGAACATCCCGCTCAACTGGTACACACCACCCTGATTCCCGTGCGCTGGGGCGACATGGATGCGCTTGGCCATGTCAACAACACCGTCTATTTCCGCTTTGCCGAGCAGGCGCGCATCGACTGGATGACCTCCCTAGGCTTTACCGATATTGTCGAGGTCGAAGAGGGGCCGGTGATCATCAACGCGAGCTGCACCTTCCTCAAGCCGATTAGCTTTCCGGCCACCGTGGAAGTGCGCACGCTGATCGGCAAGCCAGGCAAAAGCAGCTTGCAGACGTATTACGAAATGCGCTGCACAGGTGAAGACACGCTCTACGCCGAAGGCGCCGCCAAGGTCGTCTGGTGGAACCCGAAGACCGGCAAGTCGCTGCCCTTGCCCGATTTCATCCGCAAGTTCTACCCGCATGCCTGACCAGCCGCTTTGGCAACCGGGGGCGGAGCGCGTTGCCGCCGCCAATCTGACAGCCTTTGCCAGGCTGGCCGACCTGCCTGCCGACTATGCGCAACTGCATCGCTGGTCGGTGGAGAAACCTGAAGAATTCTGGTCGCTGCTGTGGGACTTCGCCGCGGTGCGCGGCGAGAAGGGACAGCGCATTCTCGTCGACGGCGATCATATGCCCGGCGCGCAGTGGTTTCCCGAGGCGCGGCTGAATTACGCGCAGAACCTGCTGCGGCGGCGCGACGACGGCACGGCGCTGGTGTTTCGCGGCGAGGAGAAAGTCACCCGCCGCATGACCTACGGTGAACTCTATCTGCGCGTCGCGCGGCTGGCGGCGGCAATGAAGGCGGAAGGGATAGTCACGGGCGATGTGGTCGCGGCCTACATGCCCAATCTGCCGGAGACGCTGATCGCCCTGCTGGCGGCGTCGTCCCTCGGCGCGGCGTTCACCTCCGCCTCGCCGGATTTCGGCGTGCAGGGCGTGCTTGACCGCTTCGGCCAGGTGGCGCCGAAGCTGCTGTTCGTCGCCGACGGTTATTTCTACAACGGCAAGACGCTCGACACGCTCGACAAGGTGCGCGAGATCGTTGCCGGCCTGCCCACGGTGCGGAAGGTCATCGTCTCGCCCTATGTGCGCGAGACGGGGCATGATCTGTCCGCCATTCCGAATGCCCTGACGCGCGGCGATTTCGTCGCGCCGCATCGCGGGCAGACCGAGATCGAATTCGCGCAACTGCCCTTCGCGCATCCGCTCTACATCCTGTATTCCTCGGGCACGACCGGCGTGCCGAAGTGCATCGTGCACAGTGCCGGCGGCGCATTGCTACAGCATCTCAAGGAGCATCGCCTGCAAGCCGACATCCAGCCCGGCGACAAGGTGTTCTACTTCACCACCTGCGGCTGGATGATGTGGAACTGGCTGGTGTCCGCGCTCGCCTCCGAAGCCACGCTGCTGCTCTACGACGGCTCGCCCTTCGTCGGGCGCGGCCGGGTGTTGTTCGACTACGCGCAGGCCGAAGGCATGACGCACTTCGGCACCTCGGCCAAGTTCATCGACGCCTGCGCCAAGATCGGGCTTAAACCCGGTGCGACGCACGACTTGTCGCCATTGCGCGCGCTGTTCTCCACCGGCAGTCCGCTGTCGCCCGAGAGCTTCGATTACGTCTATCGCGACATCAAGGCCGACCTGCAACTCGCCTCGATTTCCGGCGGCACCGACATCGTCTCCTGCTTCGTGCTCGGCAATCCCATCGGGCCGGTGTGGCGCGGCGAGATCCAGTGCGCGGGCCTCGGCATGGCGGTCGAGGTGGTTGATGAACAAGGAAAACGCGCAGCGGTGGGTGAAAAGGGGGAGTTGGTGTGCGCGCGCCCGTTTCCGTCGATGCCGGTGTGCTTCTGGAACGATGCCGATGGCGCAAAGTATCGCGCTGCCTACTTCGAGCGCTTCCCCGGCATCTGGTGCCATGGCGACTTCGCCGAGAAAACGACGCACGGCGGCTTCATCATCCACGGCCGCTCGGACGCCACGCTCAACCCCGGCGGCGTGCGCATCGGCACGGCGGAAATCTACCGCCAGGTCGAGAAGCTGCCCGAGGTGCTCGAATCCATCGTCATCGGCCAGGACTGGGAACAGGACGTGCGCGTCGTGCTGTTCGTCAAGCTGCAGGAAAACCTGAGCCTCGACGAGGCGCTCGCCAAGCGCATCAAGGAAGCGATCCGCGCCAACACCACGCCGCGCCACGTGCCCGACAAGGTGCTGCAGGTCGCCGACATTCCGCGCACCAAGAGCGGCAAGATCGTCGAACTGGCGGTGCGCGAGGTGGTGCATGGCCGCCCGGTGAAAAACCGCGAAGCGCTGGCGAACCCCGAGGCGCTCGAATATTTCAGGAACAGGCCGGAACTGGCGGCCTGAGCCGCAACCGCGCCGAGCTAGCTTCCTGAGCTTTCCAGAAAAATCGAGGGCGGCTCATCAGTCCTTCAATGCAAGGCTGCGAGTGCTGCCTCAGGGGCTTTGTCCAGCACCTTGAGCAGGGCCTTGGCGGCGCCCGTGGGGCTGCGCTTGCCCTGCTCCCAGTTGCGGATGGTGTCGAGCGAGACATCAATCCGTTCGGAAAACTCGGCTTGGCTTAATCCCAAGCGTTTGCGAACCCGGCGCGCGAATTTCGCGGTGTCTTGCATGGCCTCGGCCTCATCGGCAGCAGCTTGTTTTGCGATGTCCACTTCGGTTGTGGCATCGACGCCAGCCGGGTCGATCCATCCCGCGGCCAGGGTTGCGGGATCTTGCGGATCAATCTTCATTCGTACAGTTTTCATAGCGTCTGATCTCTCGTTGATTGGCCTTGCGGGCAGAGATGATGCGGATGACGTCTTGACGGGGCGTGTAGATAAGCAATCTGCAAACAAGCAAAAGTCGGCGCTGGCGGGACGGCTGCGACGACTTTCAACCGTCGTAGTGAAACCGGCAAGCGATGATCACCAACTCCGCATCGCTGGCGCGATACACCAGACGGTTTGCTTCATCAATGCGCCTTGACCAGTAGCCGGACAATTCGCCGCGCAGCGGTTCCGGTTTGCCGACACCAACGAACGGGTCGCGCGCGGTGGCGGTGATCAGCAGATTGATTCGCTTCAGCGTCTTTTTGTCCTGATCTTGCCAGTACAGATACGCTTCCCACGCATCGGGCACGAAACGTATGGCGCGCACGGTCAATCGGTGGCGAGCAGTTGGCGCTCTTCTGCTTGCCCTGCCTTATCCTGGGCAATCGCCCGCGCCAGCGCGGCGGCGTTGGCCGGATTACTCGTCAGGTGCAGGGTTTCCATAATGCTGTTGTAGCTGTCCAGGGACATCACCACGGCATCGCCTTCGGCATCGCGGCGGCTGATGATGGTCACATCCGCGTCTTGCACCACGTCATCCAATACGGACTTGAGCGCATTGCGCGCATGGGAATAGGTAACGACTTTCATGTTCGACTCACTTGTTCAATAATTTGGACAAGTATGACTGAAGCGAGTATTCAATGCAAGCCAGGTTTCACTTCTGATCGCGCAGCGCCTGGGCCACCTTGGTAATCAGGGTGTCGCGCTCGAACGGTTTGACCAGAAAGCCGGATGCGCCGGCCTTCAAACATTCGGCGACGACGGCTTTCTCGCTATTGCCGGTGACCATGATCACGGGGATTCTGACGAACTGCGGCACCGCCTTGATGCGGCGCGTGGTTTCGACGCCGTCCAGGTCGGGCATCATGACGTCCATCAGGATCAGGTCGGGCCGCGTCTTGCGCAGCAGGCTCAGGGTCTCCAGGCCGCTGCCGGCAAAGAGCACATGATAGTTTTCAGCCTCAAGGATGCGGGCCACGATCTTGCGCTGGAATTCATCGTCGTCGGCCACCAGCACCGTCGGCCGGACGCGGTCGGCCAGCGCCCCCAGCGCGCGGGTCGATTCCCGATGCGGTGCGTAGGCCTGGTCGAGACCGTCCGCCCAGGCCTTGGCTGGCGCCGCCGATGCCGCCGCGGTGCGGAAGAGGTTGCCGACTTCCTCGCGCTTGAGGCGGCCGATCTCGCCGCGCAGCGCGTCGGCATTGTTGACCGTGATCGCCTCGGGCATCGCGCCGTCAATCAGTCGCCGGGAAAATCCGTCGAGGGCGGCGCCGATGCCCTGCTCGGCTTGGGCCATCGCCTGGTCCGCGACCGCGAGGTGTTGGCTACCCTCCGCCAGCCGTTGCTCGAGCAGGCCTTCCAGTTCCGCCAGGCGGCGCGCCTGCGCGGCGAACTCCGCCACCGACGGCCCGCCGTCCTTGAGGACCGACAATTCGCGCAGTGCGTGATGGACCGCCATGGCCAGCCGCGACATGTCGTAGGTCATCGGCCAGAACAGCACATAGTCGTCGAAATAGTTTTTCTTGCACAACTCGTACACTCGCTTCACCTCGTCCTTGTTGCACAGGATCACGGTGCGGTGGACGTGCTGCTGCACCAGCGGGCACAGCCGGTAGAGTCCGAGGTAATAGCGTTCGGCTTTCTCCAGATTGTCGAAGGCCAGCACCAGCACGTCGGGGCGGTGGCGCTCGAAGTCCTTCGCCGCCGCGTCGGCATTGGTCGAGGTGGCGACCTTGGCGAACTCTTCCTCCAGATGTTTTTTGACCAGCCCGGCGTCGGGGACGTTGTCGGAGGCGACCAGGATCGTCGCGGCACTGGTTTCGAGTGTCGACATTGCGGCTTACCTCCTCAGGACAGGTCCGGACACAGTGCGTGCCGGCGCGCATTCCAGGTTTCAATCCAGCCCGGCAGGTCGCCCGCCGGCATCGGGCGGGCGATGAAATAGCCCTGCGCCAGATCGCAGCCGGCCTGGCGGAGGAAGTCCCAGTCGGCCTGGTCTTCGACCCCCTCGGCGACGACCTCCATGTCCAGTTGCCGGGCCAGACCGAGGCTGGCCTCGAAGATCGCGCGCAGGGTGGCGTTGGTCCCGGCGCGGTGCACGAAACTGCGGTCGATCTTCAGTTCGTCGAAGGGCAGGTCGCGCAACTGGGTGAGCGAGGAATGCCCGGTGCCGAAATCGTCGATCGACAGCCGGAAGCGCTTCAGGCGCAGCCGGGTCAGAATGTCCAGCGGCGCGCGCAAGTCGCTCATCAGCCGGCTTTCCGTCACCTCCAGCACGATCTCCGCCGGCGTCACGCCGGCGCTGGCGGTCAGCCTCGCGACGCTGTCGGCGAAACCCAGCTTCACCAGGTTGTCCATCGACAGGTTGACCGCCACCCGCAGGGCCAGCCCGGCGTCATGCCAGACGCGGGTCTGGGTCAGCGCTTCGGCAAGCACCGCGCGGGTGAGGTCGTCGATCAGACCGTGCGCCTCGGCGACGCCGATGAACTGGTCGGGAAACACCAGGCCATCAACCGGATGCTGCCAGCGCACCAGGGTTTCGACACCGACTATCTGGCCGTCGGCCACCGACACCTTGGGCTGGTAGTAATTGACCAGTTCGCCGTTGGCGATGGCGGTCTGCACCGCGTCCGCGCCATACGTCGCCTGCGCCGCGCGCGCCCGGCCAGATGCGGGCGGCGACCATTTTGCCAGCAGCGCCGCCAGCGCGGCGGGCAGCACCGGCTTGTGCAAATGGCCGAGCACGCGGATATGGTGGGCGTGCACCAGCTTGCTGGCCGCCTGCAGCATGCGTTCGTCCTCGCCGCTGACCAGGATCAGGCTGCCGGCATAATGCCGGTCGACCAGGTGGCGGACGAACTCGATGCCGTCCATCTCCGGCATGTTGAGGTCGAGCAGAATCACGTCCGGCGGGCCGGCGGCGGCGCACGCATCGAGCGCCGCGCGCCCATTGGTATGGCTGGTCAGCGCGGTGAAGTCGAGGTTTTCCAGCATGCGGCCGAGCAGCTTGAGCATGAAAGGCTCGTCGTCGACCAGCATGATCTTGACGGCGGATTTATCCGTCATGATGTTTCCCCCTTGTGATTCTCTGTTTTGTGGCGCGCCGTCAGTTCGGCCAGCGCCGCATCGACGGCTGCCATCTCGGCATCTAACTTTGCCATCATACCGGCCAGCGCTCCGACTCGTCCAACCTTGCCGGCCTTTTCCAGTTCGGCGCAAATCTCGCCCAGGGCCAGTGCGCCCACCGCGCGTGCCGAGGACTTGAGTTTGTGCGCCAGCGCGCCGACCCGCGGCGCGTCGCCGGCCGCGATGGCGGCGGCCAGTTCCGCCGCGATCCCAACGGCGCTGGCACGAAAGTCGAGCAGGAACTCGCGGAGGGTTGCCGGGTCGTCGCCGACCTGCGCGGCGAGCACGCTTACGTCCACCGCTGGCGGTGAACCCGCTTGCGGCGCGGGCGCCAGCGGATGTTCTGGCCGCGCTTCTGCAACAATCAGCAGCCACTTGGCCAGCACCTGTTTCAATTGCGCCAGATCGGCCGGCTTCACCAGCAATTCGTCCATGCCGGCGGCGCGGCACTTCTCGATTTCATCGCGCAGCGCATTGGCGGTCCAGGCAAAGATCGGCGTGCGCGGACGCGCTGCGACGGCTTCGCTGGCGCGGATCGCGCGCGTCAGCGCGTAGCCGTCCAACTCAGGCATGTGACAGTCGGTGATGACCAGCGCGTAGCGGCCGTCGCGCCACAGGGACAGGGCCGCTTGGCCGTTCTCGGCGGTCGCGGCACGCAAACCGAGCAGACCGAGCTGGCGCGCGAGCAGTTTGCGATTGACCGGATTGTCATCCACCACCAGCACCAGCGGCGCGTCGGTGGCCGCGGCGCCATGCACAACATGTGGCTCGGATGCGGTGGCAGTTCTCTCCGCCGGGCCTGGCGCGGTCTCCACCACGGCTTTGGCGATCGGCAGGGTGAGCGTGATGCTGAAGGTGGAGCCCCGGCCCGGCGCACTGTCCAGCGCGATACGTCCGCCCATCAAGGTCGCCAGACGGCGGCAGATCGCCAGCCCGAGCCCGGTGCCGCCATACATGCGCGCCGTAGTGGCGCTTGCCTGGCCGTAGCGCAGGAACAGACGCTGCTGCACTTCCGGCTCAATGCCGATCCCCGTATCCTGCACGGCAAAGCGGACTTCTTCGGCGGCGTCGCGCCGCTCGACCAGTTCGCCCCGGATCTCGACCCGACCGCCGTGGCTGAACTTGATGGCGTTGCTGACAAAGTTGTTGAGCACCTGCGACAGTCGCAGCGGATCGACCATGAGCGCCGAGCTCAGGCGGAGATCGACCTGCCGGGTCAGCATCACGCTGTTGGCGCTGGCCACGTGCGCATAGGTGTTGGCAATCTCGGTCACAAGCTGTTCGATCGACGTGGCCTGCGGCGTCAGTTCGAGCTTGCCCTCTTCAATCTTCGACCAGTCGAGGATATCGTTCAAAATCCGCAACAGGCTGTGCCCGGAATCCCGCGCCGTTTGCAGCGTTTCGGTTTGCTCGCGATTGAGTGGCGACAGCGAGAGCAGTTCCAGCATGCCCAACAGGCCGCCGAGCGGCGTGCGGATTTCATGGCTCATGGTGGCGAGGAAGGAATCCTTGCTGCGGTTGGCCAGATCCGCCGCATTCTTGGCGGCGATGAGCGCCTGTTCGGCCTGCTTGCGCGCGGTGATATCGAGAAACGACACTACTACCCCGGCGAGCTCGCCTGCGGCATTGCGCATCGCGGTGCTGGTGTATGCGACGGGGAAACTGGTGCCGTCCTTGCGCCAAAACACCTCATCCTCGACATGACGGAGAACGCCATCCCGTGACGTTGCATAAACATGGCATTCCTCCTTCGGGTACGGCGAGCCGTCGGCCCGCGTGTGGTGCATCAGCGCGTGCGCGGGCTGGCCGAGCAACTCCGGCAAATCCCAGCCGAGCATGGTGATGGCCGGCGGATTCGCAAAGACAAAGTTGCCATTTAGATCGATGCCATGCAAGCCCTCGCCAATGGAGTCGAGGATCGCCCGGATGCGCTCGTTGCTTGCCGCGAGCGCGGCGCGGCTGGCCTCGGCCGCGCGCAACTGCCGCCGGATCAGGGTATAGGTGGCCGTCAGCAGCGCGATCAGCAGCAGCGAGGTCAACGCGCCGATGGCCAGTGCGCGGTCGCGCTCGCCTGCCGCCGTGGTCTCGCGCGCCACCAGCAGCCGGTGCTCCTCGTCTCCCATTTCGCGAAAAATCTGGAACAGGCGCGCGCGCGTTTCCGCCAGTGGCGCCCCGGCCACATAAGCATTCGCCGCTTCGGCGCCTTCGGTTTTGCGCAGGTGCTCGCTGCGCCGGGAGATCGCCAGGCGTTCGTCGATGACGCCGCGCATTTGCGCCCAGAGCGCCTGTTGCCGGGCATTGTCGGCCGTCAGTTCCTTGATCCGGCGCAGCGTCGTTTCCCGCGCCGCGATCGCCGCGTCGCGTTCGACTAGTCGCGCCGGGTCGCCGGAAACCCGGAAATTTTGGGTGCTCAACTCGATCTGTAGCGAGTCGCTCTTGGTGTCGGCGAGGTGGCCGATGATCTCATGGGTGTGCGACAACCAGAGCGCGCCTTCGAGCGCGTTTTGCGTGACCCGCCAGGTGGTGACGGCCAGCGCCGCGACCACCAGCGCGGCGCCGACGAAGGCCGCCAGCACCTTGGTTTCAAAGCG
>JAUSBB010000178.1 GCA_030652245.1 Rhodocyclaceae bacterium | reverse complement strand
TTTCTTCCTTCGCGCAGTCGCTCCGTGATTCGGTGCTGTTCCGGGTGGGGCTGGCCATGGGTGCGCTGGCCTTGACGTCCTTCGCGTCCATCGCGATTTCCACGGTGATCGCCGACGACATCAGCGGCCGGGCCAACGCGGTGAATGTCTCCG
The DNA here is from genome assembly GCA_030652245.1 of Rhodocyclaceae bacterium. Taxonomy (GTDB): domain Bacteria; phylum Pseudomonadota; class Gammaproteobacteria; order Burkholderiales; family Rhodocyclaceae; genus Sulfuricystis. The sequence continues at coordinate 2,925 of JAUSBB010000178.1, read as the reverse complement.
GTTCATTGCGCTTTCTGACTTTTCGCACGCTCAGTGAGTTGCTGCAACCGGAGAAACGCCCCCAGGCGCTCGCCACGATTGAAATCTTCGAGGAGCGACTGCTGGGCCTGGAGCGCTTCGTGGTCGCCAAGGCGCCCCAGGGGGCGCCGTCGGTCGTGGCGGTGCGCGGCGTGCTGGACCGCTGGAACACGCATTTCCGCGCGCTCGAAACCAATGCCGCCCGGGGTGAGTTCGCCGCCCTGAAGCAGGTGGCGGAAGAAATTCCGGATTATGTCGATCAGATCAATCATGTCGTGCACCTGATCGAGATGGAACTGGAAGACAAGGCCCGCCTGCTCCATGTCATTCAACTGGCGCTCCTGGCCTGTATCGTTTTGATCAGCCTGCTCACTCTCTGGATGCTGCGCCGGCAAGTGATCCTGCCCCTGGCGCAGTTGTTGCTGGCGGCAAAAACGGTCACCCAGGGATCGTTTTCCGTGCGGGTAAGCCATGTGTCCAGCGACGAACTGGGCCAGCTCGGCCGCGCGTTCAACGCGATGGTGGCGGAGATCGCCAGCATGTATGCGCACCTCGCGGACAAGGTCGAGGAGAAGACACAAGAGCTGACCCGCACCAACCAGTCGCTGGAGTTGCTTTATCGGATCAGTCAGCAACTTTCGGCCAGCGACTTGACGCTCGACACGGTGCAGGCGGCGATGCGCGATGTGGAGGCGGCGCTGGAACTCGGCCATAGCATGATCTGCATCAGCGAGAACGGCCAATTGCCGGCCCATGTGGTGACCGGCGACCTGACGGCGGAGGAGTTGCACGTCTTGTGCGGCCAGCCTGACTGCGGCTGGTGCTTCGCCCGGGCAGAAGAGGCGTTCGCCCGGCAGACACAATCACTTCCCATGGTCGCCGTGCCGATCGGCGATGGTGATCGACTGCGCGGCATCCTGCCCATACTGATCAACCCGGCGCATCCCTTGACGCACGATAAAGCGCGCATTCTGCAAACTGTCGGCCTCCATGTTTCCAATGCCCTGATCAACATGCGGCGCGCCGAAGAAAAGCACCGCCTGGCGGTCCTCGAGGAGCGTTCGGTGATTGCCCGCGAGTTGCACGATTCGATCGCCCAGTCGCTGAGTTACCTGCAGATCCAGGTGACGCGGCTGGAAAAAAGCTTTGAGCGGGGCGGCGATTCCCGGGCGATTGCCGCTGAACTGAAACGGGGCCTGAATGGCACTTACCGCGAACTGCGCGAGCTGATCGTCACCTTCCGGTTGCGTATCGATGCCCGCGGCTTCAATGCCGCCTTGCAAGACACCGTCGCCGAATTTTCAAACAAGCTCGGTTTTCCGGTCCGGCTGGGCAACGCGCTGTCCGGCATCGCGCTCTCCGGCAATGAGGAAATGCATGTGATCCGCATCATCCGCGAAGCCTTGTCCAACATCGAGCACCATGCCGCGGCGCAAAGCGCCAACGTGAATATTGCCGTCGATGCCGACCATGCCGTCACCGTGCAAATTGCCGACGACGGCAGGGGCTTCGACGCGCACCAGACGCCGACCAATCATTTTGGCGTCAGCATCATGCACGACCGCGCGCAGATTCTCGACGGCCGGCTCGAAATCGAAACCGCCCCCGGCGCGGGCGCCGTCGTTACGCTGCATTTCCTGCCACAGAGCTATCGCCAACCTACTCAATCCGCCCAATGACGACTCCCTCCCCATCCGACCTCACGCGCGTCCTGGTCATCGACGATCATCCCTTGTTCCGGCGCGGCGTCTGCCAGTTGCTCGCCCTCGCCGATGAATTCACGGTGGTCGGCGAGGCGGCCAGCGGCCGGGAAGGCGTCGAACTCGCCAAGCAACTCGACCCCGACCTGATCCTGCTCGACCTCAACATGAAGGGCATCAACGGCCTGGAAACGCTGCGCACCCTGCGCGACATGGGGGTGGATGCCCGCATCATCATGCTGACCGTGTCGAATGCGCCGGAAGACCTGATGGCCGCCATTCGCGCCGGCGCGGATGGCTACATCCTGAAGGACAACGATCCGGATGACATCCTCAAGATGCTCGACAACGCCATGCATGGCCAGACCGCGATCAGCCCGGAACTCGCCAGTCCACTGGCCACCGCGCTGCGCGAGGAAAGCGAGAGCGAGAGCCGCAACGAGGCCAGCCTGACCGAGCGCGAAACGGCCATCCTGAAATGTCTGGCCGCTGGCATGTCGAACAAGTTGATTGCCCGCGAACTGGACATCATGGAAGGCACCGTCAAGGTGCATGTGCGGAACCTGCTGAAAAAACTGAAGTTCCGCTCGCGCGTCGAAGCGGCGGTGTGGGCCGTCGCCAATCAACTCGACTGAATCAGGCGCGTCGCTCCGTAAGCAGTTTCTTCAGGCCGGCCGCATCGCGGATCTGGATGTGTTTCTGGTGCACCGAGATCAGGCCTTCTTCGTGAAAGCGCGAGAAGGCGCGGCTGACGGTTTCGAGCTTGAGGCCGAGATAGGAGCCGATTTCATTGCGGGTCATGCGCAGGTTGAATTCGGTGGGTGAATAGCCGCGCGCGGTGAAGCGCTGCGAGAGATTGAGCAAAAACGCGGCGAGGCGTTCCTCGGCGCGCATGACGCCCAGCAACATCATTACGCCATGATCGCGGACGATTTCGCGGCTCATCATCTTGTGGAAGTGATGCTGCAAGGCGCTGATTTCGCGCGAGTAGTTTTCCAGGTCGGCAAAGGGAATGACGCAGACCTCGCTGTCCTCCAGCGCGACGGCGTTACAGGTGTGCTTTTCCGAGCCGATGCCGTCCATGCCGAGTATTTCGCCCGCCATCTGGAAGCCGGTGACCTGTTCGCGGCCGTCTTCCAGCAATACATCGGTCTTGAAAAACCCGGTTTTGATGGCGTAGATCGCCAGGAAAGCGTCGCCGCCGCGA
>JAUSBB010000153.1 GCA_030652245.1 Rhodocyclaceae bacterium | reverse complement strand
TCCATGCCCCGGTACTTCTCGGGGCCATGTTCGTTGATGCGCGCATCAAGAGTGAGGATGGAGAGCGGCGTCAGGCCGTGCCGATGGCCGATCTGCCAGTCGTTGAAATCGTGCGCGGGCGTGATCTTGACGCAGCCCGTGCCGAATGCCTTGTCAACATAAGCATCAGCGATGATCGGAATGGTCCGGTCGCACAGTGGCAGGCGGACGTGTTTGCCGACCAAGTGCGCGTAGCGTTCGTCTTCGGGGTTCACGGCGACGGCGACGTCACCGAGCAGGGTTTCCGGACGCGTGGTGGCGACAGTCAGCCCGCCTTCAGCATCGACGAAGGGATAGCGGATTTCCCACATGAAGCCGTCTTCTTCCTCGCTTACCACTTCGAGGTCGGAGACGGCGGTGAGCAGCTTCGGGTCCCAATTCACCAGCCGCTTGCCGCGATAGATCAGGCCTTCCTTGTGCAGGCGCACAAAAGTCTCGGTGACGATCTTCGACAGGCCGGCATCCATGGTGAAGCGTTCGCGCGTCCAGTCGGGCGAAGTGCCGAGCCGGCGCATTTGCTGGGTGATGCTGCCGCCCGAGTATTCCTTCCACTCCCAGACTTTTTCGAGGAATTTCTCGCGGCCGAGTTCGTGGCGGCTGATGCCCTGCGCGTCCAACTGGCGTTCGACGACGATCTGCGTGGCGATGCCGGCATGGTCGGTGCCTGGCTGCCACAGCGTGTTGGCCCCGCGCATGCGGTGGTAGCGCGTCAGCGCATCCATGATGGCTTGGTTGAAACCGTGGCCCATGTGCAGCGTGCCGGTGACATTGGGCGGCGGCAGCAGAATGCAGAAATTGTCTTGCTTGGTTGTGTCGAGACCGGCGGCGAAATAGCCGCTCGATTCCCAGACTGGATACCAGCGCCGCTCGATGGCGGCGGGTTCAAAGCTTTTGGCGAGTTGTTCCATTTTCCAGTATTTCAAGCAAATGAGGCAGCAGGGTGTGGCGTGCCTTGGCATCCAGTTCGGTGAGGATGTTCTGGCTGGCGTTCGCCACGGCGGCGGGCAGCACTTCCACCAGCCAGGCCGACAGTTCGGTTTCAACGTCCGCCCGCAGGGTGGCGAGCACCGCTTCGATGTCGCGCGGGGCGGTTTCAGGGGCGTCGACCACCTCGGTCAGCACGGGAATATCCGCGTCGTTTTCCGCGTTGTCGCTGGAGGTGGCGGCGGATGTGGCTTCCGCGTTCGTCAGCTCGGCAACGCGCGCCACGAAACTGCGGTGGCGGCGCATCAGCGCGTCGGCCTGAGTGATCACGTCATTATCCCGAGACATCACAGGCCGCCGGAAATGTCGCGGCTGTCGACGGCGTAGCCGCGCTCGCGATAGAACTTGAAGCGCTCGCGGGCCGGCAGGCGGTCGGCGTCATCGATGCTGACGATTTCGACAAGATGCTCGAAGCGCGAAAAAGTCGCGGGCAGGGTGTTGCCGAGATTGAGCAGGCAGTTTTCCTGCAGCGCCCCATCCAGCGTGTCGGCCAGCAAAATCGGCGTCTCGCCGGCCAGCGGCGAGTCGATCCGGCAATGCGGCAGAAAGGACAGTGCCGGCTGCGTCCAGAGCAGGCGATCCAGCCGCTCGGCCTGTTCAGCGTCAGGGACGAAAACCAATACCGCCCGCCGATCGGCCCATGCCTGTTGCAGCCATTGCGCAGCCGCCTGGATGCGGTCGGCCGCGCCATGGAGAAACGAGATACGGGTCACCGCGCCGTCTCGCCAGCGCCGACTTTTTTCGCCGCGCGCGCCAGCAGAAAATGGGTGAGCAGCGGCACGGGACGCCCGGTCGAACCTTTTTCCTTGCCGGAGCGCCAGGCGGTGCCGGCGATGTCGAGATGCGCCCAGTCGTATTTCTTGGTGAAGCGCGACAGGAAGCAGGCGGCGGTGATCGTGCCGGCCGGCCGGCCGCCGATGTTGCCCATGTCGGCGAAGTTGCTCTTCAACTGTTCCTGATAGTCGTCGAACAGCGGCAACTGCCAGGCGCGATCCCAGCTGTCCAAGCCCGCATCCTGTAGCTCGCGCGCCAAAGCGTCGTGATTGGCGAGCAGGCCGCTGACGACGCCGCCCAGGGCAATCACACAGGCGCCGGTGAGCGTGGCGACGTCGATGACGCAATCGGGTTCGAAGCGCTCAACATAGGTCAGCGCATCGCATAGAATCAGCCGGCCTTCGGCATCGGTGTTGAGGATTTCGATGGTCTGGCCGGACATCGAGGTGACGATGTCACCGGGACGGATGGCGCCGCCGCCGGGCATGTTTTCAACAGTCGGCACGACGGCGATGATGTTGAGCGGCAGCTTCATCAAGGCCGCCGCTTTCATGGTGGCCAGTACGCTGGCGGCGCCCGACATGTCGAACTTCATCTCGTCCATTTCGTGGGCAGGCTTGAGTGAAATGCCACCGGCATCGAAGGTGACCCCCTTGCCGACCAGCACGATGGGCTTGGCACCGACTTTGCCGCCCAGATGCTTGACGATGATGAATTGCGGTGGCTGATGCGATCCCCTGGAGACTGCCAGCAACGAGTGCATGCCCAGTTCTTCCATGGCGGCGCGATCGAGCACCTCGACCGCCAACCCATGCTCCCGGCCCAATGCCCCGGCCTGCTCGGCCAGATAGGTGGGCGTGCAGATGTTGCCGGGCAGATTGGCCAGGTCTTTCATGTAATTCATGCTGCTGGCAATGGCCTGGCCCTCAATCAGCGCCTGTTCGGCGGCGGCCAACTCGGTGCGTCGTTCGACGCAGAAGGTCAGCTTGCGCAAGGGACGGCGCACGTCGTCCTTTTTCGACTTCAACTGATCGAAACGGTAAAGCGTTTCCTCGGCCACCAGCACGGCCTGGCGGACGCGCCAAGCGACGCCGCGTTTTTTCACCGGCAGTTCGGTGAGATAAAGCGTGCCGTCGAAGCCGCCGGTTTCGTTCAGCGTGCGCACCGCCGTGGCGATGGCGGCGCGATATTCCTTTTCGCGGAATTCGCGTTCTTTGCCCAAGCCGACGAGCAGGATGCGGTCCGCTTCCGTTCCCGGCACCTTGTGCAGCAGCAGGGTATTGCCGGCCTTGCCTTCCATGTCGCCGCGGCGTAGCAGTTCCGCCAGATAGCCGCGCGCGGCGTTGTCGAGCAGTTCTGCCGGCAAGGATAGCTTGCGCGATTCGAAGACGCCGACGACGACACAGGCGGTGCGCTGCTTTTCCGGGCTACCGCTCTTTATGCTAAATTCCACCGCGTTCCCCTCAAGATTTTGGAAAACGTGAAGTTTAAGCAAATTTCACGACATTTCCGCAACTTTCCGTTGAATTCCAGCATTTTCCGGCAGCCCAGACAATGATCTTTCAGCGCGCCGCCCAGCGCGAATTTGCCCAAACAGCCGCCGCGGTATTTGTCGCCCTGTTCGCGATCATGCTGACGACCCAGTTGATTCGTCTGCTGGGTCAGGCCGCCGGGGGGCGGATCGCCTCGGAGGCGGTGGTTGCCATGCTGGGTTTCACCGCGCTCAACTATCTGCCGGTTCTGTTGTCGCTGACCCTGTTCATTGCGATTTTGCTGTCCTTGTCGCGCGTTTATCGCGATTCGGAGATGGCGATCTGGTTCTCCGCCGGCGTGCCGCTCACGGCCTGGATGCGCCCGGTGTTGCGCTTCGCCCTGCCGATTGTCCTGGTCATCGCGGTGCTGTCCCTGTTCCTGTCGCCATGGGCGCTTGGCAAGCGCGCCGACTATCAGGAGCGCATGGACCAGCGCGACGATGTGGCGCGCGTCAGTCCCGGTGCCTTCAAGGAATCGGCGCGTGGCGACCGCGTGTTCTTCGTCGAATCGGTGACGGACGCGGATACTCAGGAAGACCACGTCAAGAACATTTTCATCAATTCGCTGCAGCATGGCCGGCTGGGCGTCATGGCGGCGGCGCAAGGCCATACCGAGGTGGCCGCCAACGGCGACAAATTCATTGTGCTGACAGAGGGGCGGCGCTATGAAGGCGAGGCCGGCGCCGCGGAGTACCGGGTCATGGAGTTCGAGCGTTATTCCATGAGAATAGATACGCGGGAAAATCGCGGTATCGATAAATCCTTGAAGAGCATGGCTACCCGGGAACTCTTGCGCGACATCAATCCGGCCAGCCAGGGCGAGTTGGTGTGGCGGATCGGCGTGCCGCTTTCCGCCCTGACGCTGGCCTTCCTGGCGATTCCGTTGTCTTTCGTCAATCCGCGCGCGGGCCGCGCCAACAACCTGCTGTTCGCCTTGCTGACCTTCATGATTTATAACAACCTGCTGTCGCTCAGCCAGGCCTGGGTGGCGCAGGGGCGCCTGCCGTTTGAAATCGGCGCCTGGGCGGTGCATGTGCTGATGTTCATTACGCTGATTCTGCTGTTCTGGAAGCGACTGGCGGTTTTTTCGTTATGGAGATCGTGGCGGCCATGGCGCTGAAGGTCTATGAGCGCCATCTGGCGCGGGAAATTTATAGCGCGACCCTGCTCGTGCTGGCAGCCTTTCTGTCCCTGTTCGCTTTTTTCGATTTGATCCAGGAAATGGCAGAGGTCGGCAAGGACACTTACCAGTTCCATCACGCCATTGCCTATGTCGCCCTGACCCTGCCGGGGCGGGCGTATGAAATATTTCCGATTGCCGTGCTGATCGGTTCGCTGTATGCCCTGACCCTGCTGGCGCGGCATTCCGAGATCACCGTGCTGCGCGCTTCCGGACTGTCGACTGGCGAGTTGCTCTTGACCCTGGCGAAGATCGGGGTGGCGTTTGTTGCCTTGACTTTCGTCCTGGGCGAGTTTGTCGCACCGCCGGCCGAGCGGGCCGCGCAACAGTTGCGGCTGACGGCGATGAGCAAACTGGTGGGGCAAGAATTTCGCTCCGGATTGTGGGTGAAGGATGGCCTGTCGTTCATCAATGTGCGCGAGGTGCTGCCCGATGCGAGTTTGCGCAAAATCAGGGTTTATGGCTTTGACGAAATGTATCGGCTGCGCTCGATCAGCGAGGCGGAGGAAGGCCGCTTCCTCCCGCCCAACCACTGGCGCCTGGCCAACGTGGTAAAGACTGAATTCGATGTCGAGCCCGGCAAAGAGCGGGCGCAAGTGACGCGCCAGGATGAACTGGTGTGGCAATCGGCGCTCAGTCCGGACATTCTGGCGGTGTTGCTGGTGGTTCCAGAACGCATGTCCTTGGTTAACCTTTACCAATACATCCGGCATTTAAGCGATAACCAGCAGAAAACCCAGCGTTATGAAATCGCGTTGTGGAAAAAACTGATTTATCCGCTGGCGACGCTGGTGATGATGGCGTTGGCGCTACCCTTCGCCTACACCCACGGCCGCATGGGCGCCGTCAGCATCAAGGTGTTTGCCGGGGTGATGCTGGGCATTCTGTTCCATATGCTGAATGGCCTGTTTGCGCATTTGGGCGTGATCAATAGTTGGCAGCCGCTGGTTTCTGCCACGACGCCCAGTGTTATTTTTCTGCTGGCGGCGGGGACGATGCTGTGGTGGGTTGAACGCAGATGATGACTGTGCCGGCCAGTCGATCGTGCAGGAATTGCCGGTCGCGGTCGAACAATGCCCAGAGCAGGCCGATGCCCGATATGACCGAGGGCCAGGCCAACAGGTAACGCAGCAACGCGCGCCGGGTCGATGGCGGCTGGCCGCTGTCCTTTGCCACGATTTTCATCCGCCAGGTTTTCATGGCCAGCGTTTGGCCGCTGCGGTGCCATTGATACACAAAATAGAGTCCGGCAGCGGCGGCGACATTCAGCCAGATGGCCCACCCGGGCAGGGTGGCTTGCCAGATAACGCCGACGAGCAGATGCGGTACCAGAACCAGCGCCGAAATGACTCCCAGCAGCAGCAATGATTCATAGAACATGCCGGCGAGCCGTCGGCCGAGGCTAGCCGGGGGCTGGGTTGCCGCGGACAAGATCGGTTTATTCCTCGGCGCAGGGCGGGCTGGCCGACGTGCTGGCCGCCGGATCCGGAGGCGCTTGCGAGGAGGTTGTTTGCGGCACCACCAAAGGACTCCGCGGTGTCTTAAGTGGCGACAGCGGCGAGCGGGCTGAATTCGCCGGGGGGGCGGTGGGTAGCGCTGCCTGACTCTTCGTGCGTGCCGCCAATGGATTTGCGGCCGAAATTTCACCCGGATTTGCACCCAGACCCGCAACTGGCGGCTGGGTAGGTGTTTTGGGTGGCGGGCGCTGGGCCGCTTCCTTTTTCAGGCGATCCCTTTTTTCCTGTGAAAGGGTGCTGTATTCGTCCCACTTTTGTTTGACCGCCTGGCGCTCTTCGGCCGGGTATTGTTGCAGGGCCTTGAACTTTTCGCGGGCAGCTTTGCGTTCGGCGGGGGCGAGCCGCGCCCATTCTTTCATGTTGCGTTGCACGCTGGCCTGTTCGTCCGCGGACATGCCGGGATAACGCTGGGCAATGCCCAGCCATTTCTTGCGCCGGAAAGAATCCATCGCTTTCCATTCGGTCGCCAGCGGCGCCAAAATGGTCTTTTGTTCTGTCGTGAGCGCCGACCAGTTGGGTTGATCAAGTGGCGTTACGACTACCTTGGCCTGCCATTGCCAGATGAGTCCGGCGCAAAGCAGACAGAAGGCTATTCCCCAGCCGGCGAGTGCTTTTCCAGCCATGCCTGAAAGCCCCGGTCCAGATACGCGCTGGGCGGCAGATCGCCGGCCAGCAAAGCGCTGTCAATTTCTTCATTCACGCTTGCCTGCGCAAATCCGTTCCAGTAGTAGGCCAGGCTCACGCCCAGGAGCAACGCCAGGATGGGCAGCAGAGTACGCAAGGCGCGCCCGCCACTGCCAAGCCAGCCGGACTGCAACACCGCCGCCCCCGCGCCACTCACGCCACCGACCCCGATGATCGAGAGATCCCGAGCCGGAACGAGTTGCCGTTGCAGTGCGCGCTCACGAGCGGCGCGCAGACGCTCGGCAACCACCGGCTCGATGGAGCGGGTTCCCAGGTCAAGGACGCGGCAGATCTGCCTGGCGAATTGCTGTTCCGAGTGCATGGCGGCTGAATTCGCGGCTGAGTTCATGGTTAATTTCCTTACGGCCTGATATTTTTCGTTTTAAGTGCTCCCGCCAGCGCGTTGGTCGCTCGCGAACAGTGGGTTTTGACGCTGCCTTCGGTGCAACCCATGGCCAAGGCGGTTTCTGCAATATCTAATCCTTCCCAGTAACGCAGCAGGAAGGCTTCACGTTGACGCGGCGGTAAATTTTGGAGTGCTGCCTCTATAAGGTTCAGGGTCTCGGTTTGCAGCAGGGCCGCATGCGGGGTGGCAAATGGGTTGAGTTCCTCGTCAATTTCAAGGGTTTCCAGCGGGTCGGCCAATTCGTCGTCGAGCGGCTCGAACGAGGAAAGCTGCACCACGTGCCCCGCCCGGGTGCGCGAACGACGATAAGAATCACGGATGGCATTTTGCAGGATACGCTGAAATAGAGGTGGAAGTTCTTCCGTCGGGCGATCACTGTATTTTTCCGCGAGACGCATCATGCTGTCCTGCACGATATCGAGCGCTGTTTCCTCGTCACGCACGGCGAATACGGCCTGCTTGAAGGCGCGCCGCTCGACACTGGCGAGAAAATCGGAAAGCTCGATACGTGAAGCCAAAGCGTGTTTTCAGTCGTCTGGATGGGGGTTGGCCCATCGCGGTGGTGTGTGTCAAACCGGTTGAATCCAACCGGAAGCTGATCGGAAGCCTTGACCGTTCATTGTTCTGTCAAGTATTGTTGCGCGTTTCGGGCTTGGGCCCGCTTTTGTTTCGGGCTTCGGCCCGCTTATTGATGGACACACAACAATGCAATTGACGGGCGCTGAGATTGTAATCAGGTGTCTCCAGGAAGAAAAGGTCGAACATGTGTTCGGCTATCCTGGCGGCTCGGTTTTGTTTATTTACGACGAATTGTTCAAGCAGGACAAGATCAAGCACGTTCTGGTCAGGCATGAGCAGGCAGCCGTGCACGCGGCGGACGCCTATTCGCGCTCGTCCACCAAGATCGGCGTTTGCTTGGTCACCTCCGGGCCGGGCGTGACGAACGCCGTGACGGGGATTGCCACGGCCTACATGGATTCGATTCCGCTGGTGGTGATCTCGGGACAGGGGCC
>JAUSBB010000150.1 GCA_030652245.1 Rhodocyclaceae bacterium | reverse complement strand
CGCCCGACCAGTGCTGCTCCTGGGCATCCAGTTGCGCCAATCGGGTTTCCAGCCGCAGACGCGCATCGCGCAGATGGGCAATCTCGGCTTCCAGCCGCTTCACCTCGGCGTTGGCCGCATACATCTCGGCCTGGGCGGCATGCAGGGCGTCGGATGCCGTGAAATGCGCCTCGCGCGCCTGCTCCACGCGCGCCTCGGTGGCGCGGAGCGAAGCGGTTTCGGCCTCGACGCGATTGATCGCCTCGGCAACCTGTCGCTCAAGCTTCAAAGTTTCAGCCTCGGCATCCCGGCGCTTCTTGAACCAGAGCAGGCTCTGACGGCGATTCAACTGAAACTGCAGATCGCGGTATTCCCGCGCCACCTCGGCCTGAGCTTCCAGACGCGCAAGCTGATTGCCGAGTTCGCCGCGAATGTCATCGACACGCGCCAGATTCTCGCCGGCATCTTCGAGCCGGCCCTCGGTTTCCTTGCGCCGTTCCTTGTATTTGGTGACGCCGGCCGCCTCTTCGAGGAAGAAGCGCAGTTCGTCCGGCTTGGCCTCGACGATGCGCGAAATCATGCCCTGGCCGATGATCGCGTAGGCGCGCGGCCCCAGGCCGGTGCCGAGGAAAAGATCGATCACATCGCGCCGGCGCACGTGCAGATTGTTGATGTAATAGCTGGAATTGCCCTCGCGGTCGAGAATGCGCTTGACGACAATCTCGGCGTACTGGCTCCACTGGCCGGCGGCACGCCCCTGGGCGTTGTCGAAATGCAGCTCGACGCTGGCGCGGCCCACTTCCTTGCGGCCGCCCGAACCCTTGAAGATCACGTCCTGGATCGACTCGCCGCGCAGTTCGGAAGCCTTGGATTCGCCCAGCACCCAGCGCACGGCGTCGATGATGTTCGACTTGCCGCAACCGTTGGGGCCGACCACGCCCGCGAGCTGGTCGGGAAACAACACGACGGTCGGCTCGACAAAGGACTTGAAGCCGGCGACTTTGAGCTTGATCAGGCGCACTGGAGGGGGAAATGAACGTCAAAAAGTTGACGGCGGATTATAAACGGTGCGGACACGTAGAATCCGGCTACTCCATTTTCCGCAGACCATGACACCATCCTCCGCTTTCTGGCTCGGCGTGCGCGCCCTGCTGCCCATGCTGCTGGGCGTGATCCCGTTCGGCGTCATCTATGGCGTGGTGGCGCTGCAAAGCGGCATCCCGCCATTGGCGGCATTTTTGATGTCGTCGGTCGTGTTTGCCGGTTCCGCACAGTTCCTGCTGGCCCAGCTCGTCGGCGTCGGCGCGCCGGCCCTGCTGATGGTCGGCGCGGTCGGCCTGATCAACCTGCGCCATGCGCTCTACAGCGCCTCCGTCGCCCCCGTGCTGCATGCCCTGCCGCGCCGCTGGAAGCTGCTGCTGGCCTATCTGCTGACCGATGAAGCCTACGCGGCGGCCATTCCGCACCTACTCGCCGAGCCACGTTCGCCCTTCGCGCACTGGATCCTCTTTGGCGCCGGCTTCGCGCTCTGGTTCGGCTGGCAGCTTTCGACACTGGCCGGCGTGCTGCTCGGCGCGCAACTGCCCGCCGATCTCGGCCTCGATTTCGCCCTGCCGCTTACCTTCATCGCCATTGTCGTGCCGCTGATCGACAGCCGCGCCCGCCTCGCCGCCGCGCTCGTTGCTGGCGCGGTCGCCGTGCTGCTCGTTTCCATGCCCTACAAGACCGGCCTGTTCGTCGCCGTGCTGGCCGGCCTCGTCGCCGGCGCATTCATGCAGCGGAGGGGCAGCCGATGAGCCAGACCGCGCTGATACTGCTGTGGATTGCCTGCGGAGCGCTCACCTTCGCCATCCGCTACTCCTTCATCGCACTGGAAGGCCATTACCAGCCGCCGAGCTGGTTCATCCGCTGGCTGCCCTTCGTGCCAATCGCCGCCCTCACCGCCATCACCGTTCCCGAATTGCTGCTGGTCACCGGTCAGTTCGATGTCGGCACGGGCAACCCGCGCTTCTGGGCCGGCCTCGTCGCCATCGGCGTCGCCGCCAGATGGAAGAGCACGTTGCTGACGATTGCCAGCGGTTTTGTTGCATTCTGGCTGCTGCAACAACTGGTCTGAAAGTCGGCGCTGGCGGGACGGCGCAGCCGTCACGCCGCGTGATATGGGGACGGCGTTAGCCGGCCCGCCGCCATCATGGGGACGGCGCTTTTCTAAAAGACCTCGTCACCCACCCCGGCAATTGCCGCATCACCCGCCTTGACGCTCTCGGCATAGGCGGCCGCTTGCGGCAGCAGATGGTCGGCATAGAAAGCAGCCGTGGCGATCTTGGCGCGATAGAAGGCGAGGTCGCCTGCTTCCTTTTCCAGATGACCGGCGGCAGCCAGCGCGGCGCGGCCCATCTGCCAGCCGCCGCACACGGTGACGGCCAGATGCAGGTAAGGCACCGCCGCCGCCAGCACGCCGGACAGGCCGGTTTTCACGTTGGCGGCCAGCCACTCGGTCGCGCCGGTCCAGGCCTGCAGGGCAACGCCCAGCCGTTTCCCGATGGCTTGCAATTCCGGCCGGCCGGAAGCGGCCAATGCCTTGACAGTGGCATGCACTTCGCCGAACACCACTTTGGCCGTGGCGCCCTGGTCGCGCATCAGCTTGCGGAACAGCAGGTCATTGGCTTGTATCCCTGTTGTGCCTTCGTAGATGGTGGTAATGCGCGCGTCGCGCCAGTGCTGGGCGGCACCGGTTTCCTCGATGTAACCCATGCCGCCGTGAATCTGGATGCCGAGCGAGGTGACGTCGATGCTCATCTCGGTGCTGCCCCCCTTGACGATGGGGATCATGAATTCGGCGAGATACAGGTTGCGCTTTTTCTCTTCGGGATCGGTGCTGGCATGGACGCGGTCGAGCAGGCCGGACGCCAGATACGCCAGGGCGCGGCAGGCCTCGACGCGGGATTTCATCGTCATCAGCATGCGGCGGATGTCCGGGTGCCGGTCGATGGTAACCAGCTTCTCGCCGGTCAGCGCATCGCGTCCCTGCTTGCGCTCGCGGGCGAAGGTCAGCGCCTGCTGATAGGCGCGTTCGCCGAGGGCGACGCCCTGCAAGCCGACGCCTAGACGCGCCTCGTTCATCATGATGAACATGTATTCGAGACCGAGGTTCGGCTGGCCAAGCAGATAGCCGACCGCCCCGCCCGCGTCACCATAAGCCATCACGCAGGTCGGGCTGGCGTGGATGCCGAGCTTGTGTTCGAGGGAAACGCACTGCGCGTCGTTCCTCGCACCCAGCGAGCCATCCGCATTCACGAGGAATTTCGGCACCAGGAACATCGAGATGCCCTTGACGCCCGGCGGCGCGTCCGGCAGGCGGGCCAGCACGAGATGCACGATGTTGTCGGTCATGTCGTGGTCGCCATAGGTGATGAATATTTTCTGGCCGAAGATGCGGTAGCTGCCGTCGGCCTGCGGCTCGGCGCGGGAGCGTATCTGCGCCAGATCGGAACCGGCCTGCGGCTCGGTGAGGTTCATCGTGCCGGTCCACTCGCCGGTCACCATTTTTTCCAGAAAAATGGACTTCAGTTCGTCACTGGCGCAGGTGAGCAGCGCCTCGACGGCGCCGGTCGTCAAGAGCGGCCCCAGCGAGAACGACAGGTTGGCCGAGCAGACCATTTCCTTGACGGCGACGCCCAGCGCATCCGGCAGGCCCTGGCCGCCGAATGCGGGCGGCAGGACGATGCCGTTCCAGCCCGCCTCGCAAAAGGCCTGGTAAGCCTCTTTCCAGCCGGGGGGCGTGGTGACGCCTTGCGGGGTAAGGGTGCAGCCTGCCTTGTCGCCGACCTGATTCAGCGGCGCCAGCACTTCGCTGGAAAATTTCGCCGCTTCTTCGAGAATCGCATCGGCCATGTCGGGCGTCGCGTCCTCGAAACCGGGCAGTTGGCTGATTTCCGGCAAGCCGGCCAGTTCGTCCATGACGAAACGCATTTCCTTGATGGGTGCGCGGTAGTCGCTCATTGTGTGTTTCCTTTTTCTTTCAAAAATCCCGTCCTTCGCGTGTATTGACGCAGGACGGGTTACAGTGGGATGGGTTTTCAGGGAAACTTTTTCACGCCCGCCCTTCCTCGATGAGCGCCTTGATGTTTACGCCACGCACCGGATCGGCCACCATGAATGCCTTGAGCCTTTCCGCCGCCGCGACCCGGTCCTTCGCCCGCGCACCCG
Source organism: Rhodocyclaceae bacterium (assembly GCA_030652245.1). Lineage (GTDB taxonomy): Bacteria > Pseudomonadota > Gammaproteobacteria > Burkholderiales > Rhodocyclaceae > Sulfuricystis. The sequence continues at coordinate 3,908 of JAUSBB010000150.1, read as the reverse complement.
AGCTGGGCACCAGATCCGCAATCGCTTCGCCGCGATTGGTGATGGTAAAGCTCTGGCCGGCTTTCACCTGCCGCAACAACTCGGGGAGCTTGGTTTTCGCCTCATACGAACCGATTTCGACTCTCATGATGCCCTCCGCAATACGGAATTTGAATAGACCAGTCTTGCAAAGGTCAAGCGCGATGGCGTTGGGCGCGGCGGGTGATGAACATCGGCGCGCCGCTGACCGGCAGCGCCAGATGTTTCGCCAGGGTGGCGGGAACCGGTATCAGGACTTCTCTTGCGGCTTTTCGTCCTTGAGCGCGCGCCGCAGGATCTTGCCAACGTTGGTTTTCGGCAGATCGTCGCGGAACTCGACATGCTTGGGCACCTTGTAGCCGGTCAGCACGCCGCGGCAATGCTGGATCAGCACGGCCTCGTTCAGCGCCGGGTCCTTGCGGACGACAAAGATCTTCACCACCTCGCCGGAATGCTCGTCCGGCACGCCGATGGCGGCGGCCTCCAGCACGCCCGGATGCAGCGCCACGGCTTCTTCGACCTCGTTGGGATAGACGTTGAAACCGGACACCAGGATGATGTCCTTCTTGCGGTCGACCAGGAAAACAAAGCCGTCCTTGTCCACATAGCCGATGTCGCCGGTGCGCAGAAAGCGGTCCGGCGTGAACACCGCATCAGTTTCCTCTGGCCGCTGCCAGTATCCGGTCATCACCTGCGGACCGCGGATGCAGATTTCGCCGATCTGCGTGATCTGCACCTCGTGGTCGTTGTCGTCACGGATCGACACCTCGGTCGAAGAAATCGGCAGGCCGATCGCGCCGTTGAATTCCTTCATGTCGAGCGGGTTGATGGTGGCCGCGGGCGAGGTCTCCGTCAGGCCGTAGGCCTGGTGCAGAGTCACGCCGGTGACCGCCCGCCAGCGCTCGGCGACCGGCGCCTGCACGGCCATGCCGCCGCCCAGCGTGACGTTCATGGTCGAAAAGTTGAGCTTGGCGAATTCCGGATTGTTGAGCAGCGCGTTGAACAGCGTATTCACGCCGGTCACGATGCTGACCGGGTACTTGCTCCATTCCTTGATGAAATTCGGAATGTCGCGGGCGTTGGCGATCAGCAGATTGCGCGCGCCGACCGCCATGAAGGTCAGGCAGTTCGCGGTCAGCGCGAAGATGTGATAAAGCGGCAAAGCGGTGACGATGAACTCCTCGCCATCCCGAATCACCGGCCGAATCCAGGCGAGCGCTTGCGTGACGTTGGCGCAGATATTGCCGTGCGTGAGCATGGCGCCCTTGGAGAGTCCGGTCGTCCCGCCGGTATATTGGAGGAAGGCCAGATCGTCATGGCCCAGCGACACCGGCTTGAATCCCTGCTGCCGACCGACGGACAGTGCCTGTTTGAAACCGATCGAATCGGGCAGATGCCAGGGCGGCACCAGCTTCTTGACATGGCGCACGACAAAATTGACCAGCAGGCCCTTGAGCCCGCCAAGCATCTCGCCCATCGGCGTCACCAGCACGTGCTTGATGGCGGAGCGCGCAATCACCTTTTCGAGCACATGCGCAAAGTTCTCGACGATGACGATGGCCGTCGCGCCGGAATCCTTCAATTGATGCTCCAGTTCGCGGGGCGTATACAGCGGGTTGCAGCCAACCACGATGCAACCGGCGCGCAAGGTACCGAAGAGGGCCACGGGATATTGCAGCATGTTGGGCATCATCAACGCGACGCGGTCGCCCTTGGCCAGCCCGCGCGATTGCAGCCAGCCGGCAAACTCCCGGCTTTGTTCATCCAGCTGCCGGTAGGTCATCTCGCGACCCATGCTGATGTAGGCAACCTTGTCGGCATAGGTCGTGCAGGCTTTCTCGAACAGGGCGACCAGCGAAGGCACGTCGTCGATGCTGATTTCCGCCGGGACGCCTTCTTGGTAACTTTGCAGCCAGAGCTTTTCCATGGTGACTCCTCCCTTAGATTGATATGTCTAGTCGCCCAACAACGCTTTTTTAAGTGATGCTTCAACCGGATTTTCGCCCAGCCAGACCTTGAGCAGCGAGCGAGCGAAGACGGCGCCGGCCACCTTGCCGCGCGCTTCGCCATTCAACCCTATGCCGACGCCATCAGCGGAGAAATCCATGGCAATCGCATCCCCCTCGCGCACCTTGCCGATGCCTTTCATGATCGCCGCCAACTCGTCCGATTGCGGCTTGATTTCGGCCAGTTCGGCTGCCGTGAGATTGCTCTTCAAGCCATCCTGAAGCGCGCCATACAGGGCATCCGAGTCCAGTTCGCGCAGCATGCGCAGGCTCATCCGGCGGGGCGACGCACTGTTGATGATGGCGGCCGGCGCGTTCGACTTCTGGCCGACGTACAGCGCACCGACATACACCTTGATGAAGAACCGGCTCCGCAAACCGGCGCCGTTGAGCACCAGCTCGCTATCACCGACGCGCAGCTTGTCGTCGATCTTCACGCCGGCCACTTCGGCGGCCTGCAGCCCGGTTGCCGCGAGCAAGAGTCCCACGAGGGCGACCCGACGCATTCTCTGTGCAAACATCATATTTCTCCTCCAGCGTTTTTTTGTCGGTAGTAATTTTTTTCGGCGCTATACACCGTCCGGTCCAGTTCGTGAGTATCGCTTAATCAGGCGCGAATTTGTGCAATCTCCTCGGCGGGTTTCATTGTTCAGAGCCGCTCAAAAATGCCGGCGGCCCCCATGCCGGTGCCGATGCACATCGTCACCATGCCGTATTTGCCGCCGGTGCGTTGCAGGCCATGCACGACGGTCGCCGTGCGGATGGTGCCGGTGGCGCCGAGCGGATGGCCCAGCGCAATCGCGCCGCCGAGCGGATTGACCTTGGCCGGATCAAGGCCCAGTTCCTTGATGACGGCGAGCGACTGCGCGGCAAAGGCTTCGTTGAGTTCGATCCAGTCGAGATCGTCCTGCTTGATGCCGACCTGTTCCAGCACCCGGGGAATCGCCGCCACCGGGCCGATGCCCATGATCTCGGGCGCCACGCCGCCGACGGCGTAACCGGCAAAGCGGGCGAGCGGCGTCAGATTGAGCTCCTTCAGCACCCGTTCCGAAACCAGCATGACCGCGGCGGCGCCATCGGACATCTGCGATGAATTGCCTGCCGTCACCGAGCCCTTCGCATGAAACACCGGCTTCAGCTTGGCGAGTTTTTCCAGGCTGGAATCGGGACGCGGACCTTCGTCGGTATCCACGGTGCGCTCCTTCACGCGGATTTCGCCGGTCGCCAAATCCGGCAGGTTTTCGCGGATCGGATAAGGTGTCGTCTCGGCCTTGAAGTGCCCGGCGGCAATCGCGGCGACGGCCCGGCGATTCGACTCGACGGCGAAGGCATCCTGCGCCTCGCGGCTGATCTGCCACTGGTTGGCCACCTTCTCCGCCGTCAGTCCCATACCGTAGGCAATGGCGATGTTTTCCTCCTTGGCGAAGAAGGCCGGGTTCATCGCCATCTTGTTGCCCATCATCTGCGGCATCACGCTCATCGACTCGGTGCCGGCGGCGATCATCACATCGGCGAGGCCGAGGCGGATCTGATTGGCGGCATCGGCCACCGCCTGCACGCCCGAGGAGCAGAAACGGTTGATGGTCATGCCCGGCACGGTGTTCGGCAGGCCGGCCAGCAGCAAGCCGATGCGGGCGACGTTCATGCCCTGCTCGGCTTCCGGCATGGCGCAGCCGACGATCACGTCGCCGATCCGCGCCGGGTCGATCCCCGGCACCTGGGCCAGCACGGACTTGATGGCGTGGGCCAGCATGTCGTCCGGCCGCACATTCCTGAACATGCCGTTCTTCTTGGCCACCGGCAGGCGCGTGGCGGCGACGATATAGGCTTCCTGAATTTGTCTCATGGGCACCTCTAAAATTTAAAATTGAAGTCATTCCCGCG
>JAUSBB010000130.1 GCA_030652245.1 Rhodocyclaceae bacterium | reverse complement strand
GCTGAACACCTGAAAGCCGCCCGAATCGGTGAGGATCGGCGCATCCCAGCCCATGAAGCGGTGCAGCCCGCCGTGAGCACCGATGACGTCGAGCCCAGGCCGCAGCCAGAGGTGAAAAGTATTGCCGAGCACGATCTGCGCGCCAATAGCGACCAGCTCGTCGGGCGCCATCGCCTTGACGGTGCCATAGGTGCCGACCGGCATGAACACCGGCGTTTCGACCGTGCCGTGGGCGAGGGTCAGCGTACCGCGCCGGGTGGCGCCGTCGGTGGTGTGGAGGTTAAATTTCATCGTGTCGGTGAATAAGCATGGCGTCGCCATAACTGAAAAAACGGTAACCAGAGTCAATGGCGTGACGATACGCCGCGCGGATGTTCTCCATGCCGCCGAAGGCCGACACCAGCATCAGCAGGGTCGATTTCGGCAGATGGAAATTCGTGATCAGCAGGTCAACCACGCGAAACGCGTAGCCCGGCGTGACAAACAGCGCCGTCTCGCCAGCGCCGACTTTCAGCGTGCCATCCGGATTGACGACCGACTCAAGCGTGCGCAGCGTGGTGGTGCCAACGGCGATGATGCGGCCACCACGCTGCCTGGTTGCGGCGATAGCGTCGACCGTTGCCTGGGGCATCACATAGCGCTCGACGTGCATGTCGTGCTGTGCAAGGTTCTGCACGCGTACCGGCTGAAAAGTGCCGGCCCCGACGTGCAAGGTCACATAGGCAATGCCGATGCCATTTTCGCGCAGCCGTTCGAGCAATGGCGCATCGAAATGCAGCCCCGCCGTCGGCGCGGCCACCGAACCACGTTCGCGTGCATAAACTGTCTGGTAGCGCTCTTCGTCGGCCGCATTGGTCTTGTCGGCGACAGCACGCTCAATGTAAGGCGGCAGCGGCAGCCGACCGTGACGCTCGATCAGCTCGGCCGCGTCGCCGGGAAATTTGAGCCGGTAAAACTCGCCCGCGCGACCCAGCACCTCGGCATCAAACGCATCTTCCAGCCGCAGCCAACTGCCCGGCTTGGGCGGCTTGCTGGCGCGCACCTGCGCCAGCACCTCGTCCTCGCCCGTCATGCGCTCGACCAGCACTTCGACCTGGCCGCCCGTGGACTTTTGCCCGAACAGCCGCGCATGCATCACGCGCGTGTCGTTCATCACAATGAGATCGCCCGGCGCCAGCAGGTCAGGCAGGTCGGTGAATCTCCGGTCGTCAAGCGTGCTGCCCGTCATCACGAGTAAACGGCTGGCGCTGCGCTCGGCCAGGGGAGCCTGCGCGATGCACTCCGAGGGCAGCGCGTAGTCGAAATCGTCGAGGGTCGGTTTCATCGGTTGCGGGGCAGGGGTGTTTTGCGGATAATGCGCGCTCTTGCGGTCGGGGGCGCATTCTACCTGCCCCGACCACCAGCCGAGATGGCGGAATCGGTAGACGCAGCGGACTCAAAATCCGCCGCCGCAAGGTGTGGGGGTTCGAGTCCCCCTCTCGGCACCAGCAGATACAGAGCGGCTTTCCAGACGGAAGGCCGCTTTTGTTTCTATCCTGGGAAGCCTGCGCTGCATCGTGACTGGCGTTGCTGTACCGCCTTAACACGCCATTCCACCAGCGCCGACTTCAACACACGTTGAGCTTACTTCGCCACTTCCAGCGGGAGCAGTTCAAGACCCGTCTCACCGAGCCCGACGGAACAGGGGCCATGTTCTCCGACGGCGCGATAGCACAGCTTGCCCATGCGAACTTCGACACCTTCGTGGAGGGTCTGTTGCACATCGACGCGTGACTGTTGCGAGAGTTCGATCTTTTTTGCCAGAACTTCCTGCTCCTCGCGCAGCGTGGCGATGCTGGCCAGAAGTGCGGTCATCGTGGCGCGCGCCTTGTCGATCATCTCCGGACGCAGCTTGCCGGGGTTCTTGCGTGAAAAATCGAGCAGCTTGGTGATTTCGAGCAACTGGGTTTCCTGCCCATCGCGACTTTTCGCCACCTCGAGCATTTGTTTGTGCATGAGCGGATTGACGCCAATCTCGCAATGGGTGCGCACGCGATTGGGTGAGCCGAACACTTTGGCCGTGATGGAGAACGTAGCTTGCAGGTGGCCACCGATGACATGGCCGCGCCGCTTGTTGCCGACATGGATGTGATTGATCGCGGTAAATTCGCATTGCATGGCCATGTCGTCGATGAAAATGCTGTCGCCAGCATCAATTCTGGCCTGCTGGGCATAGGTGGCATTGAAGCAGCCGGCGCAACGGATACGATGTTCGACGGTGGTCTTGCGCCCGAGTCCGCCCATGACGCCGCCCTTGATGACGATGCTGCCACCCGCCTCAAGGGTGGCCATTTCAACGACACCACCGACTTCGATGTCGCCACTGGCTCGCACCGTCATGCCGGCGTCTATATCGCCCTTGATCACCACGCTGCCATCGAAATCGATATTGCCACTTGCCGTGTTGACCGAGTTGATCCTGAATATCGTTTCGACCATCATGCCACCGAGAACGATGACGGGCTGCCCGTTGATGGCGGCTTGCAGCAAGTTGGGCTTGTCGGGAGCGATCGCGGTGCCGGGCAGATTGGCGGCGAATTTCACCTCCTTGCCCGGTTTGGCTGAAATTTCTTCCCCAAATAGCGTCAAACCGGGCTTGCCCTCGGTTGGTGGGTGGCAGAGCATCAAGTCGGCGCCGGCATGCACCACGGGGATTTCACCCAGATCACGATAGTCGGTGTGCCCGGTCTCATCCACGCGGGGGCTGCGGTTGCGAACCTCCGGAATCAGTGATTCCATCCAGCCATCACGGCCATGCGCGGGGGGCAGGCCACGGGCGATCACCTGTCGTTTCGCCGTGCCGGCAGCGATGGCTGCGGCGATGGCTTCCGGGAGTACACCGTCGCCGATGCCCAGTTCGGTCAGTGCAGCCATGACATCTGCAGTGCTGACCGGAGCGCCACCCTCGGCGGCATGGATGTCGAGGTAAGCTTCCAGCCGGTCAGGCGAAACTTCGACATGCAGGGTGGCGTCGATGCACTCGGCTATCTTCACTTCGACGGCCGTGCCGGAGTTGTAGTTGGCGAGCAGGGGGATCGCTGCCCGGGGCAGGTAGCGCAGCGCGCCATAACCTTGTGCCACCAATTCCTCGCGCAGCCAGGCCTCGTCGATATTTTGTGAAGACGGCCCCGGCGTCACAATCGCGATCAAGGCCTTGGCCTCCGGGTCGAGCCGAAACCTCAGGTCGGATTTGTTGTGTGCCCCTGTTTCCATCGTGTCCCTTTGAACTGATTCCGGGCGCCTTGGCGCCAGGACTTCCAACGAACGGCCATCCCGGTGTCAAGGATAACGGAATTTCTGCTGTAACCCTGTCAGCTTGCTTCCGGTCACGCTGCCGGGAGATTGGAAATAGGCTTTAGTATTGCGCTCATGGATCCCGTCCGCGCCTACCATGAACGTTCCAAGCACCACCTCGACCGCTATGCTCCCGGCCCCGGCGGTCTGGACTGGGCGACGCAGCCCGACCCGTTCCGCCGCTATGCCGGCGCGCCGGAGCTGGCGCTGCCGTTGCTCGATGCCGACCTCCCGGTCTGTTGGGACGATCTGTTCGGTGCTGCCGGTGTCCCGCCACACGCCCTGAATGCGGACAGCATTGCCAGCCTGTTGCAACTGTCCCTCGGCCTGTCGGCCTGGAAAACCTATGGCGGCAACCGCTGGGCCCTGCGCTGCAACCCGTCCTCTGGCAACCTCCACCCGACCGAGGGCTATCTGATCTGCCCCGACCTGCCGGGGCTGCCGGCCGGCGTCCATCACTACCGGCCCGACCAGCATTGCCTCGAACAGCGCGCCGCGGCGCCGTTCGCCTGGTCGGGCGGCGTGCTGCTGGCCCTCACCGGCATCCACTGGCGCGAGGCGTGGAAGTACGGCATGCGCGCCTTCCGCTATTGCCAGCACGACTGTGGTCATGCCCTGGCCGCCCTCTCCTACGCTGCCGCCGCCCTCGGCTGGCAACTACGGCTGCTTGACGACTGGGGCGATGACGAAATCGCCGCCCTCACCGGGGTCGATCGCGCCGTAGACTTTCCGGCGGACGAGGTAGAGGCACCCGAAGCGCTGGTCTGGATCGGACCGGGGGAAGCGCCCGACGCGGCAGAGGTGCTGAACATGCTGGCGGGCGTGGCGTGGGCGGGGTATGCCAATCTATTGAGCCCCGCACATCGCGACTGGCCGGACATTCCGGCAGTCGCCGCCGCCACGCACAAGCCCGCCGGCAGCCGCGTTCCGGCCGCCACGCTGGCACCGCTGCCGGCGCTGGCACCCGCTTCGCAGGCACCAGCCAGCCGCCTGATCATCGGCCGGCGTTCCGCCCAAGCCTTCGACGGCGTCACCGCAATCGGCGCGCAGCGTTTCTACCGCATGCTCGACGCCTTGTTGCCGCGCGCCGGCCAGCCGCCCTGGGCGCTGCTGGAGGCTGCGCCCAGCGTCCATCCGGTACTGTTCGTGCATCGTGTCGATGGCCTCGAGCCGGGCATCTACTGCCTGCCGCGCGCGCCGGCCGCGCTCGCCACGCTGCGCGCCGCCATGCGAACGGACTGGCTCTGGGCCAAAGTTCCTGACTGCCCCGACCACCTGCCGCTCCATCTGCTGGCGCCGCTGGATGTACGCGAGTTTGCCGTCACGACATCCTGTCATCAGGACATCGCCGGCGACTCGGCTTTTGCGCTCGCCATGCTGGCGCGCTTCGACGACATCGGCCCGGACCAGCCCTGGCGCTACCGCCAGCGTTTCTGGGAAGCCGGCATGCTGGGCCAGGTGCTCTACCTCGAAGCCGAAGCCGCCGGCATTCAGGGAACGGGCATCGGCTGCTATTTCGACGATGAAGTACATCGCGCCCTCGGGCTCGACACGGCCAGCTTCCAGGATATCTACCACTTCACTGTCGGCAAGGCGGTGATCGATGCCCGGCTCGGCAGCGAAGCGGCTTACGCGCATCTTGGTGAAACGCGGCGGAAGATCTGATCGCCGTCCCGCCAGCGCCGACTTTTCAAATGGCTATGGGAAATTCTAGCTTGGCCGTTTTTCCGATTTCTGCTTTAGAAATCACGCCCATAGCACAGCTCGCAACGGTGAGCTGAGAACGACAAACCCAAGAACATTGGCGACCACGGTTGCCCAAAACTTGGCGCGGAAGGATGCCTTGTTGGATTTGTGGCGTAACACCTGCTGAGCGACAATTGCGCCCGGCCAGCCGCCCACAAGTCCCAAGGCCAGCAAGGTATCTTCACTGATACGCCAACTCTCCGCGGTAGCGGCTGACTTGTCCATGGCGTAGAAGACAAAGCACACCAGACTAGCGCCAAGATAGAGGCCCGCGACCCAACTTGGGACCTTCCAAATCAAGGCGGTTAAAGCGAAGACGACAAAGAATGCCGGAATCGCGAAATAGCTCGCCGTGCCCCACTGCGCTGGATTGTCGTTGCGAGCCCGGACATTGCGGCGAACTTCTTTTACAACTTCAACGCGTTTCGCTCGCTTTTTTCCATCAGGGGACATTTCAACCTCAAACGTCACACGCTGGCCGACTTCAGGCCGACCAGAGCGGCCAACAAAGGCTTTGATATGCAGGAAGATTTCTTGGCCTCCGTGGCGAGGCTCTATGAACCCGAAGCCACGTTCATCGTTCCAGGTTTTTACGGCGCCTTCGATTCGCATGATTTTCGATTGAGTTCTAACGAATTAAACGGCCGCCGGAGGCGGAGCGCTGGAATGACGTGTTTGGCTGCGCTGCAATTGCTGAGCTGCGGACTCAGCGGGCTGAAACTGCCGCAACTACAACGAGCACGCCAAGCCAGAGATTGAGCGCGACCAGCTGGCGAATGCGGTTCAGCGTTTGGGCCGCTGCCGGCCAAGCGCTTGCCGAGCAGTCCGTTCGCAGCTTGGGGAGCAGCACCCCATAGACGTAGGCGAAGACCGCAGCCATCACGAGGCCAAGTGTCAGCATGGCATGCCAGCCACCCGGTGCCTGGCCGAACCCAACCGGCACCATCATTCCCAGGCCGGTTCCGAGCAGGAGAATCACCGCGACGCTCATGTAAGGCAGAAAGCGCGCAAACGTGGCGACCCAGAGTGGCAGGCGCTTGGGCGGGTCGAGAACTTCAACGGCGGCTGGGCGCAGGCAGAAGTAGGCGAAGAACATGCCGC
>JAUSBB010000127.1 GCA_030652245.1 Rhodocyclaceae bacterium | reverse complement strand
CACGCGGCGTCCGCTCATGCGGGCGACGATCTCGCTGTCCGGCACGTCGATCTCGAGTACGAAATCGATGGCCACGCCAGCGTCCTTCATCGCTTCGGCCTGCACAATGGTGCGGGGGAAACCGTCGAACATGTAGCCGTTCTGGCAGTCGGCTTCTTTCAGGCGATCCTTGACGAGGCCGATGATGATGTCGTCGCGCACCAGGCCGCCGGCATCCATGATTTTCTTGGCTTCAACGCCCAGCGGGGTACCCGCCTTGACTGCGGCGCGCAGCATGTCGCCGGTGGAAATTTGCGGAATGCCGAACTTTTCCTTGATGAAGTTGGCCTGGGTGCCTTTGCCGGCCCCGGGTGGGCCCAATAAAATCAAACGCATTGCGTGTCTCCTCTGTTGTAGTCCGTTAGCGATGGTTATCTGCCAAACCTGGCGATTCTCCCACTTTCGGCGGGAATTCCGCTAGATTTTATCTATCAAACGATAGCCGCTCTGATTAGTGCAGTGCAGCAAAAACGGCGCGCACGCGCGCCAGATCAGCGGGGGTGTCGACGCCCGGTGCTGGGAGGTGAGGGTAGTCGATGACCTGAATGGGGAAGCCGTGCCAGAGCGCGCGCAACTGCTCCAGCGCTTCCCATTGCTCGATGGGCGCCGGGTCAAGCGCGCCATAGCGGTGCAGAAAGCTTACGCGATAGGCATACAGGCCGATGTGGCGGCGCGCCCCGAAATCCGCCGGTAGATTCCGCGGCTGGTTGGCCAGGCCGTCACGGTGCCAGGGAATCGGTGCGCGCGAAAAATACAGGGCGCGTCCACTTGCCGCAGTGACCACCTTGACGACGTTGGGGTTCATGAATTCGGCCAGGTCGGTAATCGCGTGCGCGGCGGTGGCCATGGCGGCCGCGCCATCGTTTTCGAGCGCCCGCGCCACGGCGGCGACGCTGGCCGGGTCGATCAGCGGCTCGTCGCCTTGCAGATTGACCACGATGGCTTCATCGCTCCAGCCAAACAGCCGCGCCACCTCGGCAATCCGGTCGGTGCCGCTCGGATGATCGGCGCGGGTCAGTGTTACCGCGTGGCCGTGGGCGGCAACGGCGTCAAGCACCCGTGCGTCATCGGTGGCGACGATGACTTCGGTTGCGCCACTTCGTTGCGCCGCTTCAGCCACACGCACCACCATCGGCTTGCCGGCGATGTCGGCAAGCGGCTTGCCAGGCAGGCGCGTCGAGGCGTAGCGGGCGGGAATGACGACGCGGAAAGACATTGATTTTTATTCTTCCGTTGGGGCGAGTTGACGCGCTTCGTCTTCGAGCATGACCGGGATGTCGTCTTTGACCGGATAGGCGAGCCGGCAGGTCTTGCAGACCAGTTCGGCCTGGGGTTTGCGGTAATCGAGCGGGCCCTTGCACAGCGGGCAGACGAGGATTTCAAGCAGGCGCGGGTCCATCGATTTTCTCCAGTACAAAGCGGGCGAGGTCGGGTTCGATGCGGGCTGCGACCGGCAGCACCCAGATCGGCAGCGGGGTCAGGCCGGCGCATTTTAGCGCGTCCTTTTCCGTCATCAGGATGGCATCGCCGGCGAAAGCAAAATCGGCGCGCGTGTAACGGTGATGGTCGGGAAAGGCGTGGGTTTCACAGTGGAGGCCCAGCCCGGCCAGATGGTCAAAGAAGCGTTGCGGCTCGCCGATGCCGGCCACGGCGTGCAGTTGGCGTCCGGCCAGATCGCTCGCCGTGCAGGTGACGCTAGGCGCGTCGAGACGATAAAAGCGGTCGCCTTCCAGCCGCATCATGAATACAGGCACATCCGCAACCGGTGCGGTTGCGGCGCCATTCAGCACCAGCGCGTCGACCTCCTTCAATCGACCCTTCGGTTCGCGCAACGGCCCGGCCGGCAGCGGCCAGCCATTCATCAGGCCGCGTCGGTCGATTACGGCAATTTCGACCGTGCGCGCCAGAGCGTAATGTTGCAGGCCATCGTCGCAAAGAATCAGGTCGCATTCGGGATGCGCGGCCAACAAAGCCTGTGCCGCCACCACCCGGTCGATGCCGACATACACCGGGCAGTTGGCGCGCCGCGCCAGCAGCAAGGGTTCGTCGCCGACCTCGGCCGCCGTCGCGCCAGCGCCGACTTTGCGTGCCGCTTTGCTGTTGCCGCCATAGCCGCGACTGACGATGCCCGGCTTGCGTCCAAGCGCGGCCAGTTGCTGCGCAAGCCAGAGCGTCAATGGCGTCTTGCCGGCGCCGCCGGCAATGATGTTGCCAATGACGATCACCGGCACCGGCAGACGCACGGACTGAATCAGGCCCAGCCGATAGCCGGCGCGGCGCAAGTGCGACAGGAGTACGAACAGCAGGCCGATTGGCAACAACGCTAGCGCGGCAAACCCGCGCGTCCGCCATAAGTCCGTCAACACATCAGCGATCAAGAAACACGCCGGGCCGCCCCAAGTGTTTCTTGGCCCCCTGGGGGGAGGGCCGAGCGCAGCGAGGACTTCGGGGGGAGCATTATTTTTGCTGGGTGGCAAAGGAGATATGCGAAAGGCCAGCGTTTCTCGCCGCCTGCATGACGTCGATGACGCTCTGGTGCGTGGCCTTGGCGTCGGCGTTGATGATGATGACCGGCTCAGTCGTTCCAGTGGCGGCGCGGCGCAGCGCCACGCCGATTGCCTCGACGCCGCCGCTCACCGGCTGCTTGTTGATCAGCACACTGCCCGTGGCCGTCACGACGACATCGATGTCGTTCGATTTGTCCTGTTGCGCCTGGGCGTCCGCCGTTGGCAGATTGATTTCGAGACCGGCGAATTTGGAATAGGTCGTGGTGACCATGAGAAAAATCAGGATCACCAGAAACACGTCGATCATCGGGATCAGGTTGATCTCCGGCTCGGCGCGGGGACGGCCGCGCTGAAAGTTCACCGGCGTTCTCCGTGGACCAGTTCAATCAGCTTCAAGGCCTGCAACTCCATTTCGATCACGCTGCTATCGACGAAGGCGCGGAAATGGCGGTAGGCGATCATCGCCGGAATGGCGATGATGAGGCCGAAGCCGGTGTTGTAGAGCGCGATGGAAATGCCATGCGCAAGTTGTTGCGGGTTGTGGCCGACGCCAGTGGCCGAGCCGAAAATCTCGATCATGCCGACGATGGTGCCGAACAGACCCAGCAGCGGACTCATCGAGGCAATCGTACCGAGGCTGGTCAGGAAACGTTCCAGTTCGTGAGCCACGCCGCGACCGGCTTCCTCGATGGCATCCTTCATCACCTCGCGGGAACTCCGGTCGTTCTTCAGGCCCGCTGCCAGGATGCGGCCCAGTGGCGAGTGGGCGTTCAGGCGGGCCAGAAATTCTTCCGTGATACCCGTGCGGCGGTATTCGGCAATGGCGCTTTGCAGCAGGCCGGACGGCACGATCTTGGCGCGCCGCAACGTCGTGCCGCGCTCGATGATGAGTGCGACGGCAATGACGGAAGTCAGCAGCAGAAACCAGATTGGCCAACCGGCAGCCTGAATGATGGAAAACACGGGCGGTCCTCCCGGACATGGCTAGCAAGAGTGCGCACTTTACTACGAAGCAGGCGCAGCCATGGCCGATGGCAATGCGGAAAAGCAGCGATTTCCCCCTTCTTGTCGTCGCTTGAAACGAAATATCGGGCAAAGCCTGGCGCATACAATGACCGGATGGATTCCGCCCCGGATATCGCGACTACCGTTGATGCTTGGCTCAGGCAATTTGCCGCCCATGCCGCCGCCCGTTCCGCGCAAACGCCGCCGTCTGTTTTTCGCGAAATCGGCGCTCCAGTCGATCCCGCCATAACCGTCCCGGCGCTTGCCGCGCTGGCGGCCGAGGCGCTGGCGCGCGACCGCACGCTCTGGATCGTCACCGCCGACGATGCCTGGCTTCCCGACATCTCGAATGCCCTCGACATCTCCCTGCGTCCGCTCTGCCTGGTGCTGCCGGGCGCCGACTACGCCGGTGGCATCGCCCTGCGCGCCACGCTGGCGCTCCTGAAAAGCCGTCTGACGCGCGCGGCCGAGGATAGCGAGGGTCCAGCCTGGGCCGCCATGCGCGCCCGCTTGCGGAGGGATGATGCGTTGTGGCGGAGCAGCCTGGCCTGGAGTGCGCGCGGCCTCGACCGCGAAGCGCCGCCCGCGGGTATCGGCAGCCTGTTTCCCGTGCGGATCGGCCCGTGGACGCTGGCCGAACGTCTTGCGGCGCCCGCCGACTGGGTGATGTTGATTCAGTCCGGCCAACTGCCGGATCAAGTCCGCAGCCTCTGGCCGGGCGCCAGTTGCACCTTGATGTTGGCTAGCGGACCGATCAGCGGTTTCACTGGTCTGGTCGTGATGGACGAAACCATCCGCCTCTCCGCCGAAATTGAAGTGCTGGGCCAGGAGCTGGCGGAAATGGAGCTCGAACTTGCCACGGCGCAAGGCGAACTGGCGCGCTTTACCGAGCGTTACCACGCGCTGATCGCCGGGCGGATGGCCGAGCTTGACCGGATTCAGGCCGAACTTGCACAGGCCAGGATGCAGCACAGCCCCGACGACCCGGTCCTTGATCGGGCCGCCCGCCAGGCGGGGGCGCGCGCCGAGCAGTCGCGCCGCGAAAGCGCGGCTTACGGTAGTAATGAGCCCAGAACGGAGCAAGCGTTCAAGCCCAGCAACGAACTGAAAAAACGCTTTCGCCAACTCGCGCAAAAGATCCACCCCGACCGCGCCGACAACGAAGCCGATCGCGCCTGGCGCACCCAGTTGATGAGCGAGGCCAATCGCGCCTACCGTGCCGGTGACGTCGGCGGCCTGGATGAGGTATTCGCGCTGTGGCTCGAAGGCCAAGCGGGTGCGCGTCAGCCGTTATCCAGCGCCGTCCCGCCAGCGCCGACTTTTGCGGCCGCCGAGACGCTGGCCGCCGAGGCGGCCAAAATCCGCCAGCGCCTGGCCGCCATCAGCGCGCTGCTCGATCAGCTCTACGGCTCGAAGCTTTACGAACTGTTCGCCGCCGCGCGGGTGGCCGAACGCCAGGGCCGCGATCTGTTGCAGGAAATGGCACAGCGACTGGACAACCAAATTTTCCTGGCTAATCGAGAACTGGACGGTTTCGGCGTTTAACGAAACAGCGTTTGCGCCGGGCCGCCCCAAGCAAACGCGGTACGCGGCGCCAGCCGCAATCTGCTCCGCTGCCAAAGGAAGCGCCCCGTGATACGTGAGCGCCAGCGAGCAGTTTGGACCCCCCCGCGAGGGGGGCGAAGGGGGGGGCGGGCGTTTTTTCAATTAGAGCAGGATTTCCAGGCCCTCGCGTGCCAGCATGACTTCGCAGTCGAGTTGCGGATGGCGACTCAGGGCCTCGGCGAAGACTTTTTCCAGTT
Organism: Rhodocyclaceae bacterium; assembly: GCA_030652245.1. Lineage (GTDB taxonomy): Bacteria > Pseudomonadota > Gammaproteobacteria > Burkholderiales > Rhodocyclaceae > Sulfuricystis. Next base: position 6,509 of record JAUSBB010000127.1, on the reverse strand, counting down.
CATCGTCGCCGCGCGTCGGTTCGTGGTGGGTGCAAATCAGCCGCTTGGCGCCAATACGTTTTGCCATGTCCATGGCATGATCGAAGGTGCCATGTCCCCAGCCGGTCTTGGCCGGATATTCGGCCAGAGTGTAGGCGGTATCGCAAATCAGCAGATCCAGTTGGCCGAGCGCGGCATCCAGTTCGACATGGCGGTGGTCGATTATCGCCTGATAGTTGGCGTACTCGGAGTCGTCGGGTGTGTAGATGTTGCCCAAGGGCTCATGGTCGCCGGTGAAGAATATCGCGCGCCCGTTGCAGGCAACGCGGTAGCCCAGGTTGGGGACCGGATGGTTGAGCAGCACGGGCGTCACGGTTGCATCGCCGACGACGACCGGCGCGCCCACGGTGAGCGTTTCGTACTTGATGCCGGCACGTAATTCCGCCTCGCGAATCGGGAAATAACTGTACTGCATCTGTACGTCCATGACCTGCTCGATGCCTTTCATGGCGACGAGATCGTAGGCGCCGTGGATGCACACGGTGTTGCCCGGGATGTACAGCGGGACAAAGAAGGGCAGCCCCTGAATGTGATCCCAGTGCGTGTGGGTGATGAAAATGTTCGCGGTGACGGGCAGGTGCGCGAGCAGGGTTTGCGCCAGCGGGAAGATGCCCGTGCCGGCGTCGAGGATGATCAGATTGTCAGCATCGGTGCGCACCTCGATGCAGGTGGTGTTGCCGCCATGGCGCACCGTGTGCGGCCCTGGCGCGGGGATCGAACCGCGCACCCCCCACATTTTAACTTTCATGGTTGCTCCCTCACTTTTCCGTGCCGATCTGCGCGAAAGCCTGGGCATCATTGACGATTTTTTGTAGATCGCCGAGTGTCGCGATGACCACCTCGATATCGTCGCCAAAGCGGGTCGGCAGTGCTGCCAGTTCTTCTTCGCGCCAGGGATTGCCGGCATCGCCGAAGGCGTGCTTGCGGCAGATGGCATCAGCCATGCGCAGACAATCGAGCATTGCGGAAGGTTCCGCGGCGGCGTCATGGTGGTCGCGAATGCAGTTGACGAGGGGTTCGGCAAATTTCCATTTCTTTGCCAGTAGCGCGCCAACAAAGGCATGATCGGCGCCGATGACTTCGATCTCGGCCTCAAATAGCGGTTTGCCATGGTCGATGGTAATCGCCAGCGCCTTCATGAATTCGCCGACCATGAACTGGGCGAACACCACTTTGCCGAAGTCATGCAGCAGCCCGGCGATGTAGCAATCGCCCGGATCGACCTCGCTGCGCGCATATTTTTCGCACAGCAGGCGCGCCAGCGATGCCACCGACAGCGAATGCAGTAAGTAACGCTGGATATCGAAGCCGGTCGTGTTGAAGCGGGGCAGAATGCCCACCGCGGCAAACGACAGCGCCAGGTTTTTGATGGTGTTGATACCCAGATAGACGACCGACTGGCCCACCGAGGTGATTTTGTTGGGGAGGCCGTAGTAGGCTGAATTGATGACGCGCAAAATCTTCACGGTCATCACCGGGTCTTTTTCGATGACGCCCACCAGGTTCCGCGGCAGACAATTGATATCGCGCGTCATTTCCAGAATCACCTGCACGCTCTTCGGAAAGGCGGGCATGCGCTCGACGGCGGTGGTCAGCCTGCGTTCAAGTTCCAGCGTGAGTTGTGGCATCGCGGCGCAATCGGTTGAAAATAAACCCGCCGCGATTATATCGGCATGCGCTTCAGCTTGCCGCTACCCGGTCGTAATAGCGGGCCCGGTAGAGCAGACGGCGTTGGGCGGGCGTTTCGGTAAAGCCGCCGCGGTCGTGCAGCACGTTGTTGCAGACCAGTCCCATGCCCGGCTCCAGCCGGCCGTGCAGCGTCCATGTCGTTGGTGTCGCGAGGAGGCGCGTCAATGCAGCAATGGCAGCCTGGATCAGCACGTCGGCGCGCCAGAGAATGCTGACGCTGCGTGCCGTGTAGCGCATGTGCAGGAATCCGGCGTTGTCGACAGAAAAAACCGGGCCAGGCTGCGCCGGGCGCGCGATGCCTGTCTCGTCCATGCGCGGGGGGATGGTCATGGCATCCGCCGCCGCCAGGGCGCGAATGAAATCCGGGTTTTCGTCGCGGAGCAGAATGTAGGCGATTTCGTGGTCGAGCAACTGGTTTGCGCCCCCGGTTGCGGCGCTTTGCACGCAATGCAACAGCAGGCCGCGAATCGTGCGCTCGGGCGGGTTGTAGTAGCCGTCGGTGTGCCACTTGATCGGCTTGTCCGTGTAGGGGATGAATTCCTTGCGTTCGCCGCGCTCTGCGGCGCCGCTCACCGAGATCGGTGAGATGGCATCATCGTCGGTGAGCCAGTGGCTGTCGATGCGCGACAAGCCAAGCTGGGCGCCGAGTTGGCGCGGTATCTGCTTGTCGGGGTCAGTGCCGGTCTTGCCCGCATAAACAGCCATGTTGCAGCGGGCGTTCAGGTTGAGAATCCGTTGGCGCTCGGCGGCTTGCAGGGCGCGTGGATCGTTGATTTCAACGACGATATCGGCCAGTTGCCGCGGCGCGGTATCAAACTTTTGTTCGCGCCACCGAGCATAGGCCTGCTCATCGGCAAGATCGAAACAGCCTGGCATGTTCTTTCCTTCTGCGTTCCAGGCGCCGTCCTCGTGTTGGCGGCGTGCCGGCTATCGCCGTCCCGCCAGCGCCGACTTTTATTAGGCGGCTGGGTGAAACAGTCCAGCCAGAGTTTTTTCCAAGGTCTTCAGAGCTTCGGGCGCCTCGATGTCCATGGCTTGATCGACGGCCCACAACTTGTCCTTTTCCGGCAAGCCTTCGCGCAGGCAAGCGGCAAAATAACGCTTGAAGCCAAAGTCCGGGCCGTCCGCGCCGTAGCCGAATTCAGCGTAATCGGCGCCGCGCCGGTTGAATAGGTCAAGAAAATGACGCGCCGTTTCGCCGGGGGGTGCCGCGCCCAATAACCTGTCGCTGTTTTCCTCGACCATTTCGGCCAGTTTTTTGGCGAGCGCGGTAGTGAAAGCGACGCGATCATCCGCAGTGAGTTCGCGGTAGGCGATGCGATCCGCCGACTGCGCTAGAAACACCACAAATTCGCAGATGAAGTCGAAATACGGGCGGCCGATGTCAATATCATAGTCGGCCTGGCGCATGCGCTTGATGGCTTCGAGGGCCAGTTTCCAGGCCAGAACCGCTGCGACGCCGGCCAGCACCGCGGGAGAGCGGGGCTGGCCACCGGGGAAGTGGGAGCGGATTTTTATTGCCATCTCAGATTACCGCCGTCCCGTCAGCGCCGACTTTTGCGGATAAATCAATAGCCACCTTTGCCTTTGGGCTGCGGCAGGCCGGCCACGCGGCAACCCTGCTTGGCGGCGCCGCCATCCGGGAACAACTCGAACAAAAGCGCGCTGTCGGCATGCGGCATGTCGCCCTCGTCCTGCAGACCCTTGATCAGGTTGCGCAGGTTCGGGGTATGGCCATCTTCCTTGTATTTTTCGCGCAGGAAATTGATGACTTTCATGTGATCGTCGGTCAGCTGAATGTTGTCGGCGGCGGCGATGACCTGCACTGCCTCGTCGCTGAAATCCGGCTCCAGCAGATAGTTGTAACTGTCGGTCTCTTTTTCAACACCATTGATGACGTAGCTCATGGGCTCCTCCTTTGACTGTGGGTTGGACTATAAAAAAGCGAATTCGGTGTTTATTCTAACGTTCCCGCGGCGGCCATCGATTTGTGGGGAACAAAAATTCCGCAGCCGCGCTTGCGTTCGTCGCCAAGCCCATGCCGTTGTATTTGGCGGGTGGCATCGGCGCCGAGTCCGGCCAGCATGAGACTGAAACCGTGCAGGGCGCCGACGGAAGTCTGCGCGCGCTGCGCCTTGCCGAAGATCAGGCGCGGAGCCAGACCCATTGACGTCAACTGTTGCTGGCAGAGCGTCTGAAAATCGGCCTCGCTCATCGGTTCGTCGCTCATTGGTTCGTCTAGGCGCGCCGGCGCAGTGGCGGTAAAGGTGACAAACCGAGCGTAAAGAACGGCGGTATGCGCCAGCTCGCGCACGCTGGCGGCGCCGACCTCGACCTGGTTGGCCCCCAGTTGCAGACGGGCGCCCGACAGCGCTGCGCTGGCCAGGTCGACCTGCTGGCGAGCTAAACGCAAAGCCAGGCGCGAACGGCCCGAGATATACCATTCGCCCTCGCCGGGACTGAGTCCCGACAAAAGGTGCAAGCCCGCCAGCGCGTCGGTTTCCATCCAGGGCAGAATGCCGCGCACCTCCGCCCAAAGGGCGTCGATGTATTCATGAGGAACCGCATAGCCCTGCAAGGCAAACTGCAGATCGACAAATTGTTCCGCCGGGTTGGCTGCGTCAGTCATGGGCGCATTCATCGCGTAGTTCACCAGTCGCGGTCAACTGCTGCTGCGACCAGGCAGCCATGACATCGGCCCAGCGTCCGGCCGTTAGCGGGTCGATATCGAAAATGGTAAAGCGGGTTCCCTCGCGGATGCGTAGGCGCAGCAGCGGCATGCCGCCGCCCTGGAGCTCGATCTGCTGCAGTTCGATTGCCTGATTGCCGATGGGAACACGGAACTTGTCCAGACTGGTGATTTTATTGTCCACGATAGTATGGGTCGCAAGGCAGTTTTAGAATTCAGGCGGCCAGCCAAAAAAAGCGCCAGCAGCCCCTGAGATACTACTCGCCGACATATGGGGATAAACTATCGCATCGCAAGCCGCAAGTGACCATTCCCTGGTGGGAGTGAGGTAATCTAACCCTTGTGGGTAGGTTCACTTAACCCATCGAAAAGGGTTAATCTACCCTCCGGAAGTATGGCGTACCGACCGAATCAAACCGACAATGCTCAGCAATCCGGTGCTGAGCGCACGCCACGCGATCAGTTCCCCAACAGCCACAAATAAAGGAGACAACATGGCCAAACAGCCTCATGCAACCCCCTTACTTGACGAACTCGAAAAAGGTCCCTGGCCGAGTTTTGTTACGGGTTTAAAGCGTCTCGCCAAGGACAAGGATTATGTCGTCGATGTGCTCGGTCACCTCGAGCATTCCTACAAAACCCGCAAGGGCTATTGGAAGGGCGGCACGGTTGGCGTGATCGGTTACGGCGGCGGCGTGATTCCCCGCTTCACCGAAATCAAAAACGAAAAGGGCGAAGCGACCTTCAAGGACGCCGCGGAGTTCCACACGATTCGCATCATGCCCCCGGCCGGCATGCACTACGATACCAATACCCTGCGTCAGTTCTGCGATATCTGGGAAAAGTTTGGTTCGGGTCTGGTTGCCATGCACGGTCAGACCGGCGACATCATGTTCCAGGGTTGCACCAGCGAGAACGTGCAACCGGCCTGGGACGAATTCAACAAGATGGGTTTTGACATGGGCGGTGCCGGCCCGTCCGTGCGCACCGTCATGTCCTGCGTTGGCGCGGCGCGTTGCGAGCAGTCCTGCTTCGACGAGTCGAAGGTCAATTTCAACATCACCAACCGTTTCCTCGACGACATCCATCGTCCGGCGCTGCCCTACAAGTTCAAGTTCAAGATTTCCGGTTGCGCGAACGACTGCATGAACGCCATTCAGCGTTCCGACATGGCCATCATCGGCACCTGGCGCGACAACATGCGCAGCGACGAAAAGATGGCGCGCGCCTGGTTCGCCAAGCATGGCGTCAATGAACTGGTGAACGACGTCATCAACCTGTGCCCGAGTCGCGCCATCCAGCTCAAGGATGCCGGCGCCGTCAGCAAGGATGCGCACATCACCGCCGTCAAGGTCAGCGACAGCCAGGCCATGGAAATCAACAACAAGGACTGCGTGCGCTGCATGCACTGCATCAACGTCATGACCGGCGCGCTAGCCGCTGGCAAGGACAAGGGTACCGCAATCCTGATCGGCGGCAAGAGCCACCTCAAGATTGGCGCGTTGATGGGCACCCTGGTGATTCCCTTCATGAAGCTGGATACTGACGAAGACCACGAGAAGCTTGTCGATCTGGCCCAGACCGTCATCGACTTTTTCGCCGAAAACGCGCTGGAGCACGAGCGCACCGGCGAAATGATCGAGCGGATCGGCCTCGCCAACTTCCTCGAAGGTGTCGGCCTTGAGGTTGATGCCAACATGGTGTCTAGCCCGCGCTCGAATCCCTATGTCAATACTGGCGACTGGGACGAAGAAGTGGCGCGCATGAACGCCAAAAAAGCGGCAGCCTGATCACAATAGCGAAGACGGAGACAATTACAAATGACTCAAGCTCAAGCGCGCAAGCCGGTCGAGGGTTTCCTCGACAACAAGAAATTCTTGCACCCGAAGTTCGTCGCCAACTATGGCAACTGGAAGTGCCATGACCGCCCGCGTCCCGGCGTTCTGCATCACGTTTCCCATTCGGGCGACGAAGTGTGGACCGTGCGTGCCGGCACCCAGCGGCAGATGGATCACTACACCATCCGCAAGCTGTGCGACATCGCCGACAAATTCGCCGAAGGGTTCGTTCGTTTCACCATTCGCTCGAACAT
>JAUSBB010000113.1 GCA_030652245.1 Rhodocyclaceae bacterium | reverse complement strand
CGGCCAGGGCGACGCATTCGTCGATCTGGTGGATGGTGGCATTGACCGGGCCGAACTCGACGACTTCGGGGCAGATGGTGGCGATGAAGCGGCCGTCGGAGGTGCCGCCGGTGGTGGAGAGTGTAGGCGTGATGCCGGTCTCGGCGTGGATGGCGGCGGTGAGTGCCGTGACCAGGCGGCCGGGCGTGGTGAGGAAGGGACGGCCGCCGAGCGTCCAGTGCAGGTCGTATTCGAGTTGATGACGATCGAGAATCTCATGCACGCGGTTTTGCAGGCCGTCGGCGGTGCTGGGGGTGGAAAAGCGGAAGTTGAACAGCACTTCGAGCGTGCCGGGCACGACGTTGGTGACGCCGGCGCCGGCGTGGATGTTCGAGATCTGGAAGCTGGTGGGCGGGAAAAATTCGTTGCCCGCGTCCCAGCGGGTCGCCGCGAGTTCGGCCAGCGCGGGGGCGGCGCGGTGGATGGGATTGTTCAGCTTTTCGGGATAGGCGACGTGGCCCTGAATGCCCTTGACGACGAGCTTGCCGGACAGCGAGCCGCGCCGGCCATTCTTGATCATGTCGCCTTGTTGCTTGACCGAGGTCGGCTCGCCGACGATGCAGCAGTCGATGGTTTCGCCGCGCTGCGCCAGCGTTTCGACCACGCGCACGGTGCCGTCGGTGGCGTCGCCTTCCTCGTCCGAGGTGAGCAGGAAAGCAATTGAGCCTTGGGGTTCGGCCGTTGTCAACAGACGCTCGACCGCGACGACGGCGGCGGCGACCGAGGTTTTCATGTCGGCCGCGCCACGGCCGTAGAGCATGCCGTTACGCTCGGTCGGCGCGAAGGGGTCGGACTGCCATTGCTCGACTGGCCCCGGCGGCACGACATCGGTGTGGCCGGCGAAGACGATCAATGGCCGGGCCGTGCCGCGCCGCGCCCAGAGATTGCAGACATGGCCCGTCGGGCCGGTGCTGTCGATGCGTTCGCAGACAAAGCCCAGCGGGGCGAGGCGGGCGGCGATCAGGTCGAGACAGCCGGCATCTTCGGTGGTGATCGAGCGGCGCGCGATGAGCGCCTTGGCGAGTTCGAGAGTCGGGGTCGGGGTCATTCAGTCCATCTTCATCGTGAATTTGGAGAATGAAGCGCCGGACGCCGAGGTGCTGGCTTCGGCCTCGGCGGGCGCCATGGGTGTCCGGGGGCCGTCGCCAAATTGTTTGTCGGCGCTGGCGTTGTTGATCAGCCAGTGCAGGTTGTTCGCTGAATCGGCGTTGCCGAGCGCTTCTTCGAGTGTGATGACGCCGGACTTGTAGAGCGCGAACAGTGATTGCTCGAAGGTGATCGAGCCGGGCGAGAGGCTTTGTTCCATCGCTTCCTTGATGCCGCTGAGGTCGCCATTTTCAATCAGCTCGCCAACATAACGCGAATTGAGCAGCACCTCGGCGGCGGGGATGCGGGCGCCGTCGGGTTTCTTCACCAGCCGCTGGGAAATGACGCACTTCAAGGTTGCCGCCAGGTCGGCCAGCAGCGCGGGGCGGGTTTCCAGGGGATAAAAACTGATGACGCGGGAGAGCGAGTGATAGCTGTTGTTGGCGTGCAGCGTGGCGAGGCACAGATGGCCGGTCTGGGCGTAGGCGATGGCCTGGGTCATCGTTTCCTTGTCGCGGATTTCGCCGATGAAGATGCAGTCCGGCGCCTGCCGCAGCGCGTTTTTCAGCGCGATCCGAAAGTCGCGCGTGTCGGCGCCGATCTCGCGTTGATTGACGATGGACCGCTTGTTCTTGAAGACGAATTCGATCGGTTCTTCGAGCGTCAGGATGTGGCCGGTGCACAGTGCGTTGCGGTGGTCCAGCATGGCGGTGATGGTCGTCGTCTTGCCCGACCCCGTGGCGCCGACCATCAGCACCAGGCCGCGCTTTTCCATGATGATGTCGGCCAATACCGGCGGCATGTTGAGCTCCGCCAGCAGCGGAATCTCCGTCGGGATGTAGCGCACGACGAAGGCCGGCGTGCCTTTCTGGCGCATTACAGAAATGCGGAAGTTGCCGACGCCGGGCAGGGCATAACCAACATTCAGCTCCAGCGTTTCCTCGAATTCGCGCAACTGGAGATCGGTGAGAACCTCCTGCAGCAGGCCCATGATGGTGGCGGCATCCATGACCTGCTGGTTGACCGGCATGGACACGCCATTGATCTTGATGTTGATCGGCGCGTCGACCGAAACGAAAATGTCCGAGGCCTTTTTATCGGCCATCAACTGGAAGAGTCGCTGCATCGAGCCCATCGGGGAATCCTCAGTCTCTCAACAACTCGTTGATGCTGGTCTTGGAGCGGGTCTGCGCATCGACCTGCTTGACGATCACCGCGCAGTAGAGGCTGTAACTGCCGTCCTTGGAGGGCAGGCTGCCGGAGACCACCACCGAGCCGGCTGGCACGCGGCCGTAGGTCACTTCGCCGGTGGCGCGGTTGAAAATCTTGGTGCTCTGGCCGATGAACACGCCCATCGAGATGACGCAGTTGTCCTCGACGATGACGCCCTCGACGACCTCGGAACGCGCGCCGATGAAGCAGTTGTCGCCGATGATGGTCGGATTGGCCTGCATGGGTTCGAGCACGCCGCCGATGCCGACGCCGCCGCTCAAATGCACATGCTTGCCGATCTGCGCGCAGGAACCGACGGTGACCCAGGTATCGACCATCGTGCCTTCGCCGATGTAAGCGCCGATATTGACGAAGCAGGGCAGCAGCACGGCATTTCTGCCGATGAAGGAGCCGCGCCGCACCACGGCGCCCGGCACGACGCGAAAGCCGCCTTTCTGGAAGTCATGGGCATCGTAGTTGGCGAACTTGGTCGGCACCTTGTCGAAGAAACGCGAGGCGCCCCCTTCCATCAGCACGTTGTCTTCAAGACGGAAGGACAGCAGCACCGCTTTCTTGATCCACTGGTGCGTTACCCATTCGCCATCAATCTTCTCGGCGACGCGCAGGGTGCCACGGTCGAGTTCGTCAAGCACATGATCGACCGCCGCGCCGACGCGGGCGGGAGCGGTGCCGGGTTTCAGGTTGGCGCGGTCTTCCCAGGCCTGGTCGATGAGGGTTTGCAGTTCGTGCATGGCGGATTCCTTGTGATTATTTCAAAGCGAAGAGCAGAAGGCGTCGATGCGCCGCGCGGCTTCCAGGCATTCTTCCACCCCGGCGACAAGTGCGATACGGATGAAGTCGCGGCCGGGGTTGATTCCGCCGACATCGCGCGCCAGATAGCTGCCGGGCAGGACGGTCACATTATATTGGCGGCGCAGTTCGCGCGCGAATTCGGTGTCGGAAAGCCCTGTCGCCGCGACCGACGCCCACAGATAAAACCCGGCATCGGGCTGGGCGGTGTGCAGATGCCGCGCGATGAGCGGCGTGACCTGCCGGAACTTTTCGACATACAGGCGGCGGTTGTCCGCGACATGCGCCTCGTCGCGCCAGGCCGCCGCGCTGGCCGCCTGGATCGGCGGGCTCATCGCGCAACCCTGGTAGGTGCGATACAGCCAGAACTTCTTGAGAATGGCCGCGTCGCCGGCGACAAAGCCCGAGCGCAGGCCCGGCACGTTGGAGCGTTTCGACAGGCTGCTGAACATGACGAGATTCTTGTAGTCGTCGCGGCCGAGTTGACGCGCCGCCTGCAAGCCGCCGAGCGGCGGCTGCGTTTCATCGAAATAGATTTCCGAATAGCACTCGTCGGCGGCGATGACGAAGTCGTGGCGGTCGGACAGCTCGAACAGCGTCCGCCACTCTTCCAGCGGCATTACCTTGCCGGTGGGGTTGCCGGGCGAGCAGACGTAGACCAGTTGGCAGTCCCGCCAGATTTCCGTCGGCACGCCGGCCCAGTCCATGCGGAAACCATTCTCCGGCGTGGTGTTGAGAAAGAACGGCCGCGCGCCGGCCAGGAGCGCCGCGCCTTCATAAATCTGATAGAAGGGGTTGGGCGAGATGACGACGGGTTTACTGTGCCCGGGCGCGATCACCGCCTGGGCGATGGCGAACAGCGCCTCGCGCGAGCCCGTGACCGGCAGAACCTGCGTGGCGCCCTCGTTCACATGCGGCGCGGGAATGCCGTAACGCCGCGCGATCCAGTCGGCAATGGACTGGCGCAGAGCGTCCGAGCCGCTGGTGGCGGGATAGTTGGCGAGACCGCCGAGGTTGGCCGTCAGCGCGTCCTTGATGAATTGCGGCGTCGGATGTTGCGGTTCGCCGATGTGCAGCTTGATTTCCGGGAGATCGGCGGGCGGGGTGTCGGTGGCGTAGAGGTCGCGCAGTTTCTCGAAGGGATAGGTCTGGAGCCGGTCGAGGTTCGGGTTCATCGTGTATTGGACTGGGCGGGAAATTCGTCCAGCAGAACCGGTGCGACGGGTTTCCAGCCCTTCTTGCGATGTTCGGCCACCACATTGGTGAAAATGCCGCCGCGCACGAAAAAGCGCGCCGTCAGGCGCATGAAGCGAGGCTTCAGCGTCTTGGCCAGATCGTCAAGGATGCGGTTGGTCACGTCTTCGTGAAAATGCCCTTCGTCACGAAAGCTCCAGATGTAGAGCTTCAGGCTCTTAAGCTCGACGCAGAGCTTGTCCGGCACATAGTCGAGCGTCAGCACCGCGAAATCCGGCTGGCCGGTTTTCGGGCACAGGCAGGTGAATTCCGGGATTTCCATGTGAATCCGGTAATCCCGCTGGGGGGCCGGATTGGGGAAGGTTTCGATGGTTTTGACAGGGGCGCTGGGCATGGCGAATCGGAGGGTGAGAAGGTCGGTGATTATAAGTCGCCGTCCTGCCAGCGCCGACTTTGACCGGGAGAGCTCAACCCCGCTGCACCAACGCCTCGAAGTCATTGATCGGCTGCGGTCGACCGAAGAAATAGCCCTGATAGGCATAACAACCCGCATTGGCTAGAAAGTCGCGCTGTGCTGCCGTCTCGACCCCCTCGGCGATGACGTCCAGGCCCAGGCCATGGGCCAGCGCCACGACGGTTCTGGCAATCGCGGCGTCGTTGGGGTCGGTGAGCACGTCGCGCACAAACGACTGGTCGATCTTCAACTGGTCGAGCGGCAGTCGCTTCAGGTAGGACAGCGAGGAATAGCCGGTGCCGAAGTCATCGAGGGAGAAGCCCACGCCCCGGGCCTTCAGCGCATGCATTTTTTCGATAATCTGCTCAATGTTGGCGACCAGCAGGCTTTCTGTTAGCTCTAGCTTTAACCGCTGTGGATTGGCGCCGGTGTGATCTAGTACCGCCAGCACCTGATCGACGAAGTCACGCTGGTGAAACTGCCGCGCGCTGACATTCACCGCCACGGTGAGGTGGCTCATGGCCGGTTGCTTCGCCCAGGCGGCCAGTTGCGCGCAGGCGGTTTCCAGCACCCACTCGCCCAGGGGCAGGATCAGTCCGGTTGCCTCGGCCAGGGGAATGAATTCGGCGGGGGACACCATGCCGCGCACTGGGTGCTGCCAGCGCACCAGCACTTCGGCGCCGGTCAGGCGGCCCTCACCAACTATCTGCGCCTGGTAGTGAAGCAGGAACTGCCGCTCCCGCACGGCTTCGTGCAGATCCGCCTCAAGCGCGGCGCGCTTCATCACGGTGGCCTGCATGGTCGGGTCGAAGAAACGCCAGACATTGCGCCCGGCGTCCTTGGCCTGGTACATGGCGAGGTCGGCCTGCTTGAGCAAATCTTCGAGAGTGACGGGCTGGCTGTCGAACAGGGTGATGCCGATGCTGGCCGTGCTGCGATGCGTCACCGCGCCGAGGGAAAAGGACTGTCCGAGCGCGGCGAGAATTTTTTCGCCGACTGCTTCGGTGCTGGCGGCGGCGTCCTGCTCCAGTGCGCTCAATCCGGTCAGCACCACCACGAATTCGTCGCCGCCAATCCGCGCCACGGTGTCGCCCTCGCGCACGCAGGTCGTCAGACGTTCCGCGACCTGTTTCAGCAGCAGGTCGCCCATGTCATGGCCCTGCGTGTCGTTGAGTGTTTTGAAATTATCGAGATCGATGAACAGCAGCGCGCCATGGCTGGCGTTGCGCACGCTGGCGGTCATCGCCTGTTTCAGGCGGTCCTGCAGCAGCGTCCGGTTGGGCAGGCCGGTGAGCGGGTCGAAGAAGGCCAGTTCGTTGATTTTGTCTTCCGCCCGCTTCCTTTCCGTGATGTCGAAATGGGTGCCGACATAGTGGGTGATGGCGCCGTCGGCGTTCTTCACCGCCGAAATGGTGAGCCATTTCGGATACTCCGTGCCATTCTTGCGCCGGTCCCAGACTTCGCCCTGCCAGCCGCCGGTGCGGTCGATGCTCTCCCACATGGCGCGATAGAAGTCCGCGTTGTGTCGGCTCGACCTGATCAGGCGGGGCGTCTGGCCCACCGCCTCTGCCGCCGTGTAGCCGGTGCTCGCGGTGAAGGCGCGATTGACCTTCAGGATCACGCCATGGGCATCAGTGACCATGGTGCCTTCCTGTGACTCGAAGGCGGCGGCGGCGACGCGTAGTTCGCACTCGGCCAGTTTGCGTTCGGTGACGTGGGCTTGCAGCGTTTTTTGCATTCCCAGCAGGCCCGCCAGCACGCTGTGTTCCATGCCGGGCGCGATCGCGATGGGGCCGGAAAAGTCGCCGCGTCCGATCTCGCTCATCCGGGCATGGATTTCATCCACCGGGCCGCCCAGCGTCCTGCGCATGCCGGCGTAGGCGCGCCAGAGCGCAAACAGCGCCGCCAGCAGGATGGCGATGAACAAGCCCCGGAGCAGCAAGGCGCGGTCTTCCGCCGCGCGGATGGCGGCGCGGGTGCGCCCTTCCATCAACTGGAAAAACTCGTTGATCGGCTGCATGATGCCGGACTTGGCCCGGTGATAATTTTCATCGTGCAGCATCCGGCGCGCCGTGGTTCGGTTGGCTTCCGTGCGCGGGCCGTTGCTTTCAGCCAGTTGCATGGCCGCGAACTCCAGGGTGGTCAGCAGGTCCGAGTTCGTCTTGGCCTCGGTCAGCCGGGCTATTTCCGCGTCGCTGACGCCCGCCTGCCGCAGCAGGTCCAGCAGAGCGGCGGGCTGGCCGTTGCGCGGGCGGGGGGCGTGCGGACTGGCCAGCACCCGATTCCAGTAGGTCAGGTCATAGTTTTCCGGGCGCGGTTGCCGACCGTCGCGGATGTCCATGATGTCCTGGAAATACTGCTTGAACACGGGGTTGCCGGTCGCCACGTAGCCATGGGCCATCCGCGTCAGATCGTCCGAGGTGTGGCGCAATTCTTCCGCCAGCAGAAACAGGGCGTGCCGCTCTTCGTGGGCGCGGTCGATGCGTTTTTCGGCCTGCACATAAAAGCCGAACACCAGCGCCAGCGCCAGGAACAGGGCGACGGTCAGCCAGATTTTTCTGAACACCGTGGGAAAGGTGGTCTTGACGGTCATTTGGCGGGGGCGGTCCGAGGTTAAACTCAATACCCATACTATATCGTAAGTTATTTGGCGACCGCATATATAATGCCCGCCGATTGACATTCCCTTCAACCTGTGAAGATCGAGACCATGAAAAACAACGGACCTGTCACGCAACGCGAAGCATCTTTTCCCGTCGGGAAATATCTGGTTTCCAAGACCGACCTGCGTGGCATCATCACCTATTGCAATGATGCTTTCATCGCGCTGTCCGGTTTTGAAAAGGCGGAGTTGATCGGCAAGAGCCACAACATCGTGCGCCACCCGGACATGCCGGCGGTGGCGTTTGCCGATCTCTGGACGACGGTGAAGGCGGGGCGGCCGTGGCGCGGCAGAGTGAAGAATCGCTGCAAGAATGGCGACCATTACTGGGTCGACGCCTTTGTCGTGCCGTTGCGCAAGAACGGCGAGACCACGGGTTACATGTCCGTGCGCTCCGCGCCCACCCGCGAGCAGGTGCGCGATGCCGAAGCGCTTTATCAACAGATCAATGCTGGTAGCGGCAAACTGCCGAAAACCGGCGGTTTCCTGGCCAGCCTTTCCATCCGCGCCCGACTGATCGGCGTCATGGCGCTGCTGGCGGCGATGATTGCGGTGGGTTCCCTCATCGGCGTCGTGGGCTTGAGCCAGAGCAACGAAGCGCTGCGCATCGCCTACGATGAGCACATGGAACCGGCGGTCGCCATCGCCAAGATGGTGGAACGCCTGGCCGACAGTCGCGCGCAGATCATGCTGGGGATTCAACACAGCCCCGACAATCGCTACAGCAAGCTGCACGACCATCCGCTGGCGCGGCACACCGAGGCGACGCAGGCCAACCGCAAGGTCATCGAGGATCTCCGCGCGACCTATGAGAAAAAGCCCAAGAGCGCCGATGAAAAGGTGCTTGCCGAGGCCTTTTCCGCTGCCCGTGATGCCTATTCGAAAGAGGGCGTGGGCCTGGCCCACGAGGCGCTATCCGCCGGTGATTACGATACCGCCCAGGCGCTGCTCCTGAACAAGATCAACCCGCTTTACGCCCAAGTGCGGGAGCAGGGCGAGAAGCTGCAAAGCTATCTGGCCGCTGAAGGCGACAAGGCTCATGATCAGGCTAAAGTCGGCTACACATGGGTGCTCAATGCGGCGATTTTCGGCACGCTCACGGCGATCCTGCTGGTGGTGGTGGTTGGCGGGCTTCTCGTCAAGTCGATCGTTGCGCCGATGCGCCAGGCCATCCGCCATTTCGAGCGGATCGCCGATGGCATTCTGACCGACGAGGTCGATATCACCCGCCGCGACGAGGCCGGTCAACTGATGAGCACCCTGGCGGTGATGCAGGTCAACCTCAAGGTGGCCCTCGATGAGGTGCGCCTGGTCTCGGTTGCGCTGGACGAAGAGAGCAAAAAGCTGGCAGCGGAAATGGACCGCGTGGTCGATCAGTCGGTGCAGCAGCAGGATCGCGTGCAGGGCACGGCGGCGGCGACCGAGGAACTCACCGTGTCGGTGGCCGAGGTGGCGTCCTCCGTGGCCGGCACTGCCCAGGCGGCGACCCAGTCGAAGGTGCTCGTGGCGGAGTCCACGCGCAGCATGGACAGCAGCATGGCGGCAACCTCGCGCGTGGTGGGCGCGGTGCAGGCCTCCTCCGCGACCATCGGCGACCTGAACCGGGCGATCGAAAAGATCGGCGTCATCACCAATACGATTCGCGAGATCGCCGAGCAGACCAATCTGCTGGCCTTGAATGCCGCCATCGAGGCAGCGCGCGCCGGCGAGCAGGGCCGCGGTTTCGCCGTGGTCGCCGACGAGGTCAGAAAGCTCGCCGAGCGGACGTCCTCGTCCACCGCCGACATCAACAACACGGTCAACGAATTCCAGAAGGTGACCCAGCAGGCGGTGTCGTCGATGGAGCAGGCGGCGCGCGAGGTGGAAGTGGGCATGGGGCAGATGCGGGCAAGCGTGACCAGTCTCGACCAGATTCGCGTGTCCAGCGACGAAGTGGCGACCATGGCCGACAACATCGCCGCCGCCTCGCGCGAACAGGCGGTTGCCAGCCAGGATGTCGCGGTGAATATGGAGCAGGTTTCGTCCCTGATCGAGCAGAACACCCAGTCGGCGCGAAGCGCCCAGCAAGGTGCCGCGTCGCTTTCCGCTACCGCCGTCGTGCTGCGCAATGTGGTGGCGCGGTTCGAATTGGTCAAAAGGTAAGCCCCGCCCCCCTTTGTGCGCCGTTGGCGCATCCCTCGCTTTGCTCGGGACCGCTGCTGCGCAGCGTCCTGCGTCCTGCGGCCTGGTGCCCCCCTCGCGGGGGGTTCTAAACTGCTCGCTGGCGCTCGCTTATTACGGGGCGCTTCTTTTGGCAGCGGTGCGGGTTGCGGCTGGCGCCGCGTGCCGTCTCGCCTTGGCTGCCCTCACCCTCATTCCCTCTCCCGCGAGGGGAGAGGGAAGCTATCTGCTCCTCTCTCCCTTTACGGGAGAGAGGTCGGGAGAGAGGGATTGGCCCGGCGGCGAGACTGCGGGGGTTTTCTCCCTCTCACCTTGCGGGAGAGGGTCGGGGAGAGGGGGGGCCACCAGAAAGCCCTTAGCCCGCAAGCGGGCTAAGGGCGGCCCGGCGGCGAGACTCTGTTATCGGCCACTTCGGTTGTTCCCTCCGCGATAGACGCCGTCTCGCCAGCGCCGACTTTCGCCTGACTCGAACAAAACACTTGCCTTGCCCGAACATCTTTCATATCATTCAAACGAACGTATGAATTAATTGTGTGGGGGTGTTTATGGCGGAAACGCGTTCTGTCGATACGCGCGAGCGCATTCTCGATGCGGCGGAGAAGTTGTTTACGGCCAATGGTTTCGACGGCACCTCGATGCGCCAGATCACCGGCGCGGCGGGCGTGAATCTGGCCTCGGTGAACTACCACTTCGGGTCCAAGGAGGCCTTGGTGCAGGAGGTGTTTCGCCGCCGTCTGGCATGGCTGAATACCGAGCGTTTGCGCGTGCTGACGACAATGGAGCAGGCGGCCGGCGACAAGCCGCTGAAGCCCTCGCAGATCGTCGAGGGGTTTTTCGGCACGCTGTTGGGCATGGCGCAGGACGAGGCGCGCGGCGGCGTCACTTTCTTGCGCCTGCTCGGGCGCACGCTGACCGATCCGGCCGACTTTATCCGCACCTTCCTTGCCGACGAATACCAGGAGGTGGTCGAGCGTTACAAGGCGGCGCTGTTCAAGGCGCTGCCCGATGTACCGCGGGCCGAAATCGCCTGGCGTTTTCATTTCATGCTGGGCGCGACGTCGTACGCCATAGCCGGCACGGATGCGCTGCGGCTGGTCACCGACTGGCAGGTCGATGACGAGGACGCCACGGACCGTCTGGATCGTTTGCAGCCACGGCTGATGTCCTTCCTGCTCGGCGGCTTGCGCGCCCCCCTGCCCAAATTTTAAGAGAGGCACCAAATGTTCGATTCCATTGGAATGCTGTTGGGCGTTGGCGCCCTGCTTGTCGTGGTTCTGCTGTTTGTCGTCCGGCCGTTGCGCCGCGCGTTGATCACCCGCCCCATTTTTGCCACCTACCGCAGCCTGCTGCCGCAGATGTCGGATACCGAGCGCGAGGCGCTGGCGGCCGGCACCGTCTGGTGGGAGGGCGAACTGTTCCGCGGCCGGCCCGACTGGCAAAAGCTGCATGCCTATCCGCAGCCGAAACTGACCGCCGCCGAGCAGTCCTTCCTCGACAACGAAGCGGCAACCGCGTGCAGCCTGGTCGATGAGTGGCAGGTGACGCACGAACTTTACGACATGCCCGATGCCGCCTGGCGCTACATCAAGGAGAAGGGCTTTCTCGGCATGATCATCCCGAAGGCTTACGGTGGCCTGGAATTTTCCGCTTACGCCCACTCGCAGGTAATCACCCGGCTGTCCACCCGCTCGTCGGCATTGGCGGTGTCGGTGATGGTGCCCAACTCGCTCGGCCCGGCCGAACTGCTGTTGCACTACGGCACGGCAGAACAGAAGAACCACTATCTGCCGCGCCTCGCCAAGGGGCTCGAAATCCCCGCCTTCGCGCTGACCTCGCCCTGGGCGGGTTCCGACGCCGCATCGATACCCGACAGCGGCATCGTCTGCAAGGGGATCTATCAGGGCCATGAAGTGCTCGGCATGCGCGTCACCTGGGACAAGCGTTACATCACGCTGGCGCCGTTGTGCACGATCCTCGGCCTGGCTTTCCGCCTGTATGACCCGGACGGCCTGCTCGGCGGCAAAAAGGATATCGGCATCACCTGCGCGATCGTGCCTTACGATCATCCTGGCGTGGAGACCGGCCGGCGGCATTTTCCGCTCGACGCGATGTTCACCACCGGCCCGACGCGCGGCAAGGATGTCTTCATGCCGCTCGATTTCATCATCGGCGGACCGGCGAATGCCGGGCAGGGCTGGCGCATGCTGATGGAATGCCTGGCGGCGGGCCGCTCGATTTCGCTGCCGGCCTCGCATGTCGGCATGGCGCAACTGACGGCGCGCGCCGTCGGCGGCTACGCGCGGGTGCGCAACCAGTTCAAGCTGGCGGTGGGCCGCTTCGAGGGCGTCGAGGAGGCGCTGACGCGCATGGGCGCCTACACCTACCTGATGGACGCCACGCGCAAGATGACGGCCGGCGCCGTCGATTTGGGCGAGAAGCCCTCGGTGGTTTCCGCCATCGCCAAGTACCACGTCACCGAGCGCGCCCGCCAGGTGGTGAATGACGGCATGGACGTCATCGGCGGCAAGGGCATCTGCCTCGGCCCGTCCAACTTCCTCGGCCGCGCCTACCAGCAGACGCCGATCGGCATCACCGTCGAGGGCGCCAACATCCTGACGCGCTCGCTGATCATCTTCGGCCAGGGCGCCATCCGCTGCCATCCCTACCTGCTGCCCGAAATGCAGGCGGCGCAGAATCCCGACTCAAGGCAGGGTCTCGCCGAATTCGACCGGGCGTTTTTCGGTCATGTCGGCTTCACCTTGCGCAATGGCTTTCGCGCGCTGTGGCTGGGCATGACCGGTTCGCACTTCGTCAAGGTGGATGCCGACGTGGCGCCGGCCATGCGCCGTTATTACCAGCAGATCACGCGCTTTTCGTCGGCCTTCGCCTTTCTGACGGATATCTCGCTGCTGGTGCTGGGCGGCAGCGCCAAGCGTCGCGAAAAACTCTCGGGCCGCCTCGGCGACATTCTCTCGCAGATGTATCTGATGTCCTGCACGCTGAAGCGCTTCGAGGACGATGGTCGCCAGGCGGCCGACGCGCCGCTCGCCCACTGGGCGATCTGGGATGCCATGTACCAGGCGCAGCAGGCGTTTGACGGCGTCATCGCCAACTTCCCGAACCGTTTCGTCGGCGCCTTCCTGCATCGCAGCATCTTTCCCTGGGGCCATCCGTATGTCTTCCCCTCCGACGATCTGGGCCACGAGGTTGCCAAGGCGCTGGTCGGGCCGTCCGCGACGCGCGACCGCCTGACCGCCGAATGCTATCTGCCGACCACCGAAAACGAGCCGGTGGGCGCCATCGAACTGGCCTTGCAGGCCACGCTGGAAGCCGAGCCGATCGAAGCGAAGATTCGCGAGGCCGAAAAGACGGGGCGTTTCGAAGGCGATCCGCGCGCCAACGTGCGCGACATCGCCATTGTCGCCGCCGAACTGGGCGTCATTTCACCCGCCGAATATGCGGTGATGAAGCGGCGCAATGCGCTGCGCGACATCGTCGTGCGGGTCGATGATTTTCCCTTCGACTTCGACGTGGCGACGGCCAACAAGCCGGTTGCGTGCAGGATGGCGGCATGAAAAGCCCGATCTATGTCGTCGACGGCGCGCGCACGCCGTTTTTGAAGGCGAAGACCGGCCCCGGCCCCGGTCCATTCTCCGCTTCCGATCTGGCGACGCAGGCCGGCCGCGCGCTGTTGCTGCGCCAGCCCTTTGCCCCGCAAGACCTTGACGAGGTCATCCTCGGCTGCGCCGCGCCCTCGCCGGACGAAACCAACATCGGCCGCCTGGTGGCGCTGCGCCTGGGCTGCGGCCATCAGGTGCCGGGCTGGACGGTGATGCGCAACTGCGCTTCCGGCATGCAGGCCATCGACTCCGCCATCGTGAACATTCAGGCGGGGCGTTCCGAACTGGTGCTGGCGGGCGGCGTCGATGCGCTGTCGCGCGCGCCGCTGCTGTATGCCGATGCGATGGTGCGCTGGTTCGCCGCCATGATGCAGATGCGGACCATGGGACAAAAGCTCGGCCACTTTCTGAAGCTCAAGCCATCGGCATTGTTCTCTCCCGTAATCGGGCTGATGAAGGGCCTGACCGACCCGATGGTCGGCCTCCTGATGGGGCAGACGGCGGAAAACCTCGCCTGGAAGTTTGGACTCACGCGCCAGCAGATGGATGAATTTTCGGTGCAGAGCCACCAGCGGGCGCTGGCTGGCCGGGCGGCCGGACATTTCGACGAGATCGTGCCGCTGGTGGATGCGAGCGGCGCAATCTATGCCGTCGACGACGGCGTGCGCGACGATGCCAGTCTGGCCGGCATGGCCAAGCCGAAGCCGTTCTTCGACAAGAAGTACGGCAACATCACGGCCGCCAACAGCTCGCAAATCACCGACGGCGCCGCCTGGGTGGTGCTCGCCAGCGAGGCGGCCGTCGCCCGCTGGAACTTGCAGCCGCTCGGCCGCATCGTCGACAGCCAGTGGGCCGGCCTCGATCCGGCGCTGATGGGTCTCGGCCCGGTGCACGCGTCGACGCCGATTCTGCGGCGTAACGATCTGACGCTGGCCGACATCGATTACTGGGAACTGAACGAGGCTTTCGCCGCGCAGGTCCTGGCCTGTCAGGCTGCCTGGCAGGACGACGCCTATTGCCGCGAGCAGCTCGGCTTGCCGGGGGCGCTGGGTGCGCTGGATGATCGCCGCCTCAATGTCGACGGCGGCGCGGTGTCGATCGGCCATCCGGTCGGCGCTTCGGGAACGCGCATCGTTTTGCACCTGTTGCATGTATTGCGCCGCGAGAAAGCCAAACGTGGCATCGCCACGATTTGCATCGGCGGCGGCCTGGGCGGCGCGATGCTGGTGGAGGCCTGCTGAGATGAAACACTGGCAAATCGAACGTGACGAAAACGCACTGGTCTGGGCCACCCTCGACCGGGCCGGGGAATCCACCAATGCCCTGTCGGCCGAGGTGCTGGCCGAATTCAGGGAACTCCTCGACCAACTGGATCAAGCGCCACCCAAGGGCCTGATCATCCGCTCTGGCAAGGCGGCAGGATTTATTGCCGGCGCCGACATTCAGGAATTTACCCAACTGGATAGCGCGGAAAAAGGCCGGGCGCTGATTGCGCGTGGCTGGGACCTCTTCAACCGGCTGGCCGCCGTGGCTTATCCGACGCTGGCGCTGGTGCGCGGCCACTGCCTGGGCGGCGGGCTGGAACTGTCATTGGCCTGCCGCTATCTGCTGGCGGTCGACGAGCCGGGCACGAAATTCGGCCTGCCCGAGGTGATGCTCGGCATCTTTCCCGGCTGGGGCGGCATGTTGCGCCTGCCGCAGCGCATCGGGCCGGCCGCCGCGCTGGATCTGATGCTGACCGGCAAGACGCTGGACGCCAAGCGCGCCAAACGCATGGGTCTGGCCGATGAAGCGGTACCGCCGCGCGTCATGACGGCGGCCGCCCGCCTGCTGGTACAGTCAGGCCAGCCCCGTCGCAAGCTGCCCCTGTTGCAGCGGCTCTTGAATGGCCCGCTGAAATCCGTTGTCGCCAACGGGGCGCGCAAACAGGTTGCGAAGAAGGCCCGGCCGGAACACTACCCGGCGCCCTACGCGATCATCGACCTGTGGGCGAAACATCAGGGCAATGCACTGGCGGCGCCGGAGGTTCTTGATCGCATCATCAATTCGGCGACGGCACGCAATCTGGTGCGCGTCTTCTTCCTGCAAGAGCGGCTGAAGGGCTTCGGCAAAGCTTCCGACTTCAAGGCGCTGCGCGTGCATGTGATTGGCGCCGGCACCATGGGTGGCGATATCGCCGCCTGGTGCGTGCTGCGGGGCATGACCGTGAGCTTGCAGGATCAGAATTTGGAGCGCATCGCCCCCGCCTTGCAGCGCGCCCACGCGCTATTCACGCGCCGACTGCGCGAGCCCTTGCGGGTGCGCGAGGCTTTCGACCGGCTGATTCCCGACGCGAGCGGCGACGGCGTCGCGCATGCCGATGTCGTCATCGAGGCCATCTTCGAAAATGTCGCCGCCAAGCACGCCTTGTTCCGCGCGCTGGAACCGCGCATGAAGCCGGACGCGGTGCTGGCGACCAATACCTCAAGCCTCCGGCTGGAAGAGTTGCGCGGCGTGCTGCAACGGCCCGAGCGACTGGTCGGCATCCATTTCTTCAATCCCGTGGCAATGATGCCCCTGGTCGAGGTCGTCGCGGCCGAGGGCGCCGACCCAGCGATGGTCCAGGCGGCCTGCGCCTTTGTGCGGCAGATCGACAAGCTGCCGCTGCCGGTGAAAAGCACGCCGGGCTTTTTGGTCAACGCCGTGCTGGCGCCCTACATGCTGGCCGCCATGCGCGCGGTCGATGCAGGCGTTACGCCGGAGGCGGTGGATGAGGCCATGCTCGCTTTTGGCATGCCGATGGGCCCGATCGAACTGGTCGACACCGTCGGCCTCGACATCGCGCTGGCAGCCGGCCAGCAACTCGCCGGTGGCGTCGAGCCGCCGCAATGCCTGCTCGCGCTGGTTGAAAAGCAACAACTGGGCAAGAAGTCCGGCCAGGGTTTCTACCGCTGGGCCGACGGCAAACCGCAGAAGGTTGATGCCAGCGGGACGGCGCTGGCAAAAGTCGGCGCTGGTAGGACGGCGATACCCGATGGCCTGGCCGAAAGCCTGGTCAAACCGCTGATCGAACGCACCGCAAAACTGGTCGCCGACGGGGTCGTCGCCGATGCCGAGCTGGCCGATGCCGGCGTGATCTTCGGCACCGGCTTCGCGCCTTTCACCGGCGGGCCGCTGAAGTATCTTTCCGACCGCTGATCGCGGGGCTGTATCTATAATCCAAACGTTCGTTTAACGTGATGATTCGCTTTAACGATAGGAGGTTCGCTTGACCAAACTAAACGTGAAAAAGGCCGCTGTACTGGGCGCCGGGGTGATGGGGGCGCAGATTGCGGCGCATCTCGTTAACGCAAATGTTCCGGTCGTGCTGTTCGACCTGCCGGCGAAAGAGGGTGACAAGAACGGCATCGTGCAAAAGGCCATCGACGCGCTGAAGAAGCTCGAACCGGCGCCGCTGGGCAGCAAGAGCCGGCTGAAATTCATCGACGCCGCCAACTATGACGATCACCTGCCGCTGCTGGCCGAATGCGATCTGGTGATCGAGGCGATCGCCGAGCGCACCGACTGGAAGAACGATCTTTACGCGAAGATTGCGCCGCATCTGAATGCGCATGCCATCGTCGCCTCGAACACCTCGGGCCTGTCGATCAACGGGCTGGCCGAAGGGCTGCCGGCGGATGTGCGGCCGCGCTTTTGCGGCATCCACTTTTTCAACCCGCCGCGCTACATGCATCTGGTCGAGATCATCGCGACCCGGAGCACCGCTCCTGCCACGCTGGATGCGCTGGAAACCTGGCTGACTTCGCGTCTCGGCAAGGGCGTCATCCGCGCGCTGGATACGCCGAACTTCGTCGCCAACCGCATCGGCGTGTTCTCGATGCTCGCCGTCATGCACCACACCCATGCCTTCGGCCTCGGTTTCGATGAGGTGGATGCGCTGACCGGCCCGCTGATCGGCCGACCGAAAAGCGCGACCTACCGCACCGCCGATGTCGTCGGCCTCGACACGCTGGCGCACGTCGTCAAGACCATGCAGGATACGTTGCCGGACGATCCCTGGCATCGTTATTTCACTTCCCCGGCCTGGCTGGTCGCGCTGGTCGGAAAAGGCGCGCTGGGACAAAAGACCCGTTGCGGCATCTTCAGGAAGCAGGGCAAGGAAATCCAGGTGCTCGACCTGGCGGCGCAGGATTACCGCATTTCCGCCGGGGCGGTTGCCGAGGAAGTGGCTGCGCTCCTGAAGATCAGGAACCCGGCCGAGAAGTTCGCCGCGCTGCGCGCCTCCACCCATCCTCAAGCGAAGTTCCTCTGGGCGATGTTCCGCGATGTCTTCCATTACTGCGCCGTGCAACTGGAAAACGTTGCCGACAATGCGCGCGATGTCGATTTCGCCCTGCGCTGGGGCTTCGGCTGGTCGCAGGGGCCGTTCGAGACCTGGCAGGCCGCGGGTTGGGCCGACATCGCGCAGGCCGTCGCCGCCGACATTGCGGCTGGGCGGGCGATGAGCGACACGCCGCTGCCGGGCTGGGCGCTGGAATCCGGCCGGACGGGCGTGCATACGCCGCAAGGTTCGTATTCCGCCAGCAGGAACGCCTATGTGGCGCGTTCGACACTGCCGGTCTATCAGCGTCAGTTGTTCCCAGAGCGGGTGCTCGGCGAGAGTGGCGCGAAGCCGGAAAAATCCGGCGAGACGCTGTTCGAGAACGAGGGCGTGCGCCTGTGGCGGCTGCCGGAAGTCGATGCCGGCATCGGCATTCTCTCCGTGATATCGAAGAACCACACCTTGGGAAATGAGGTGCTCGATGGCATCCTGGCTGCCGTACGCCAGGCCGAGACGACGCTGGATGGCGTGGTGATCTGGCATGAGGCGCCATTCGCCGTGGGTGCCAACCTCAAGCAGGTCAGCGAGGCCTGCGAGGCCGGACAGTTCGAGCTGCTGGAAAAAACCGTCGAAAAATTCCAGCGCGTTTCGCAAACCATCAAATATGCCCAGGTGCCGGTGGTGACCGCCGTGCAGGGCATGGCGCTGGGCGGCGGCTGCGAATTCATGATGCATGCGGCCAAGCGGGTGATGGCGCTGGAAAGTTATATCGGGCTCGTCGAAGCCGGCGTCGGCCTGATTCCGGCGGGCGGCGGCTGCAAGGAGTTCGCCGTGCGCGCCGCCGAATGGGCCGCCCAGTCGGCCACGCCGGGCGAGTTGTTCAACTTTTTGCAGCCCGCGTTCATGACCATCGCAATGGCCAAGGTCGCCAAGAGCGCACTGGAAGCCATCGACTTCGGTTTCGCCCGTCCGACCGACACCATTCTTTTCAATGCCAACGAGTTGCTCTTCGTGGCGATCAGGGAGGCGCGCGCTCTGGCGGAGGCCGGCTACGCGCCGCCGCTGATGGCGCGCGGCATTCCGGTGGCCGGCCGCACCGGCATCGCAACCTTCGAGATGATGCTGGTCAACATGAAGGAGGGCGGCATGATCTCCGCGTACGACTACAAGGTTGCCAAGTCGGCCGCCATCGCCCTCTGCGGCGGCGAGGTCGAAACCGGTAGCCTGGTCGATGAGGAATGGTTGATCACCATCGAGTGCCGCTATTTCGTCGAGTTGCTGAAGACGCCGGAAACCCAGGCCCGGATCAAGCACATGCTCGAAACCGGCAAGCCTTTGAGGAATTAAGACATGAAACAAATTCAGGAAGCCTACATCGTTGCCGCCACGCGTCTGCCGGTGGCCAAGAAGAACGGCATGTTCAGGAATGTGCGGCCGGACGATATGCTGGCCCACGTGATCAAATCGGTCGTCGCCCAGGTACCGGGCATCGATCCGGCGCTGATCGGCGATGTGATTATTGGCTGCGCCATGCCGGAAGCCGAGCAGGGCATGAACTTCGCGCGTATCGGCCTGCTGCTCGCCGGTTTGCCGGACTCTGTGCCGGGGCTGACCGTCAAT
>JAUSBB010000109.1 GCA_030652245.1 Rhodocyclaceae bacterium | reverse complement strand
AAAGCGGCCGGGGTCAAACTGTCCATCGACGATTTCGGGACCGGCTATTCATCGCTGTTTTATCTCAAGAATTTCCCGCTGGATAGCGTCAAGATCGATCGCTGTTTCATCAAGGACATCGAGACCGACCGCAATGACGCCGAGATCACTACCGCGATCATCGCCATGTCGCACAGCTTGAATCTGACCGTAATCGCAGAAGGCGTCGAGAACGAATTTCAGCTGGATTTCCTGCGCCAGAAGGACTGCAATACGATCCAGGGTTTTTACTACAGCCCGGCCGTCCCGGCGGAGCAGGCGCAGGTCTTTCTGGAAAAGCCGCTAACCGGTAAAAGCCAGGGCAAAAAACCGGCGTCCGGCTAGCGCCGACGTTGCCCGCACCGGCGCGGCGGTAGAATTCGCCGATGATTGTGCTGGGCATCGAAACTTCCTGCGACGAAACCGGGGTCGCGCTGTACGACACGGCGCGCGGCCTGCTGGCGCACGCTATTCATTCGCAGGTGGCGATGCATGAGGAATATGGCGGCGTGGTGCCTGAACTGGCCTCGCGCGACCATATCAAGCGGCTTGCGCCCCTGCTCGGTCACGTCCTGGCCGAGGCCGGCGTCGCCAAGGAAGCCATCGGGGCGGTGGCGTATACGGCCGGGCCAGGGCTGGCCGGGGCCTTGCTGACGGGCGCCAGTTTTGCCGAAGGTCTAGCCTTGTCGCTCGGCGTGCCGGCGCTGCCGGTGCATCATCTCGAAGGCCATCTGCTTTCGCCGCTGCTGGCCGACGATCCGGCGCAATTTCCTTTCATTGCCCTGCTGGTCTCGGGCGGCCACACGCAGATCATGTGCGTGACGCAAGTGGGCGCTTACGAGCTGATGGGCGAATCGCTCGACGACGCGGCCGGCGAGGCCTTTGACAAGTCGGCACAACTGCTCGGCCTCGGCTATCCGGGCGGACCGGCGCTGGCAAAATTGGCCGAGGCCGGAGTGGCGGGCCGTTTCAAGTTGCCGCGCCCGATGCTGGCCAGCGGCGATTTCAACTTCAGCTTTTCCGGACTCAAGACCGCCGTGCTGACGGCTGCGCGCGACCGCCCGCTGGAGGATCTGGACAGGGCCGATCTGGCCGCCGAATTTCAGGAAGCGGCCACCGAGGTGCTGGCGACCAAGGCATTGGCGGCGTGTCGCCAGCGCCGACTTTCCACCCTGGTCGTCGCTGGCGGCGTGGGCGCCAACCGGCGGCTGCGGCAACGGCTGGATGAGGCCGGCAAACGTCAGGGTGTGCGCGTCTGCTATCCCGAAACGGCGCTGTGCACGGACAATGGAGCGATGATTGCTTTTGCCGCCGCACTGCGACTGTTGGCGGGTGGTTACGATGTGGCGCGGGAGCAGCAGCGCGCTGGCGGGTTCGCCGTGCGACCGCGCTGGCCGCTACAGGAAATCTAAGGCGCCGATTTCTTCTTGCCCTTATTTTTCCCTATTTGGGTTTCGGTGCCGGCAAAAAGGCGCAGGATATTCGGTCGATGGCGCATGATCAGCAGCAGGCACATGATGCCGATGACGAGGGTGAGCGTATCCGGGCCATGCAGTGCGTAGGCCACGCCCGGCGCCACGCAGGCCGCGGCCAGGGCGGCCAGCGACGAGTAACGGGAGATCGCGGCGGTGGCTGCCCAAGTGAGCGCGGCGGCGAGCGCGACAAATCCATCCAGCCCGATCAATACGCCGAGGGCGGTGGCGACGCCCTTGCCGCCCCGAAAACGCAGGAAGATAGGAAACAGGTGACCGAGGAAGGCGGCCAGGCCGGTGAAGGCCGTCGTCGTCCCGTCAGCACCGACTTTTGTCACTAGCCACATCGCCACCCAGCCCTTGGCCGCGTCGCCCAGCAGCGTTAAAAGCGCGGCGAACTTGTTGCCGGTTCTGAGCACATTGGTGGCGCCCGGATTGCCCGAGCCGTGACCGCGCGGGTCGGCCAGGCCGAAGATGCGCGAAACGATTACCGCGAAGGGCAGCGAGCCGATCAGGTAACCGAGCGCGACGTAAATGAGCAGAGCGGGCGTTGATTCCATAGAATGCGCAGGATTCTAACTGGTGTAATCACATGGACTTCATTTTCATTGAGGACATGCGCGTCGAGGCGCATGTCGGCATCTACGACCGCGAACGGGCGGCCCCGCAGACGCTGGACCTGACGCTGACCTTCGGCGTGCCGGACGAGGCGGCGCAGGACGACGACATCGCCAAGACCATCGACTACGCCGTGGTGATCGGGCGGGTGCGCGCTGAACTCGCGGCGCGACATTTCAACCTGCTCGAAACGCTGGGCGAGTTCCTCATCAATCTCATGCTCAATGAATTCCGCGCGCCGTGGGTCAAGGTGTCGATCGCCAAGGTCGGCATCGCGCGCGGCGTCAAGCGGGTCGGCGTGCAGATTGAAAGAGCCCGGGGTTAGGGGCCCTCCCCTCCCAGCCTCCCCTCGCGGGGAGGTGACTGTTGCTCGCTGCGCTCGTCTATTACGGGGCGCTTCGTTACGGGCTGTGGTGCGGATTGCGGCTGGCGCCGCGTGTCGCCTTGCCTTGGGGCGGCCCGGCGGCAAGGCTGCTTGGGAAGGGGTGATTCACGCCAGCCGGCATTCCACGATCCTGGGTTGCAGCACACGCAGGATGTCGTGCGGATGCACGCCGACCAGATAGCCGCGCTGGCCGCCGTTGATGTAGATCAGCGACAGGTCGAGGATGGACTTTTCCATGCAGACCGGCAGAGGCTTTTTCGTGCCGAAGGGCGAGCAGCCGCCGACCAGATAGCCGGTGTGGCGCTGCGCATCGTCCGCCGTGCAGGGCGCGATTTTCTTGGCGCCGAATTGCCGCGCCAGTTCCTTGGTCGACACCTTGTGGTCGCCGTGCATCAGTACCAAGAGCGGCTTCTTGTTCTCGTCTTCCATCACCAGCGTCTTGACGACGCTGTGCTCGGCGACGTTCAGCGTGCGCGACGAAACCTTCGTGCCGCCGTGCTCCTCGTAGGGATAGAGATGGTTGGAATGGGCGACGCCGTGCTTGTGCAGAAATTGCGTCGCGGGGGTTTCGGGGGGGCGGTCGTCGTTTCTCATGTTTTCAGCCTCAATTATCAACCTCGCGGGTGGTGCGCCGCATGCAGTTCCTTGAGTCGCGCTCGTGCTACATGAGTGTAGACCTGTGTCGTCGATATGTCTGTATGGCCGAGCAGCAGTTGCACCACCCGCAGGTCGGCGCCATGGTTGAGCAGGTGGGTGGCGAAGGCGTGACGCAGCACGTGGGGCGAAATGCGCGCGGCGGGAATGCCGGCGGTCAGCGCGTGTTTTTTGACGAGCACCCAGGCCATCTGGCGCGTCATGCCGGCGTCCGCCGCGCGACTGCGGCGACCGGTGACAAAAATGAAGTCCGAGGCGCGGCCCTTGAGGACGCCGGGCCGTCCCTCCGCAAGCCAGCGTACCAGCCAGTCGGCGGCAACTTCGCCCATCGGCACCAGCCGTTCCTTGCCGCCCTTGCCAAAGGTGCGCAGCACGCGGTCGTCAAGGCTGACGGAGAACAGCTTCAGGCCGACCAGTTCGGAAACCCGCAGGCCGGTGGCATAGAACAGTTCGAGCAGCGCGCGGTCGCGCAGTCCGAGCGGCGTGGTGACATCCGGTGCGGCCAGCAAATCCTCGACGTTTTTTTCCGACAGCGTCTTGGGAAAACGTTCGGCGGCGAGCGGTGCCTGGATGTTGAGCAGTGGGTCGGTCTGGATGCGGCCCTGTTCGATGAGCCAGCGGTAATAGCGGCGCAGGGCAGCCTGCAGGCGGCGCAAGGTGGCCGGGCGCACCTTCTCCGTGCGCGCGTGCAGGTGAGCGAGGTAGCTGTCGATATCCGCTTCGGTGGCGGCTGGCAGGTCGACGCCGCGCTCGGCCAGCCAGTGCGCGAACAGGGCAAGATCGGAACGGTAAGCCGCGAGCGTGTTTTTCGCCAACCCGTCGGCGAGCCAGAGGGCGTCGATGAACTCGTCAAGCAGGCTGTTACTGGATTCCTTCATGGTGCAGGAGCCAGCGTTTCACGTCGAGCAGAAAGCCGCCGTGTTGGCGCGCGAAACCGCCCAGCGCGCCGGTCGCGGTGATGACGCGATGACAGGGCACGACGACCGGGTAGGGGTTGGCGCCGCAGGCGGTGCCAACGGCGCGCGGGCTGCTGCCGATCTGCCGCGCCAGTGCGCCATAGCTCGTGGTCTGGCCGGGCGGGATCGTCGCGATGCCGGCCCAGACGCGCTGCTGGAAGGCCGTGCCGGCCGGGGCGAGCGGCAGGTTGAAACGAAAGCCCGGGTTTTTCAGATAGGCATGCAACTGACGCACGGCGGCTTGCGCCAGCGGATCACGACCGCCACGCGCGTCGCAGGGTTCGAGAAAATCGATGGCTTCGATGGCTTCGCCGCCGCAGCAAATGCCGAGTGAAAACCCCGGAAAGCTGACGATGGCGTCGTAGTCGGCGGCGCCGGGATGGGCCAGGGTCACGCTGGTCATGCCCGCACCTCGCCGTTGCCGAAGACCACCCACTTCTGCGAGGTCAGTCCCTCCAGTCCGACCGGGCCGCGGGCGTGGAACTTGTCGGTCGAAATGCCGATCTCGGCGCCGAGTCCGTATTCGAAACCGTCGGCGAAGCGTGTCGAGGCGTTCACCATCACGGAGCTGGAATCGACCTCGCGCAGGAAGCGCATGGCGCGCGTGTAGTCTTCGGTGACGATGGTCTCGGTGTGCGCCGAGGAATATTTGTTGATGTGGGCGATCGCCTCATCGACATCGGCCACGATCTTGCAGGAGATGATCGCGGCGAGGTATTCGGTGTAATAGTCTTCCTCGGTCGCGGCCTTGGCCTGCGGCACGAGCGCTTGCGTCTCTGCGCAGCCGCGAATCTCCACGCCCTTCGCCGACAGCATGGCGCACAAAGTCGGCGCTAGCGAGACGGCGACCGGCCGGGCGATCAGCAGCGATTCGGCGGTGTTGCAGGTGCCGAGCCGTTGCGTCTTGGCGTTTTCGAGAATCGCGAGCGCCTTGGCGGGATCGGCGCTGGCGTCGATATAGACGTGACAGTTGCCGTCGAGATGCTTGATCACCGGCACGCGGGCTTCTTTCGAGATGCGCTCGATCAGCCCCTTGCCGCCGCGCGGCACGATCACATCGACATATTCGGGCATGGCGACCAGGTGGCCGACTGCCGCGCGGTCGGTGAACTCGATCACCTGCACCGCCGTTTCCGGCAGTCCGGCGGCGGCGAGACCCGCGCGCACGCAGGCGGCAATCGCCTGGTTGCAGCGAATCGCCTCCTTGCCGCCGCGCAGGATCGCGGCATTGCCCGACTTGAGGCAGAGTGCGGCGGCGTCGGCCGTGACGTTGGGCCGCGCCTCGTAGATGATGCCGACCACGCCGAGCGGCACGCGCATCCGGCCCACCTGAATGCCGCTGGGACGGAATTTCATGTCGTTGATCTCGCCGATGGGGTCGGGCAGGGTGGCGACCTGTTCGAGACCCTGCGCCATCGCTTCAACACCCTTGGCGGTGATGGTCAGGCGGTCCAGCATGGCCGGTTCCAGACCATTGGCGCGCGCCTCGGCGACATCCGCTGCATTCGCGACGAGCAGTTCGGCCTGGCGCGCACGAATGGCGGCGGCCATCGCCAGCAGCGCGGCGTTCTTGGCGGCGGTCGAAGCCCTGGCCATTTGCCGCGAGGCGGCGCGCGCCGCCTGGCCTAGTGTTTCCATGTATTGCTGAATATCCATCATGCGGTCCTGGTCAGACGCAACGCAAGTTGCAGGCATTCGTCCCAGCGGTCGCCGCTGGCGAGACCCTTGATGATGCGATCAATCCGCGCCGCTTGCAAGAGCGCCGGACGCAGCGCGCGGGTGCGCGCTTCCATGGTCAGCGCCCACAACACCAGCGGGAGGGGGGCATCCTCGGCGCGCAGGCCTTCAAGCGTGCGGGCGGCGCGCGCGGTGTCCTTCGCCTGCAAGGCTGTGCGCAGGTCGTCGATGTCGTAGCGGGCGACGTTGAGCACGGCCATGGACACCTGCTGGAGCGTCAGCGCACCCGCGGGATACAGCAGGCCGAGTTTCTGGATTTCCTGATGCGCGGCGAGCAGGTTGCCCTCGACGTGCAGTGCGATGAATTCGAGGGCGGGCGGCGGGGCCGACTGCTGTTGGGTTTTGAGCCGATTCGCGATCCACTGCGGCAGTTGCGGCAGGGCGGGCGCCAGGCACTCGATGGCGATGCCGGCATTGACGAGCGCCGCAAACCAGGCGGCCTTCTTCGCCCGCCAGTCCATCTCGGGCAGGGTGATCAGGGTCAGCGTGTCGGCCGGCGGTGCCTTGCAATAGCGCTGCAAGGCTTCGCCGCCATCGCGGCCGGGCTTGCCGGTTGGCATGCGCAGGTCGATCAGCGTGCGGCCGCCGAACAGCGAGAGATTGCCGGCGGCGTAGTAGAGCTCTTCCCAACGAAATGTCGGCGTGACCACCAGCACGCTGCGTTCGTCAAAGCCCTGACGGCGCGCGGCGGCGCGCAACAAATCGCCGGCTTCGATGGTCAGCAGCGGATCGTCGCCGTGCAGCACGTAGAGCGGCTGCAAGGGTTTTTCGAGGTGGGCGGCGAGCTGCTCGGGGCGCAGTTGCACGGCGCGGTTATATCTTTGCAGCGCGGCTGGCGGCTGAAAGTCGGCGCAACAGTTGCTGCACCAGGTCGGATTGCATGTCGCGCCAGAGGGTGGCCTCTTCCGCTTCCGAGGCGAAAATGCGCCGGTCGTCGAAGTTCATTTCGCGCTGCAGGATGATCTGGCTGGCGGGCGCCAGCTCCTTGCCATCGGCATCCTGGATGCGATAGACAAAGCTGCGGGTCAACTGGAATTCACGCACCAGGCCGGTGGCGGAAAGCGACAGGATGTTCTTCGCCTGATCGTTGCGCAGGATGACCAGGGACGCTTGTGCCGACTTCGGGTCGGTGACGATGCGGGTTTGCGTCGCGGCCTCGACGCTGCGCTTGATCTGCGCGTACATCTCGCTGTTTTCTGGCATGCCGAGATGGAGCGATTCCCAGGGCAGGCTGTAGCTGCCGCGCAACTGGAAGCCGCAGGCGCTGAGTGTCAGAGTCAGGGTAAGCGCGAGGAGGAGGATGAGATGACGCATGGTCAGATTACGATGTTGACGAGCCGGCCGGGCACGACGATGACCTTCTTCGCCGGCTTGCCTTCCATGAACTTCTGCGCGGATTCATGCGCCAGCGCCACGGCCTCGATCGCCGTCCTGTCGGCGCCGACTTTTACGCGAATGTTGCCGCGATGCTTGCCATTGACTTGCAAGACGAGTTCCTGTTCGTCCTGTACCAGCGCCTCTTCAAGCGGCTCGGGCCAGGGGGCGGCGAGAATATCTGTTCCGTAGCCCAACTCGATCCACAGCGCATGCGAGATGTGCGGCGCGATGGGCGACAGGACGCGCAGCAGGATGGAAAAACCCTCGCGTGCATGCGGGTCGGCCGGGGCTTTTTCCAGCGCGTTGAGCATCTTCATCGTCGCCGAGGCGACGGTGTTGAACTGGAGCTTGCCGAGATCGTAGTTGGCCTGCTTGAGCAGCAGATGGATTTCGCGGCGCAACGGGCCTGCCTCGCCAGTCACCGTTTGGGATTTCAGTGCGTGACCGAGCGCCCAGACCCGCTTCATGAAGCGGTAGGCGCCCTCGACGCCGGAATCCGACCATTCCAGCGTTTGTTCGGGCGGGGCGGCGAACATCATGAAAAAACGCGCGGTGTCGGCGCCGTAATGCTCGATCAGCGACTGCGGATCGACGCCGTTCCGCTTCGACTTCGACATCGTGCCGACGCCGCCGTAATCGACCGGCTGGCCATCCGCCTTGCTGGTCGCACCGGTGACATGGCCGCCTCCATCACCCTCCGCGCGCACCAGTTCGACCTCATCCGGCGCGAAGTATTCGATGCCGCCACGGTCGGTGCGGCGGCTGAAGATATGGTTGAGCACCATGCCCTGGGTCAGC
>JAUSBB010000105.1 GCA_030652245.1 Rhodocyclaceae bacterium | reverse complement strand
TCCTACATGCTGGTGCTGGCCGAGGAGTTCGAGAAACAGGGTCTCGATGCGCGCGCTTCGTCGCTGCGCATGGGCATGTTCGGCGCCGAACCGTGGACCGAGGCGATGCGGGGCGAGATCGAGGCCAAGATGAACATCGATGCCGTCGATGTGTATGGCCTCTCCGAGGTGCTCGGCCCGGGCGTCGCCTGCGAATGCGTCGAGTCGAAAGACGGCCCGGTGATCTGGGAAGACCACTTCTACCCCGAGATCATCAACCCGGAAACGGGCGTGGTGGTGCCCGATGGCGAGGAAGGCGAACTCGTGTTTACCTCGCTGACCAAGGAAGCCTTCCCGGTGATCCGCTACCGGACGCGCGATCTCACCCGCCTGCTGCCGCCGACGTCGCGCTCGATGCGCCGCATCGGCAAGATTGTCGGCCGTTCCGACGACATGCTGATCATCCGCGGCGTGAACGTCTTTCCGACGCAGGTCGAGGAACTGATCCTCAAGGACCCGCGCCTCTCGGGAAATTACCAACTGATCGTTACCCGCGAAGGCCATCTCGATGCGCTCGAAGTGCAGTGTGAACTGCAGCGCGAGGCGAGTTTCAAGGTCACCGGCACGGAACGCCAGGAAGTCGCCCATCTCCTGCGTCACCACATCAAGTCGCTGATCGGCGTATCGACGGAAGTGCGGGTGATGGATTTTGGCGCCATTCCGCGCATCCAGGGCGGCAAGGCCCAGCGCGTCATCGATCAGCGCGGTAAACCATAAACTATTGGCCCCCCACGCTCGCAAACCCGGCTCGCTGCCCCCCACAGGGGGGCGGACGTCTTCTTGGGGCGGCCCGGCGAAGACTTTTTTTAAAACAAAGAGGAGATAAATCAAATGAAGCAATTATTCAAAAAGATTGGCCTGGCCGTTGCCGGCGCCACCATCGCTGGCGCCCTGACGCTCTCCAGCGCCTTCGCCAACGAGCCGATCAAGCTCGGTTCGGTCCTGTCGGTCACCGGCCCCGCCGCGTTTCTCGGCGACCCGGAACTCAAGACGCTGCAGATGTATGTCGAGAAGATCAACAAGGAAGGCGGCGTGCTCGGCCGGCCAATTCAGCTCACGCACTACGACGACGGCAGCGATGCCGGCAAGGCCAACGGTTTCGCCAAGCGCTTGATCGAAGAGGACAAGGTCGACCTGATCGTCGGCGGCACAACGACCGGCAGCACCATGTCGATGGTGCCGCTGGTCGAAAAAGCCGGCCTGCCCTTCATTTCCCTGGCCGGCGCGGTAGTCATCGTCGAGCCGGTGAAGAAATGGGTCTTCAAGACGCCGCACACCGACCGCATGGCGGCCGAGAAGGTATTCGAGGACATGAAGAAGCGCAACCTGACCCAGGTCGCCCTGCTCTCCGAAACCTCCGGTTTCGGCCAGTCGGGCAAGCGGGAAACCGAAGCCATGGCGGCCAAGCTGGGCATCACGCTGGTGGCCAACGAGACCTACGGCCCCAAAGACACCGACATGAGCCCGCAACTGACCAAGATCCGCAATGCACCCGGCGTGCAGGCCGTCTTCGTCTTCGGTCTCGGCCAGGGACCGGCCATCGTGACCAAGAATTATCAGCAACTTGGTATCAAGTTGCCGCTTTATCACGCTCACGGTGTCGCTTCCGAGGAATTCATCAAGCTCGCCGGGGCGGCGGCCGAAGGCGTGCGCCTGCCCGCCGCGGCATTGCTGGTCGCCGACAAGCTCGATGCCAAGGACCCGCAAAAACCGGTCGCCATGGCCTACAAGAAAGCCTACAACGAGCGCTACAAGGAAGACGTCTCCACCTTCGGCGGCCACGCCTACGACGGCCTGATGATGGTGGTCGAAGCCATCAAGCGGGCGGGCGGCACGGACAAGGCCAAGGTGCGCGACGAAATTGAAAAAACCAAGGGCTTCATCGGCACCGCCGGCAAGGTCAATATGTCACCCACCGATCACATGGGGCTCGACCTGTCGGCATTCCGCATGCTCGAAGTCAAAAATGGCGACTGGGCGCTGATCAACTAGGCCCACCCTCCCCCAGCCCCTCCCTCGCGGGAGGGGTGACTGTTGACTCGCTGCGCTCGTTTGTTACGGGGTGCGTTGTTGTTGGCCGTGGCGCGGGTTGCGGCTGGCGCCGCGTGCCGCCTTGCCTTGGGGCGGCCCGGCGGCAAGGCTGCTGGCGAGGTGGTTTTTCTATGCCGTCCCGCCAGCGCCGACTTTCAGTAGGAACCCGGACTGGCGAAATTCTCGAATCTTGTGTATTCGCCGAGGAAGGTCAGCTTGGTCACGCCGGTCGGGCCGTTGCGGTGTTTGCCGATGATGATTTCGGCGACGCCCTTTTCCGTGGTGTCGGGCTTGTAGTACTCCTCGCGGTACATCATCATGATGATGTCGGCATCCTGCTCGATGGCGCCCGATTCGCGCAGGTCGCTCATCAGGGGGCGCTTGTCGTTGCGTTCCTCGACCTTGCGCGAGAGCTGGGAGAGCGCGATGATCGGCACCTGCAACTCCTTCGCCAATGCCTTGATGGAGCGCGAGATTTCAGAAATCTCCGTGGCGCGGTTTTCGTTGCTTTTCACCGAGCTCATCAGTTGCAGGTAGTCGACCACGATCAGCCCCAGTTGGCCGCATTGGCGGTGCAGGCGCCGCGCCCGCGCGCGCAGGTCGGAGGCGTTGAGCATGCCGCTTTCGTCGATATGGATGGGCGCGTCGTGCAGCTTGCCGAGCGCCATCGACATTTTTTCCCAATCTTCATCGGTCAATTTGCCGGTGCGAATCTTGGTCTGGTCGAGCCGGCCCGCCGATGAAAGAAAGCGCATCGCCAGTTGCGGCCCCGACATTTCCATGCTGAAAATCGCCACGGGTTTTCTGAGTTCCATGCCGACGTGTTCGGCAATATTGAGCGCAAAAGCCGTCTTGCCCATCGACGGCCGACCGGCGACGACAATCATGTCGCCCGGCTGCAGCCCGCTGGTCATGCGGTCAAGGTCGTGAAAACCCGTCGCCAGTCCGGTGATGTCGGAAGGATTCTCGCGATTGAAGAGCACCTCGATGCGCTCGACCACGCCCCCCAGAATCGGCGTGATCGCCTGAAAACCCTGCATCGAGCGGTTGCCCGCCTCGGCAATTTCAAACACCTTCTGTTCGGCGGCATCGAGCAGTTGCTTGACGTCGCGCCCGGCGGGGTTGAGGGCCGAACCGGCGATTTCGTCGCCGACCGTCACCAGTTTGCGCAACACCGCCCGCTCGCGCACGATCTCGGCGTAGCGGCGGATGTTGGCGGCGGATGGCGTGGCATTGGCGATTTCGCCCAGATAGGCCAGCCCGCCGGTCTGGTCGGCCTGGTTGGCGTGTTCGATGGACTCGAATACGGTCACCACATCGGCCGGACGCCCGGCTTCGACAAGCTTGCGAATGTGCGCGAAGATGCGCCGGTGATCGTCGCGATAAAAATCCGCCTCATTGACCTGGTCGGCGATGCGATCCCAGGCCTGATTGTCGAGTAGCAGACCGCCCAACAGGGACTGCTCGGCCTCGATCGAATGCGGCGGCAGCTTGAGCGCAGCGACCTGGGCGTCCATGTGTCCGGTCAGGTAAGTCTGTGTGTGCGGCGGGTTACCGAGCAACTGGCCCATTTTTATCTCCTCACGGCATTTTTTGCCAAGCTGCGGAGTCTACTCGCGGATCCGGACAGCGGGGAGTGGGCAAGCTGTGGAATTGCTGTGCAAAAGCTGTGCGCAAGCTGTGCAGATGTTTGCCATATACATCGAATATAACGATGTCTTTGTTTCTTATATTCGAATTGTCGGATGAATTGGCCTGCCCTATCATCGCCCCTTGCTGCAAATGATGCCTGCCCGCATATATAGTGCGGATTGGGCGCTCACGACAGAGAACCCGAACCGGCATACCGGTCCATTTGAAAAGGAGAGCACCATGAATTCCATTCACTCCCTGCCCACGGGCAACGCCAGCCAAACTGCTATCGAATCCGTACTGGCCAGCAACCGGGTGATCCGTAACACCTACATGCTGCTGTCGATGACGCTGCTGTTTGCCGCCGTCACAGCCGCCACGTCGGTAGCGCTGAGGCTGCCACATCCCGGCCTGATCATCACCCTGGTCGGCTATTTTGGCCTGCTGTTCCTGACGACCAAGCTGCGCAACAGCGGCTGGGGCATCGTCTCCGTCTTCGCGCTCACCGGCTTCATGGGCTACACGCTCGGCCCCATCGTCAGCCATTACCTCGGACTGCCCAACGGCGGGCAAACCGTGATGACGGCCATGGGCGGCACGGCCGCGATCTTCCTCGGCCTGTCCGGCTATGCACTGACCACGAAGAAGGATTTCAGCTTCATGGGCGGTTTCCTGATGGTCGGCATCCTGGTTGCCTTCCTGGCGGGCCTGGCGGCGATCTTCTTCGAAATTCCGGCGCTGTCGCTGACGGTTTCGGCCGTCTTCGTCCTGCTGATGTCCGGCCTGATCCTCTACGAAACCAGCAACATCATCCACGGCGGCGAAACCAACTATGTGATGGCCACCGTAACCCTGTTCGTCGCCATTTTCAACCTCTTCACCAGCCTGCTGCACCTGCTCGGCTTCATGAACAGCAGCGACTGATCGGCCGTCAAGGAGAACCCATCCATGAAACGCATCCTGCTCTTTCTCGGCACCAACATGGCGATTTTGCTGGTGCTGTCCGTCACCATGCGCCTGCTGGGCGTGGAGCCTTATCTCACGGCCCAGGGACTGAATCTCACTTCGCTGTTGATCTTTGCGGCGGTGATGGGCTTCGGCGGTGCGTTCATTTCGCTGGCCATCTCCAAATGGTCGGCGAAGCAGGCGATGGGCGTGCAGGTGATCGAGGCGCCGGCGAATTCGACCGAGTTCTGGCTGGTGGAAACCGTCCGGAAATACTCGACGGCAGCCGGCATCAAGATGCCCGAGGTCGGGATTTTCGATTCGCCCGACGTCAACGCCTTCGCCACCGGCATGACCAAAAACAGTTCGCTGATCGCCGTGTCGACGGGACTGCTCCAGCAGATGACCCGGCCGGAAGCCGAGGCGGTGCTGGGCCATGAAGTCGCCCACGCCGCCAACGGCGACATGGTGACGATGGCGCTGATCCAGGGCGTGGTAAATACCTTCGTCATGTTCCTCTCCAGGGTGATCGGCCACACCGTGGACCGGGTGATCTTCAAGAACGAGCGCGGGCAAGGCCCGGCGTTCTTCGTCACCATGATCATCGCCGAGCTGGTGCTGGGCGTCCTCGCCTCGATCATCGTCATGTGGTTCTCGCGCCAGCGCGAGTTTCGCGCCGATCACGGCGGCGCCAGCCTGGCCGGACGGCGGAACATGATCGCCGCGCTGGAGCGCCTGAATGCCCTGCATCCGCAGCCGCTGCCCGACAAGATGGCCGCCTTCGGCATCGCCGGCGGCGGCGGCGGCGGCATCAAGCGCCTGTTCATGACCCATCCACCCCTCGAAGAGCGCATCGCCGCACTCAAGGCAGCGGCATCCTGATTTAAATTCAGTGACCACGATGACCCTTGCGCCCGACAGTTTCGCCACCGGCCCGATGTGGGCCGGTTTCATCGCCTTTGTCATCGCCATGCTGGCGCTCGACCTGTTCGTCTTCGGCGGCCGCAAATCGCACAAGGTCTCCGTCAAGGAGGCGCTGGCCTGGGTAATCGCCTGGGTCTGTCTGGCCCTGGCCTTTGCCGGCTTGCTCTGGTGGTATCTCAACGGCACCCAGGGCGCCGAGGTGGCGCAGCGCAAGACGCTGGAATTCCTCGCCGGCTACCTGATCGAGCAGTCGCTGTCGGTCGACAACATGTTCGTCTTCGTCATGATCTTCGGCTATTTCGCCGTGCCGCCGGAATTGCAGCGCCGGGTGCTGCTCTACGGCGTGCTCGGCGCCATTGTCATGCGTGCCGGCATGATCCTGGCCGGCGTCTGGCTGGTGACGCAGTTCGCCTGGATCCTGTATGTCTTCGGCGCCTTCCTGGTCATTACCGGCATCAAGATGCTGATCTTCGCCGAGCACGAACCCGACCTCGAACAAAACCCGCTGCTGCGCTGGCTGCGCGGGCATCTGCGCATCACCCCCGGCTTTCACGGCGAAGCCTTCTTCGTGCGCCAGAACGGCATTCTCTGGGCGACGCCGATGTTTCTCGTGCTGGTGTTGATCGAGGCCAGCGACGTGGTGTTCGCGGTGGACAGCATCCCGGCGATCTTCGCCGTCACCACCGATCCCTTCATCGTGTTCACGTCGAACATCTTCGCCATCATGGGTCTGCGCGCGCTGTATTTCCTGCTCGCCGACATGGCGGACCGTTTTCATCTGCTCAAGTACGGCCTGGCCATCGTGCTGGTGTTCATCGGCGGCAAGATGCTGGCGATGCCCTGGTTCCACCTGCCGATCCAATGGTCGCTGGCCATCGTCGGCAGCATCATCCTGATTTCGGTAGTGGCGAGCCTGGCCCTTTCGAAACCCAAACCCGTTGCCACAGGAGAAGATGCATGAGCGACCCTGCCCAGATGCCCGAGCCGACGGGTTCGGAACGCGACGCCGACGGCCGCCTGGTCCGCCTCATCTTCGACAGCCAGCCGCCACTGGCCGCGCCGGAGATCAACCCTTGGCTCATTGCCGTCGACCGTTCCGACAACGCCCTGCGCGCCGTCGCCCAGGCCGCGCGCCTAGCTGCGGCGATGAACGCTTGCGCCTTGCATCTCGTCCATGTCGAGCCGTGGCTGGCCAAGGAAGCCGCAGAGGCGGAACTGGCGCGCCGCGCCTGGCTTGCGACCGAAGGGGCGCGCACGCTACTCGATGCCGGCGGCCATGCGTGGCGACTGCACGTTGCGATGGGTGAAACCGCCGAGCAAATCATTGGAACCGCCGCGCGGCTTGGCTGTTGCGGCATTGTTATCGGCACCCGCGGCCTCGGCGTGACGGAGAGCCTGCTGTTGGGCTCGGTGGCCGAGAAAGTCATTCACGCCAGCAAGCTGCCGGTGCTCATCGCGCCTTGACGGCGGACGCCGTCCCGCCAGCGCCGATTTTGATTCGTCAGCCTTGCCGTTCCGGCGCGTTTTGCAAACTGGTATCCGCTCCGGAAGTGATTGCGAGCACGCAGGGATGCGTCAGGCGACGCTGCACCGACAAGGCGAAATATTCGATACGAACCTGATCGGCGTCGCCCATCCACTGCAATTCGCCGGAGGCCAGGTACTCGTCGACCAATACGCTGGGGATAGGGAAGACGCCGACCCGTTCGCGCCCGAAGGCGGCCATCAGCGCCGCATCGTCGAACTCCCCGGCGACGGTGATCCGGAGGCGCTTCTTGTCCAGCCACTCCGTCAGCTTGCGCCGCATCGAGGAATCTTCCCCCGGCATCAGGATCGGCAGCTGATTCAGGCAAAGCGGGAAAGGCTCCGCGACCTGCCGGACCAGGTCGGGATGGGCGAGAAAGGACAATCCCGATTCTCCGAGCTTGTGGCTGTAGGCACGCACATCGATATTGGATGGCACAGTGGAATCCGAGATCACCAGATCGAGGCGATGCAGCGCGAGTTCCGTCAGCAGCCGGTCAAGGCGCCATTCGCGGCAGACGATGCGCACCGGCTCGGGCAGACTCACCGCGGGGCGCAGCAAACGGTAGGCCAGCGACTTCGGCAGCGCGTCGGATACGCCGACGCGGAATTCGGTCGGCCGCCCCCTCGGATACTGCCGCATCGCCTGGTCGAGTTCGGCGCCCAGCGCAAACATTTCATCGGCATATTCGAGCGCCAGCCTGCCCGCGTCCGTGAGCTCGAGCGAGCGGCCTTGTCGACTAAAAAGCGCCGTTCCAAGCTGTTCCTCAAGCAGCTTGATCTGGCCGCTGAGGGTTTGCGGCGAGATATGAATCGCCTCGCTGGCACGGATTACGCCACCGTGCTTGGCGACTTTCCAGAAGTAGTAAAGATGCTTGAGATTCATGGATGAATATTAATACGGTTATCTCGGATTGTTTGTTCTAATAATACGACTATACCGGATAAGGTATCTTCGCTACATTGGCTCCATGCAGCAGGTGCTGCGACAACCAGGAGATAAATCATGCAAGTTCAAATTCAAGTGAAGGGCCTGCCCGGATCATCGAAGTTGCGCCGCTTTGCATCGCACAAGCTGAATGTCGCGCTCTCCCGCTTTGCGCATGTCATCCAGGATGCCACCATGCGCCTCGACGACATCAACGGTTCGGAACGTGGCGGCGTGGATAAACTTTGCCGCGTCGTGCTGAGGATGAACAACAACACAGTTGTCGTCATCGAAGCGTTGGGTACCAACATCGCACAAGCGATCGATCGCGTGACCGATCGCTTGCACCAAAGTGTTTCCCGTCAATTGTCCCGGCTGGTGAAAATCGACCGGAGCGGGATGCGACAAAGCACGCTGTTGTTGGCCGGAGCCTGATCGATCGGAATCAATCCTTGGAGACCCACATGACGAGAGACCAGCAACATCATCCACGGCGGCGAGACCAACTACGTGATGGCCGCCGTCACCCTGTTCGTCTCGATCTTCAACCTCTTCACCAGCCTGTTGCACCTGCTCGGCTTCATGAACAGCAATGAGTAGTCGCGGCAAATGCCCACTAATGGAATCGCCATGAACAAACTAGGTCTTCTCGCTTACGCCGCCGACTTCGCGCCCCGGATTTTTCAAGTGCGCCGCACCACCTGGGTCGCCGTCGGCGTTGGGCTGCTGGTGCTGTCCGCTCTCCTGATCTGGGCAGCCGTGTCGCTGATCGGCGGGTTGTGGGGGCAGGCCCGGAACTTGGCGGGCGCTGCGCCCGAGGCGGTGCGTGGTGCGACGCGCGGGGTGCTGGAACAAGCGGAAATAATCGTACCCGGCGCGCGCGAAAAACTGGGCGAGTTTGTGCCCGCCCTCAAGCCGGAAACACAGCCGCAACGTGATGTCTCTGGCACGGAACTAGGGCCGGTGGCGCGCTACCCGGGACTCATGCGCACCCATTGGCAGCGGGCAGGCGGGCAGGCGGCGGCTGAATACGAAGGTAAGGCGGACTACGCGACAGTGCTCGACCACTACGCCAAGGACTTCGCCGCGCAAGGCTTTGCCCAGAGCATCCAGTCCGCCACACAGCAAGCGGAGGCGCACGAATACACAAAAGGCCACGAGCGCTTCGTTCTGAAAATCACGCAAAAGCCCAACAGAAGCGTCGGTGTGCGCATTGAGACTGCCCTGCCGTAACTATTGGCAATGCTGATGGATCGCCTTCGCACGCGCACACCTACTCGCGAGCAACTCGCCGCCAACCGCTACCTGGGCTGGCTAGCGCCGTTCTTCGGCCATCCCAAGCTGTGGCACTGGTCGCGTCGCGGGGTTGCGCTCGGCGTTGCCATCGGTGTGTTTTTCGGCTTGCTGATTCCGATTGCGCAAATCCCGCTGTCCGCGGCAGCGGCGGTCGTTTTGCGCGCGAACGTGCCTGCGACGGCCGCAAACTCGCCATGAAGATTTTCTCCCCGCTCTATCGCCGCGCCAT
>JAUSBB010000098.1 GCA_030652245.1 Rhodocyclaceae bacterium | reverse complement strand
TGGTCGACATGGGCCCGGGTGCCGGAGAACACGGCGGGTACATCGTCGCCGAGGGATTGCCGGCCGAAGTGGCGAAGAATCCGGATTCATTGACCGGCGCCTATCTGTCGGGCCGCAAGAAAATCGCCGTGCCGGACAAGCGCACGCCGCCCGATCCGGCGCGCAGCCTGAAGATCCTTGGCGCTACCGGTAATAACCTGAAAACCGTCGATCTCGATATACCGGTCGGCTTGTTCACCTGCATCACCGGAGTGTCGGGCTCGGGCAAGAGCACGCTCATCAACGACACCCTCTACGCCGCCACCGCGCACCATCTTTACGGCTCGGCACTGGAACCGGCGGCGCACAGCGAAATTCTCGGCCTTGAATTTTTCGACAAGGTCATCAACGTCGACCAGTCGCCCATCGGTCGCACGCCGC
Source organism: Rhodocyclaceae bacterium (assembly GCA_030652245.1). Lineage (GTDB taxonomy): Bacteria > Pseudomonadota > Gammaproteobacteria > Burkholderiales > Rhodocyclaceae > Sulfuricystis. The sequence goes on along the minus strand of JAUSBB010000098.1, from coordinate 8,260 downwards.
GCTCCAACCCCGCCACCTACACCGGCATGCTGACGCCGATACGCGATCTCTTCGCCGGCGTGCCGCAAGCCCGCGAGCGCGGCTACGGCCCCGGCCGCTTCAGCTTCAACGTCAAGGGCGGCCGCTGCGAGGCCTGTTCCGGCGATGGACTCATCAAGGTCGAGATGCACTTCCTGCCCGACATCTTCGTCCCCTGCGACGTCTGCCACGGCAAGCGCTACAACCGCGAAACCCTCGAAGTGCGCTACAAGGGCAAGACCATCTACGAAGTGCTGCAGATGAACGTCGAGCAGGCGCACGAATTCTTTGCGGCGGTGCCGGTCGTCGCGCGCAAGCTGCAAACCCTGATCGACGTCGGCCTCACCTACATCCAGCTCGGTCAGTCGGCCACCACGCTGTCCGGCGGCGAAGCCCAGCGCGTCAAGCTGGCGCTGGAACTCTCCAAGCGCGACACCGGCCGCACCCTCTACATCCTGGATGAGCCGACCACCGGCCTGCACTTCGCCGACATCGAGATGCTGCTCAAGGTGCTGCACCGCCTGCGCGACCACGGCAACACCGTCATCGTCATCGAGCACAACCTAGATGTCATCAAAACCGCCGACTGGCTCGTCGATCTCGGCCCCGAAGGCGGCGACGGCGGCGGCCGCATCATTGCGACGGGCACGCCGGAAACCGTGGTGCTTGTTCAGGGCAGTTACACCGGCCGCTACCTCGCACCCCTCCTCGCAAAAGTCGGCGCTGGCGGGACGGCGTCAGCCGTACCGCCGCGTAAATCGGGGACGGCGTCATGATCCACAACCATATATTTCAAGGTCACAAGTTATGAAAGTCCTCATCACCGGCGCCGCCGGCTTTATCGGCATGCACGTCGCCCAGATCCTGCTGGCCCGCGGCGACGAGGTGGTCGGCATCGACAACCTCAACGACTACTACGACGTCAATCTCAAGAAGGCCCGGCTGGCGCGCCTCGCCAAGTATCCCGGCTTCAAGCACGTGCTGCTCGACATCGCCGACCGCCCCGGCATGGCGGCGGTGTTCGAACAGGAAAAGCCGCAGCGGGTGCTCAACCTCGCCGCCCAGGCGGGGGTGCGCTATTCGCTCGAAAATCCGCATGCTTACGTCGACAGCAACGTCGTCGGTTTCGTCAATGTGCTCGAAGGCTGCCGTCACAACGGCGTCGAGCATCTGGTTTACGCCAGCAGCTCCAGCGTCTATGGCGGCAACACCAAGATGCCGTTCTCCGAGCACGACAACATCGACCACCCGGTCAGCCTCTACGCCGCAACCAAGAAAGCCAACGAGCTGATGGCCCACACCTACAGCCACCTGTTTAATCTGCCGACCACCGGCTTGCGCTATTTCACCGTCTATGGCCCCTGGGGCCGGCCCGACATGGCGTTGTTCCTCTTCACCCAGGCCATGCTCGAAGACCGCCCCATCAATATCTTCAACCACGGCAAGATGCGCCGCGACTTCACCTACATTGACGACATTGCCGAAGGCACGGTGCGTGTCATCGACCGCCCGGCCGCGGCGAACCCGGCCTTCGTTGTCGACACGCCGGACCCGGCGACAAGCTGGGCGCCTTACCGCGTCTTCAACATAGGCAACCAGGATTCCGTCGAGCTGATGGACTACATCGCCGCGCTCGAAAAGGCGCTCGGCAAACCAGCGGAAAAGAACTTCCTGCCGATGCAGGCCGGCGACGTGCCGGCCACCTCGGCCGATACAGCCGAACTGCGTGCCCACACCGGCTTCGCCCCGGCGATGCCCGTGGAAGAGGGCGTGCGGCGCTTCGTCGCGTGGTATCGCGACTACTTCAAAGTCTGAAGCCGTAATGTTCCTGCGCCGGCTCGCCGCGTTTTCCACCTTCGCCGCCGTTTTGCTGCTGTGGTCCGGCCTCGTCCGGGCGGCGGATGCGCCCGCGCTGCTGCTGGCCGAACGCTATCAAGGCGGCATCGACGTTTCGCAATACTGGGTCAGCGAAAAGCTCGACGGCGTGCGCGCCTACTGGGACGGCCGGCAACTGCGCTTTCGCAGCGGCAATCTCATCCCGGCGCCGGCATGGTTCCTTGCCGCATTGCCGGCGCACCCCCTCGACGGCGAACTGTGGCTCGGCCGCGGCACTTTCGAGCGCCTCTCCGGCATCGTGCGCCGGAATATTCCGGACGATGCCGAGTGGCGCCAGGTTCGCTACAAGGTGTTCGAGCTGCCCGAGGCCCCCGGCAACTTCAGCGAAAGAGTGAAACAGCTGCAAGTGCTGACCGCCGGCCGCGCGCACTGGCTGCAGCCGGTCGAGCAATTCCGCCTGGCCGATGCCAAGGTGCTGAAAAGGAAGCTCGACGAAGTCGTCAAGGGTGGCGGCGAAGGCCTCATGCTGCATCGTGCCGATGCCCATTACACAACGGGCCGCTCCGCCGCCTTGCAGAAGCTCACGCCGTGGCAGGACTCCGAGGCGCGTGTCGTCGCCCACCTGCCCGGCAAGGGCAAATACGCCGGCATGCTCGGCGCCCTGCAGGTCGCGATGCCCGATGGCCGCCGCTTCGCGCTGGGCAGCGGATTTACCGACGCCGAGCGGCGTGATCCGCCACCCATAGGTGTTCAAGTGACCTACCGTTATCGCGAACTCACCCGCCAGGGCATCCCCCGTTTTGCCCGTTTCCTGCGCGTGCGCGAGCAATTTTGATCAAGTAATGCTCCATGACCCAGCCCTCACCCATTTCTTCCCAATCCAAAATCTACGTCGCCGGCCATCGCGGCATGGTCGGCTCCGCCATCGTGCGCCGCCTGCAACAGGGCGGCTACGCCAATCTCCTCACCCGCACCCGGCAGGAACTCGACCTGCTCGATCAGCGCGCCGTCCGCGACTTCCTGCAGCAGGAAAAGCCCGACTACATCTTCCTTGCCGCCGCCAAGGTGGGCGGCATCCACGCCAACAACACCCTGCGCGCCGACTTCATCTACGAAAATCTCGCCATCCAGAACCACATCATCCACGGCGCGCATCAGGCCGGCGTCAAGGATCTGTGCTTTCTCGGCTCCAGTTGCATCTATCCGCGCGACTGCCCCCAGCCCATCAGGGAGGAATATCTGCTGACCGGGCCGCTCGAGCAGACCAACGAACCCTACGCCATCGCCAAAATCGCCGGCATCAAGCTGTGCGAAAGCATGAATCGCCAGTATGGCACCCGCTTCGTGAGCGTGATGCCCACCAACCTTTACGGCCCCAACGACAACTACGACCTGGCCAACAGCCACGTCCTGCCCGCGCTGATCCGCAAGGCGCACGAGGCCAAACAGCGCGGCGACAACGAATTCGTCGTCTGGGGCTCCGGGCAGCCGATGCGCGAGTTTCTCTACGTCGAAGACATGGCCGATGCCTGCGTCTTCCTCATGGAGCAAGGTATCGGCGACGGCATCTACAACATCGGCACCGGTACCGATGTCACCATCCGCGAGTTGGCCGAAACGGTCATGGATGTGGTCGGCTTCAAGGGCAACATCGTCTTCGACAGCAGCAAGCCCGACGGCACGCCGAGAAAACTGCTCGATGTTTCGCGCATGGCGCAACTCGGCTGGCGAGCAAGCACATCGTTGCGCAACGGCATCGCCAAGACCTATGAAGCTTACCGCTCATCAAGGGTGGGCTAACCTGATCTATCGTATCGCCACATCCAACATATCCTCATGATACGCGGCTCGTGAGCCGTCCCGCCAGCGCCGACTTTTCGTGCCGACGCTCCGGGCCTATGACGTATCGGTGTAAAATGAGCCCCGTGCCGCAGAACGCGCCTGGCGGCAACAGGACGGGCTACCAACCATGAGACTCACCCAGGAACAGATTGACGAGATTACTCGCACCGTCGCCGCTTTGACCCATGGAGCGGCGGAGGTATATCTGTTCGGCTCCCGCCTTGACGACCGGGCCCGGGGCGGGGACATCGACTTGCTGATCGAAACGACTACTCCCCTGACGTTAATCGAACGGGCGCGCATCAAGGCAACCCTGGAAAACCGGGTTGGTCTGCCGGTAGATATCGTCGCGCGCGGAAGCACCGCGCCCGCCACGCCGTTCCAGAACCTGGCACGTGCTCGCGCCGTGAGGCTGTTGGGTCAATCGGCATGACGGCGCATGCCCTGGAAAACGAACGCCTGCATCTTTCAGGCCTGCTGGAAGCGATTCAACGCTGCATATATTTTCTGGCAGCTTCCAATCGCCGCCTGACGTGGCCATTGACGGGCGATTTCCTGAACGAGCACCAAAAAGACGTAGAACTATTCGAAGCTCTCGCCGCCATCAATGAGCGCTTCGCCAAGCTGCAAGATACCCTTGGTGCGGCCATGCGCCATGCCGGCCTGTTGGCCGGCGAACCGGGCGAGACCTTTCTCAAGGTACTGGCGTTCTACGAAAAGATCGGGGTGATCGACTCGGTTGCTGCGTGGCAACTGTGCCGGGCCGCAAGAAACCTGGCCGCCCACGATTACGAAACGGAATACGCCGAAATCGCCGAACACTTCAATTCGTTGCACACCCTGATTCCCGTGCTGTATAGCGCCGCCGACCGGTTTCTGAATTACTGTGCAACCGCACTGAATGTGCTGCCCAGCCCCGGGCATTTTGTCGATGATTTCGCGCGCGCAACCCGTAACCATGGAACTGTTAATCGCGGCTGACCCAGTTTTGTGCGTTCGAAGGCTTAAGCGTACTGGCTTTGGCGATAGCCTTGAACACTGCTCAAAAAAATAGAACGCTGTCTGCAGCAACTTAAAGACAGCAACAGAATTGAATTCCATATCGCCCTCCTGCAGATAGGCGCCGTCCCGTCAGCGCCGACTTTCTCTCCCTGAATAGTGAGTAATTGAGATCATGACCCAACCAAATAAAACCGCCCTCATCACCGGCATCACCGGCCAGGACGGCGCCTATCTTGCCGAGTTCCTGCTGGGCAAAGGCTATGAAGTGCATGGCCTCAAGCGCCGCACCAGTCTCTTCAACACCGACCGCATCGACCATCTGTATCAGGATCGTCACGAGAAGGGCGTGCGCTTCTTCCTCCACCATGGCGACATGACCGACTCGTCATCGCTGATCCGCATCATCCAGCAAGTCCAGCCCGACGAAATCTACAACCTCGCCGCCCAGAGTCATGTGGCGGTCAGCTTCGAAGAACCCGAATACACCGCCAACTCCGACGCCCTCGGCGTGCTGCGCGTCCTCGAAGCCATCCGCATCCTCGGCCTCGAAAAGAAAACTCGCTTCTACCAGGCCAGCACCAGCGAACTCTACGGCCTCGTACAAGAAACCCCCCAGAAAGAAACAACCCCCTTCTACCCCAGAAGCCCCTACGCCGTCGCCAAACTCTACGGCTACTTGATCACCGTCAACTACCGCGAAGCGTACGGCATGTATGCCTGTAATGGCATCCTCTTCAACCACGAAAGCCCCGTGCGCGGCGAAACCTTCGTCACCCGCAAGATCACGAGAGCGCTCGCCCGGATCAAGCTCGGCCTGCAAGACTGCCTTTACCTCGGCAACATGGACGCAAAGCGCGACTGGGGCCACGCCAAAGACTACGTCGAAATGCAATGGCTGATGCTCCAGCAAGAAAAGCCCGAAGACTTCGTCATCGCCACCGGCGTGCAATACAGCGTGCGCGACTTCGTCAATGCCGCCGCCAAGGAACTCGGCATGAAAATCCGCTGGGAAGGGCAGGGCAAGGACGAAAAGGGCTATGACACCAGCGGCAAATGCATCGTCGCTGTCGATCCGCGCTACTTTCGCCCCACCGAAGTCGAAACCCTGCTCGGTGATCCGACCAAGGCCAAAGAAAAGCTTGGCTGGACGCCGAAGATCAGCTTCGACGAACTCGTCGCCGAAATGGTCCGCGAGGATCTGAAAGCCGCCGAACGCGACGAACTCATCAAGAAGCATGGCTATAAGGCCATGGATTATCACGAATAGAAAAGGTGGGGTGTAATGAAAAGACTGAAAAGGCTGGTTCGCAGCGCAATCGGCCGCACAAGGATGCTATTGCGCAAGAGCATACCCAAGATGAATCCCGGGGATGCCAAGTGGCTCCATCTCGGTTGCGGCAATATCCGACTCCCCGGTTTCTGCAACGTCGATATCCTCACCACATCGGCAGTCGATGTCGTTTCGGATATATCCAAGCTCGACAACTTTGCGGACAACTCGATAGAACTCATTTACGCATGCCACGTGCTCGAGCATTTTTCTCACGATGAAGCCGTGCGTGTTCTGCGCCGATGGTTCGATGTGCTGGCGCCGGGCGGTGAACTCCGAATTTCCGTGCCTGACATCGATCGGATCGTCAAAATCTACACGGACAACTGGCAGCATTTTCAGACGCCGGGTCACTCGCCATGGATCGGGTTGCTATATGGCGGGCAAGGCGACCCGTACGACTTTCACAAGACGGGCTTCAACTTTTGCTGGATGCGCCATCTACTCGAAGAAATTGGATATACGCAGATAGCCGAATATCCCCACGAGCCGCATTTCGTTCCCGGTGTGATTGATGCTTCCCTAGCCAAGGAGCCGTTCGGTCGATTTTTGTCTTTAAACGTGGTTGCACATAAGCCCAAGCGTTTGGATGGAATGGGCGCATGACACAGACAGTTGTTGTCTTGGAACCCGGGAAAACTGATAAACACTACTGGAGGGATGTATTCCAGTACCGCGATCTGTTCTGGGTGCTTGCGCGGCGCGATGTTTCGGTTCGGTACAAGCAGACTGTTATCGGCATCCTATGGGCAGTGCTCCGACCACTGCTCACAATGCTTGTATTCACGTTGATCTTCGGGAAAATCGCAAAACTGCCTTCTGAAGGCGTTCCCTATAGCCTGCTGGTGTTTACCGGAATGATCCCGTGGTTTTTCTTTTCATCATCGGTCACCGAGAGTAGCAGCAGTCTGGTGGCCAATGCAAATTTGGTATCCAAGGTATATTTTCCGCGCATCCTGGTTCCATTGAGCAGCATTCTCGTCGCCGCAATGGACTTCGCTATAGGCATGGTATTGCTGGTCATTATGCTGCTCTATTTCGGCTTCATGCCTACGTGGAGGCTGTTAAGCATTCCCATATTTATAACAGTGGCTTTTGCTGCTGCCGGCGGTATTGGACTATTTTTTTCTGCACTTAACGTTCGTTACCGTGACTTTCAATTCATAGTTCCATTTATTGTCCAGTTTGGACTGTATTTGTCTCCTGTAGGATTCTCGAGTACCGTTGTGCCAGAAAAGTGGCGACTTGTTTATGCGCTGAATCCAATGGTGGGTGTTATTGATGGATTCCGCTGGGCTGTGCTTGGTGATGCTTTTTTAATCCGGTGGGACGTGCAATTAATTTCCATATCTATTTCAGCGATTTTGCTGGGTTCGGGCGTTTGGTTTTTCCGGCGATTTGAGCGTGGAATCGCAGATGTCATTTGATGATGCCCATGAACAATATAATTTCGGTTGAAGGCTTATCCAAACGATATCTCATTCGCCACAACGCTCAGCGTTATAGGTCGCTGCGTGATGAGATAGCGGTGGTGGCTGCAAATATCCTGAGGAAGCCTTTTGGCAGAAACACCCTCGCGCGCAGCGAGACAACGGAAAACTTTTGGGCCCTGAAGGATGTGAGTTTTACCGTTGGACGCGGCGATCGCTTGGGCATCATCGGCAGAAATGGCGCCGGCAAGTCGACCCTGCTCAAGATTCTGAGCCGGATTACCGATCCGACTGAAGGCAGAGTAGAAATCCGTGGGCGCGTATCCAGCCTGCTCGAGGTGGGCACCGGATTCCATCCGGAGTTATCAGGTAGAGAGAACATCTTCCTGAATGGCGCCATTCTTGGCATGCGAGCGAGCGAGGTAAGACAAAAGTTTGACCAGATTGTCGCGTTTGCGGAAGTCGAGCGCTTTCTCGATACGCCGGTAAAGCGATATTCATCGGGGATGTATGTTCGTCTGGCTTTTGCCGTGGCTGCTCACCTAGAGCCCGATGTGCTCGTCGTTGATGAGGTGCTGGCGGTTGGCGACGCTCAGTTCCAGAAGAAATGCCTCGGTCGTATGGAAGAGTTGAGCAATTCCGGGAGGACAATTCTGTTTGTTACCCATAACATGGACGCGATGCTGGCCTTATGCAATCGAGGGTTGGTGCTCGATAAAGGCGCGGTCGTTTTTGATGGTGGTCCGCTTGAGGCGAGGCAGCATTACCTATCGAAGGTGGCGTCGGCAGAGCATTCCGTGGC